>CAYQNS010000001.1:0-88040 GCA_964418755.1 uncultured Desulfobacteraceae bacterium
ATCACGGCGCAGAGGTCATTTCCGTGGAAGACCGGCGGTTTCTGGCCGATGGCCTTTTTTTGAACAACATTAACCGCAACAAGCAGCACATGACCCTGAATTTGAAAACCGGAGAGGGGCTGGAAATTTTTTTCCGTCTGGCCAAAGAGGCGGATGTCGTTCTGGAAGGATTCCGGCCGGGAGTCGTTGATAAACTGGGAGTCGGCTATGATGCAGTGCGCAAAGTCAACCCCGGAATTATCTACTGCTCTATTACCGGCTTTGGTCAAAACGGCCCCTTTCGGGAGCGTGTGGGCCATGATGCCAACTATCTGAGTTTTGCCGGCGTGCTTGACCTTATCGGTGAAGATAATCATCCCCCCTCGATTCCCGGAGTCCAGATCGCCGATATCGCCGGTGGTGGAATGAATGCCGCGATCGGTATCCTGCTTGCCCTTTTTGCCCGCCAGAGGACCGGCAAGGGCCAGTATATCGATATCTCCATGACCGACGGCATGGTGGGCCTTCTGCCGGCAGCACATTTTTTCCAGCAACTGACCGGAAAAGCACCGGCCCGCGGCAATACCCTTTTGTCCCATCGCTATGCCTGTTACAACACTTATGAAACCGCCGACGGCCGGTATCTTTCCATCGGTGCGGTGGAAAACCGTTTCTGGAAACAGCTTTGCGAGCACCTGGAAGCTCCGGAATATTCAGCCCTGCAGTATGATGAAACCCGCCGCAAGGAAATCATCAATTTTATGCGGGAAACATTTAAGAAAAAAACATTGGATGAATGGGATCATGAACTGGGCGACCGGGACATCTGCTGGGGGCGGATTCAAAATCTGGATGAGGTGCTGCACTCCCCGTTGTTTCGTGAAAGGGAAATGGTGCTTGAAGTCAAAGACAAGGCCGGCAACGATGCCCTGGCCCTGGGAGTTCCCGTCAAACTCAGTGATACCCCGGGATCTATACGCACCCCACCGGATGCCTTCGGCGAAAGCACATCCGACATTCTGCAGAATCTGGGATATTCCAAAGAAGAGATAGAAACTTTTTCAGACAAGGGAGTTATATAGTGTCTGAACGAAAGGTCCGTTCAGACACTATGTTGGCTGTTGAATTTTAAATGTTGAATCGAAAAAAACAGCACCCTCAATAGCCTAACAATTCCAGCCCTGAATGGAGAGAACAGTTTTCGGGGTTTTATCAACTTTGCTCCCGCAGGGCTCTTCTGAGAATTTTACCCACGGCACTTTTCGGCAAAGAATCCATAAATTGCACGGTTTTAGGTACCTTGAAGGTAGCAAGGTGTTCCCGGCAGTAATCAATGATTTCTCGTTGTGTAACCTTGTCCTTGAATTCTGCCTTTAAGGCTATTACTGCCTTGACCGTCTCTCCGCGATATTTATCCGACACGCCCACCACCGCGACTTCTTCCACGGACGGGTGTGTGTAGATCACATTTTCCACCTCCACCGGTGCAATGTTGTATCCTGACGCCACAATCAAATCCTTTATCCGGTCAACAAAATGAACAAAATCTTCATCGTCGAGCAATCCCCGGTCGCCGGTTCGAAACCATCCGTCAGTCAGAAACGCCTTACGAGTTGCATCCGGTTTGTTCAGATATCCTTTGGCCACCTGCAATCCCCGGTAGCAGATTTCACCCTCGACATTGCGGGTCACGATATTTCCAGATTCATCACATATTTTTACTTCCGAATAGACCGGAATTCCGATGGAATCAGGTTTTTCCTTGATCCCGGGGATCGAAATAATACCGCCGCTGTTGGTTTCGGTCATGCCCCAGCCATTGACCAGTCGTACACCTGAAAATTTGAACCAATTTTCCTGGACGGCCACCGGCACCGGTGCACCGCATCCGATGCTCACCTTAAGGCTGGTAAGGTCATATTCTTCGATGAGCTTTTCCTGGGACATCAGCGCGATAAACAGTGTCGGAGGGGCAAAAATAACATTCACTCCGTAGGTCTGAATCACCCGGAACGTATCTTTTATATCAAACATGGGAATCAGAACGACGGTTCCGCCCTGGTACATTACCGGCAGCAGATGCAGAAAATACCCGGCAGTATGAAACATGGGCATGATCGCAAAATTTACTTCCCGATCGCCCCAGGCCCGGAAGGCATGGGTATGGGTAAGAGAATTGAAAACCAGGTTGAAATGGGTCTCAATGACACCCTTTGATTTTCCGGTGGTGCCGGCGGTATACAGTAAAAGAGCAACATCTTCCATTGGATTGCATGGGGCACCGTCTGTCAGGGGTTGAAATTTTTCAAGGGATTCAAAAAAATCCAGGGTACCCGGGACGTCTGTCTTGGGGATATCCCATAAAAACTTTATAGTGTCCGACACAACCGGGTCCGGCGCGGCAAAATCTTTTATATTGGTGACAATTACATTCTTCAACCGACCGCTTTCCTGCAGGCCCTTTACCTTGTCATACAGCAGATCAAGGATCAGAATGTTGTCGGCCCCGGAGTCTTCGATCTGATAA
The DNA here is from genome assembly GCA_964418755.1 of uncultured Desulfobacteraceae bacterium. Classification (GTDB taxonomy): domain Bacteria; phylum Desulfobacterota; class Desulfobacteria; order Desulfobacterales; family 4572-123; genus 4572-123. The sequence continues at coordinate 2,507 of CAYQNS010000001.1, forward strand.
GCAACCTCATCCGCCTGGTACATGACATTGATGGGGGTATGAATGGCCCCGATCTGGCTGACGCCGTAAAAGGCAACGATGTGCTGTAGCGAATTGGGCAGCATGGTGGCCACAACGTCACCTTTTTGAATCCCCAGATTCTTGAGCAGGGCAGCATATTTACCTACCAGAATATCCAGGTCCCGATAGGTAATGGACCGGTCGAAAAAAATGACGGCAACGTCATCGGGGCATCTTTTTACCGTTGCCTTAAAAAGCGCATAAATCGATATCCGGGGAATTTCCGGATGGTCCTCATAAAACCAGGTAGGATGACTGATTACATATGCGTCTTCAGCCTTGTACCGCCGGCCTTCCGAAAGCCAGTTTGCAGGATACCCAAGTCTATTGTAGCACTCATAAAGGGCATCATCAAAAAAACCGTCACCGACCTCTTTCCGCGGCTGCATAATATTCGCCATAATCAACATCCTCCCTTTTTGGTTTATTATATCGATTCGTTTTATAAACGAAATTTAACAATTATTGCAGTATATATTTTTTAATTTCAGCGTGTCAACAGAAACGTTTCTCGCCGGACATGCGGGATTACCTCCTGCCATTTTCCAAATACTCTTGCCCGGATAGAACCAAACGGGTAAAAGCGGTTGTCAAACCGAGTTGTATCGCGTATAATTTAATCAAGTGACGCCGGAAGGACAAAGGATATTCATCTTTACCGCTTCCGGCGATAACCGGCAAGGCTGAAGGGAGGTCCATGTGCTCGTTAAAATTTTTATCAAAAGACATTTTAAAGAAGGCAAGACCAAGGAAATCAATGCCCTGCTTACCGAATTCAGAGCCGGTGCCATGAATCGACCCGGTTATGTTTCAGGAGAAACCCTCCTGGATCCGGAAGATCCGAACAAAGTGCTGGTGATCGGCACCTGGCAGAACATGGAAAGCTGGCTAAACTGGAAGGAAGACAGCGCCCGGAAAAAATTTGAAGCCATGCTGGAAATTTATCAGCACGGCTCCACTGAATACGACGCCTACCTGCTTGGGAAGTCCCTTTAAGCCGGTATTAAACATACCATGAATATGTCTGGGCAGAATTTATTCAAACAGGCCGCCGCCATCAAGGCCGATGAACTCGTAAAAAATTCGATTTCAGAATGCCGACGCTGCGGCACCTGCTGCAAAAAAGGCGGCCCGTCCCTGCACATCAAAGATCAGCCCCTGGTGGAAAAAGGAGCGATTCACACCCGATACCTGTACACCCTTCGCAAGGGTGAACTAGCCCGTGACAATGTCAAGGGACAATTGGCACCAATTGCCGGTGAACTCATTAAAATCAAGGGGCGGGCAACTGCCTGGACCTGTATTTTTTATGACGGCATTAAAAATGCGTGTAAAATTTATGCGGACCGACCCGTCGAATGCCGGGTGCTCAAATGCTGGGATACAAGGGCCATTGAAAATATGTATGCTGAAAACCGGCTTACCCGCAGGCATCTGATGTCCGGCGTCAAGGGGCTTTGGGAATTGATTGAAGACCATGAGACGCGCTGTGATTATGCCCTTATCAAGCGCATGGTGCAGGAACTGGACACAGGATGTAAAAATGAGGCCGCCGAAAATCTGCTTGAAATGATTCAGTATGATACTCAAATCCGTGGTCTGGTAGTCAAAAAGTCCGGCGTGAGCGAAGATATGACCGATTTTCTGTTTGGCCGCCCCCTGCTGGAAACCATTACAACTTTAGGTTTACGTGTCAAACAGTCAGGCAAGATGCATCAACTGGTTCCCGTCGGCAGGTAAACACGGGGCTGCGAAAAAAAATTATCCGCTTTTGCTTGCCTTTTGGGATATTGATTATTTTCCACGATCCTATAAATCCGAAAGATCCGACCGCCTTTGGGGCAGAAAGTAACGCATCCGGTGCTCCCTGACTTTTTTCAGGGTTTCGGCTTTCAGATCCACGGTCAACAGCCCTTCCCTGCCGCTCAAGTCCTTTTTTATAATTTCGCCCGAGGGCCCGATGATCACCGTAATTCCGGGAAATTGCATCTGTTTTCGATTTTCACAGGCCTGATTGCATGCCACCACAAAAACACTGTTATCAAAAGCGCGGGCCGGCAGATGCCGCATCCAGGAGATGAATTTTTCCTTGCAGGTTCCCCTTGGTGAGGCATGCGGCATAAAAATAAGATCGGCGCCTTTTAAGGCCATCTGGGTGGCAAGTTCCGGAAAGTGCGAATCGTAGCAAAGCCCGATGCCGAACTTGATGCCACCTGCCTCAAACAGGGGAATGGATTTTCCGGGCGTATATACACCGGTTTCCGGCGGGGCGATATGCAACTTTCTGTATTTTAAAACTTTTTTGCCGGGTGCAGCCACCAGGTGAGTTGCAAATATACGCCCCATGGTGTCTTTTTCAGCAATCCCGGCCAGAATTGTGATCCGCTCTTTTTCAGCCAGATCAACAATTCGCTGTGTACTGGGCCCGGGCACCGGTTCGGCATATTCAAGAACATCCGAACTGGTGATATACCCTGTAATATTCAACTCCGGAAAGCAGACAATCGCGGCCCCTTCCGCCTTTGCCCGGGCCGTCCAATGAGCCATGCGATTAAAATTGTCTCTGATTTCTCCCACCGGCGCACATGTGATCACGGCGGCTATGCGGATATCTTTCATATCCTCCCCTGTGGTATTGACCTCACAACTCACCATGTGCCCTGAACCCGGTGCGGTGCTGAATTGCCGGTTATTTGTTTCTTGAATCCGTGTAAAACGATATTATATTATGCTGTTACGCATTGGAAGTCCACCTTTTTTAATAATGGCTTTTCATCAGGTTTCACACAATCCTGATGTATCGCGGAAACGGTCATTGCGGATGCGAGTTACAGTAAAACCATAAGAATGGTTGCAGTTGAAAAGCAAATATTTTATTGCTATGTACGCAATCCCAATATTGATGCTGCAAATTACGCCTTGCACAGGCAAACCGCATACTGAAAAAGATATGGCAATAATATCAAATTACTTGGTACCCGCACAACGTTGCCGTATTTCTCTTACGGTCAAGCGCAGCCGGTTTATTGCCACCATTGCCCGGGCAGCCAACCCACGGGCAGCCAAAGCATTTGTCCAGGAGATCCGGGATGAATTTCATGACGCCACCCATAACTGCTGGGCCTTTGCAACCGGCCCGCCGGGAGATACCGCAGCTGTCGGTGCGAGCGATGAGGGCGAACCTCATGGAACCGCGGGCCGACCCATGCTGAATGTACTCCTGCATTCAAAGGCCGGAGAGATCGTCGCGGTGGTGACCCGTTATTACGGGGGCATTAAGCTCGGCACCGGCGGATTGGTGCGGGCATACGGCAATGCCGTCAAAATGGCTCTTGAAACCGTTGTGCTTCGGGAAAAAATAGATAGGGTCTGCATGACCATTTGCGTAGAATACCGCAATCTTCAATTTGTTCAGAGGATTTGCCGTAATCTCAATGCCCGGATTATAAAGCAGGTGTATGGGGAAAAAGCGATTCTCACAGTGGAGGTCGCCGAGAAATTAAAAAAAGAGCTGGAAAGCGCGGCGGAAAGGTATGGCTGAGCAGGATAGTCTTTATCGGCGCCCCTGCCATATCCCGGATACGATCCAGCTATGCGGGTCGGTGCAGACGGTGCGCGTGACGCCGACTGCACCGATCCATTGCTATTATTGCACCTTATCGTGGCAGTTTTTTGCCAAAAGCGGCAAACAATTGGGCGTAAAACCCTCAACCATGGCCTTGATGTCTTCATAGTCGCTCTGAGGCATTGTCAAACCGGCGATATCGATGTCCGGGGCTTCTTGCCGCGCCGGTAGAAAAGGCGATGGTGTGTAGGTGCCGGCCACCATTGCCCGAATGGTGTTGGCCTCCGCCCGGGGAACCATTACCGTCCCAAAATTCTCCATCGGTTCAGGTAGTTGGGTGACAACCTCCCTTGGAGCGTATTTTCCGGCAACCATCGCTTTTAAGCTTTCGTATTCATTAAGGGGCATCTCGACGATCCCTAACTGGATATTTTTCTGTTTCATGATGCTTTTTGTTTCCGCCTGGGCAAACCCGGCAAGCAGAACCAGGCTCAGAATAACAGTGATTATGGTTTTTTTTCTCATTTTATAAATCCTCCTGTGTTGGGAATAGTGTAAATTAAAACTGAATGTGAACCATCGTTCATGTTGAACTTAAAATATGAACCTTTGTTCGGCTTGTCAAGTAAAAATATGAACTAAGGTTCGTTTTTCTTGACAGGCTGTGTGAATCGTAATAATAAACAGGGGAAAAAACGGACAATTCATACCGTGGGCTATGCCGTGGTCCGGGTTCAGCGTTTTTCGTTCTGCGCCGGGAACTATTTACGGCCCCTTTTTGATGCATGCTATATTGAATTTAAATTATCTGCGGCATAATTTTGGAAGAAGAGAAATATGACCGAAAAAGAATCTAATGTATGCGTCCCCCAGCAAAAAAGAAGCATCAAGACCCGAAACCGGATTCTGAAAGCAGCTAGAAAAATGTTTTCCGAACGGGGGTTTCATGGAACCAACTCCAAGCAGATCGCAGCCGAAGCCGGGGTTTCCATCGGTAGTTTCTATTGCTATTTTTCAAACAAAAAAAAACTTTTTATCGAAGTGCTCGGAGCATACGAAACCGAGCGGATCATGCAGATCGTCGCAAGCCGGATATCCCCCATTGACGTAGTGGATCTGACTCGCCGGCGCGACATTGTGCGCAACATTATCCAGTCGATTCTCGATGCTCACGCCATATCGCCCCGATTTCATCGCGAGGTCATGGCCATGCGGTATGCCGACCCGGAGATCGAGGCCCACTACAATGCGGCAGAGCGCAAGGCAATTGAACAACTTGCCGAGCATATGCGACAGGTCGAGCACAAACCAAGGGTCAAAGACATCGACGCGGCAGCCCTGGTCATATTCAATTCGGTTGAAGAAGTCGTAAATCTGATTAAATTATTCAAATGCGACCTGACTGAAGAGCGGGTGGTCAATGCCCTGACCGACATGATTTACCGCTTTTTATACGATGTCCCGGCCGGTGACGATAAGGTCACCGCACCCGTGATCACCTGATAAAGAGGATCTTCTGTATCCGAACAATTGCAATAATTTTAGATGGTCGGCATAAGGAATGCCCACTGCCTCAGCGGGAAGTCAATTTGATTTCAATGCGGCGGTTTTTGCGAAACGCTTCGGCGGTGTTCGCCGCATCCAGTGGATGGAATTCGGAAAAACCGGTGGCTGCCATGCGTTTTTGAGGAATATTATGGCCGGCCAGATAACGGACTACCGATACGGCACGAGCTGTGGAAAGCTCCCAATTGGAGGCAAATTCCCGGTTGTGAATGGGGATCCGGTCGGCATGACCGTCGATGCGAAGTATCCAGTTTATATCCCTGGGAATTTTCGCAGACAGCCCCTGCAATGTTGCGGCGAGTTTGGCCAGGTGAACCTTTCCGTCATCGCCTAAATCGGCCGATCCGGACGCAAAAAGCAGTTCCGCCTGGAGAACAAAGCGATCGCCTTCGATACGAATGTTGGGATTATCACCAAGCACCTCGCGCAGACGACCGAAAAATTCAGAACGATATCGTGCCAGTTTGTTTACCTGCCTGGCCAGTGCAATGTTCAGGCGTTTGCCTAAATCTTTTATCTGTGCGGCCTGATTTGTTTTTATCTTCTCCACTCCGGCCAGAGCCAGGCTGATTTCCGTTAGCTGTTTTTTCAAATTGGAGAGTTGCTGATTCAGCAGGGCCAATTCGGCGCGTGCCGAAGCCGAAAGAATACGTTCTTCCTCAATATTTTTTTTCTGCTGCCCCACAATCGCGTTCAAGGCCTGAATGCGAATTTCGTTGCTGTCGATCTCTTTTTGGGCCAGCATGGTAATTTCCCGCTCATCCGCCAGTCGTGCGACCAGGGCCTTGGAGCGGTCCCTCAAGGCGCCTGCTTCTGATTTTGATAATTGCAGATTCCGGGCCAGTACGCCGATCCGGTTTTCCAGGTCATCGCGAACCTGGCGAAGGGCACTGATATCCTCCTGCAGGCTGGCCATGGTCAACAACTGGGTCTGTATTTGTTCACGATCCATCGTGCTTTGCCGGGCCAAATCCGACATGCGGCGGCCAAGATCTTCATTCTCCCGGGTAAGTGCACCGACCAGACTGGACAGATTGGCAATTTCAGCGGTGAACTGCACGGATTTGCTCTGCTCTAAACCCAGCAATTCGCTCAACTCAGCCAGACGACGGTGAAGCGAGGCCAGCTCGCTCTCCTGGCTGGACAGAATTTCACTCAGTAAAAATTGAGCCAGGACAAAAATGAGCAATACAAAAATAACCACCATCAAAAGGGCTGAAAGGGCATCGACATACCCCGGCCAGACATTGACATTGTTTTTGAACCGGCCGGTACGGGTTAGCATGAGCTATCCTCTTTAAATTTTTGTGATAATTCCCGGTTGTTCGGCAGATTTTCGATCTCTTCCTCCGGGTTGTCGATCAATTGGGTGACGCCGGAAAGCCATTCTTCCAGTTCATCAAAAAAGCGGTTTTGGGCATGACCTGCCTGGAGATCCAGAAACCCCAGGACCAGGGATCCCCCCAACCCGAACAGGGATGAACTGAAGGCTGTTCCCATGCCTTGCATTGGTTCTAGAAGGCCGGCTTTCAGTTTGATAAAAACCGCGGCAAAATCACCATCGCCCACCTGCAGGCCCTCGATAACGTTGGCCACCGCACCGATGGTTCCCAACAGCCCCCAGAAAGTGCCCAGAAGCCCCAGAAAAATAAGCAGTCCGATCATATAACGGGAAATTTCCCGTGACTCGTCCAACCGCCCGCGGATACCCTCCAGCACGGTCTGCAACGAGAGAGCGGAAAGACTGAACCGTCGTTTTGTAGTCCCGGATAAATGCATTGCCAGAGATTTTAAAAAACGGGGGCCCTCGGCTACCGAAAGGCCGATATCGCCGGTACGGTAAATTTTCATCCAGTTGATTTCCGGTTCAAGGCGCAGGACCTGGTACATGTTGATGCCGATTCCCACAAAAAAAGCGAAAAGAATAACCAGGTTAAACCCCCAGTTGGTCATGAAAGCTGTTTTTAAAGGGACAAACAAAAACGCACACACCACTGCCACAATGGCAAGATAAATGATCATCAACATTAAATAATGCCGCATATTGCTCATAATTAACCTACCCATTTTTAAAGTTATGCCAATGTTTATTCCGTTGCCGGAAAAAGTGCGGGGCTATCCGGATTGTGCTGCCTGAGAAACCAGTATCTTTTCTTTAATACACTTGCGGGTATGATTCAAGGGGTAACTGGGGGGAATTATGAGAGGCCCCGTTTAAAGCCGCCCAAAAAACCATTTTTCCCTGTTCCATTGCCGTCAAAGATGAAAAAAATCAAACGCCCGGCATAACGCATCCCTGATAGTCATTAAAGCTTGACCTGCGCAGCTAATTTCATGTAATTTCATTTTTTTTCAACAATAACCAGGAGGAACCCTGCGTGGACATTCGTAAATTTTTAAAATTTGCAATAAAAAAAGGCAGCACCGCCCTTACGGAAAAAGAATCAAAGGAGCTGCTGCATGAATATGATGTTCCGGTCACTCGGGAAACCGTGGCCCAAAATGCCGGAGAAGCCATCGGACAGGCAGCAGATATGGGGTTCCCGGTGGTGCTCAAGGGACACGGGAGAAAACTTTTACACAAAACCGAGCAAGGCTTGGTTCACCTGAATATTGCAGATGCAGATGCCGTAAAAACCGCCGTCTCCTCCATTAAAAAACGAGCGGGCGATGACCTGGAAGGAATACTGGTTCAGCCCTATATACAGGGGAAAAGGGAGTTTATGGCAGGACTGTTTCGAGATCATCAGTTTGGACCGGTGGTCATGTTCGGCATCGGCGGCATATTGACGGAAGCGCTTTCCGATGTTTCTTTCCGCCTTGCCCCGTTAACGGAAAAAGACGCCAATGAAATGCTCAATGAAATCAGGGCGCAAAAGCTTTTGGGAAAATTTCGGGGTGAAGCGGCTGCGGACCGGGGCCGGCTGATCCGGACCCTGATGGGGCTGTCTAAAATCGGAATCGATTTTCCTGAAATTGCCGAAATTGATATCAACCCACTGCTGATAACACCGGATGGCGCCGTGTGTGCTGTTGATGCGCTGGTTGTACTCGGCAAAAACGACAAAAAAAACAACTTCCAGCCGCAGGTTGACCCGAGATGGATCGGTTCGCTGTTTTACCCTGAATCGATTGCATTTATCGGGGCCTCGGCCCAGATAGGCAAATGGGGTAACATGCTGCTGTCCAATACCATCAGCAACGGTTTTAAAGGCAGAATATTCCTGGTAAACCCCAGGGGCGGAACGATTGCCGGCAGAAAAGTTTACAAATCCGTTGCCGAAATTCCCGACAATGTGAATCTGGGTGTGGTGACTGTTCCGGCATCAAAGGTGATGGATCTTATCCCTGAATTCAGGGATAAAAAAATCCGTAATATGCTTTTGATTACATCCGGTTTCGGCGAAACCGGAAAAGCGGGAAAACAAAAAGAAGAAGAGCTTGTGGCGCGGGCCGGAGAGAGCGGCATCCTGGTCCTGGGACCCAATACAATGGGTATTGCCAACCCGCATAATAATCTTTGCTGCATCGGCACTTCCGTGTCGCCCAGACCCGGTTCAACAGCCATCGTGTCACAATCCGGCAATATGGGGGTTCAACTGCTGGCATTTGCCGAAGCACAGGGCATCGGAATTCGGGCCTTCTGCGGCTCGGGAAACGAAGCCATGATTACCATCGAAGATTATCTGGACGGATTTGAAGTGGATAGCCTGACACAGACGGTTATACTCTACATTGAAAGCGTCAAAAATGGACGCCGTTTTTTTGACGGGGCCTGCAGGGTGGGGAAAAAAAAGCCCATCGTCCTTTTAAAAGGCGGGCAGAGCAAAGCCGGGAATCGTGCAGCTTCCAGCCATACAGGTGCCTTGACATCCGATACAAAAATTTTCAATGCCGCCTGCAAACAGGCAGGAATCGTAAAAGTAGAACACCCCATGGATCTTCTGGACCTTGCAGCGGCATTTTCATCTCTTCCGCTTCCAAAGGACAATCGTACCGCCATCATGACCCTCGGCGGCGGATGGGGGGTGATCACAGCGGACCTGTGTTCAAAATACAATCTTGGAGTGCCGGATCTGTCGACGAATCTCATCAAGGGGATCGATAAAAGACTTCCGCCATACTGGAGCCGGGCAAATCCGATTGATCTTGTGGGGGAAAACGATTATACTCTGCCGCTTTTTGTCATAGAGGAACTGTTAAAATGGGACGGTTGCGATGCGGTGATCAACCTGGGAATATTGGGGAGGAAAATTTTCGCTCGAAAAATGGCGGATTCGATTGCCAAAGCAGATCCTGCTGCTTCTTCCGAATTTCTCGATGAGGTGAGCCGGCAGATGGCGGCGTATGAAGAGCACTATATCGAACAACTGGCGCGACTGATGGAAAAATATCAAAAACCGATCCTGGGGGTAAGTCTTCTTACCGGCGCAGAGGACCGCACGGTATACACGATCGAAAATAGTATTTATAAGAGTGTATTTTATCCATCTCCGGAGCGTGCCGTCAAAGCGCTTTCCAAAATGGTTGAATATGTACGTTTTTTGAATCGCTGACCTTATGCACTTAATTTTTACAACTAAAAAATTAAGTGCGATAACTTGTATAAGTCAATAATAATGAGCACCGATGATCATCGTTCCATTGTACAATTGAAAAGATAAAAAAATAGCCGCAAAGCTTAAGAAGATATGCGGCTACTGTTTTTTTGAGCTGTCTTTTGATCTTAGACCACGGTTACGTTGGTCGCGGCAGGGCCTTTTTGCCCCTGCTCAACTTCAAAAGAAACCCGGTCGCCTTCGTTCAGCGATTTGAATCCGGATGCATTGATTCCGGAATGGTGGACAAATACATCCTGTCCGTCTTCTCTTTCGATAAAGCCGAAACCCTTGCTGTCATTAAACCATTTTACAATTCCTGTTTCCATCGTAGCAATCTCCTTTCGTTCGTATTTCTCAAAAATTTCACTCGAAGCCGCCACTTTGTAAAATGGATCTTACTTGCTAAATGAAACCGGCCCGTATACAGACGTGCCTAAATTGATTGCATACATAATAATTAGTTTTAAACGCAAAGCAAGCTTTTTTTTCAAAATGCAAAAATAAAATGCCGCCTTTCAAAAGCAATACACTCCAGGACCGGTCACTTTTTTGCCTACACCGCTGATGTGGGCTGCTTCTTTGAATCCGATTTTCCGGGCATGATGGACAATTGTCAATTTCTGTTGATGATCAAATTATTTTTACTCATCTCACTTTCTCCTTTCTTAATGACAGAAAAAGATGTTATTCTTGTTTAAACTAATTTCTATGAATTTATATTAACACAACTATTTAATATTTATGTAAAAAATATATTTTAACTGATTGCGGATTTAAAATGAACAAATATCAAAAAATTACCGAGGCAAGGACATTGCTGGGCCTCCCGAAACGGGCCACCATCGAAGAGATCAAGTCAAACTACAGACGGCTCATGCGTAAATGGCACCCGGATCATTGTACCGGGGATGCCGAGCAATGCAGGGAAATGGCCCAAAAGCTATCCGGTGCGTATGCCACTATTATGGAGTACTGCAATCATTATCAATACTCTTTTGCCGGGGACGAGGTGAAAAATTATTTATCACCGGACGAATGGTGGCACGACCGTTTTGAAAACGATTTCATCTGGAGCAATGCAAAAAAAATATAAAACTCCTCGCTGTTTTATGTAGATCGCCCATGGAGGTACACAAAGACAATGGATATCCAACAATGTTTTGAAATTCTCGAACTCGACCCCGATGCCGACGCAGATGACGCAAAACAGGCCTATAAAGATCTGGTCAATATCTGGCATCCGGATCGTTTCGCCAACAATCCCAGACTCCATAAAAAGTCCGAAGAGAAGCTAAAGGACATCAATATCGCCTACGAAACGATCCGCCCCGTTTTATCATCACAAAAGACCGGTGGCCCAACAGCCGCACAGCAGGTAAACCCCGATAAAAAAGCCGCAATAAAGGCAAGCCCGGGCCAGGCCGGCGCAACGAAAAATTATGGACCGGAAGGGAAAACCGGCACATCCGGTAACACAGGGGCTTTTGTTGAAGCCGGCACGGGCTTGCTGCTGAACATGTTTTCCGCTCTTTATTCTGCCGTTCGACGCATCGTGAAGGATGCCACGGCCGAGATGGACATGAAAAATTCCGACCAGCGGCAGCAAAATAACGCCATTGGAAATAAATACAGACAAAAAGGCATGGACGGGAGAGGAGGAAGAGGCATGGGCAAAAGAGGCGGCGGCAGAGGACGGGGCCGAAAGTAAAACAACAGACATCTACCCCTTTGCATATACGGTTGAAAAATTAAAAATCAAGCAGACTATGGGGGTATCAAAAAAAGTTAGACAAAAAAACCGACATTTGAGGGATCGTATCATCCGGAATGCTTATAAACCCTCTGTGAGGAATAACAAACTATGCCGACAGGAAAAAAGACCGGAATCACGCACTGCGGTCGAGATATCACTCCTCAAGAAATCGAGGAAATCAAGGAAACGGTTGAATTGTGCAGCGGGTTAAGCCTGCAGGAGTTAGCGCAGACCATAGCCGAGAATCTGCAATGGTACAGAGCCTCGGGAACAAACAAGGTTGATGCCAGTCTTAAACTGCTCAAAAAACTGGAACAGCAGAGGATTTTACAGCTACCTGCCCGGCGGTCAATGCTCAAACGTTACGCTAAAAAAAAGATTCTCATAACCGAGGAAACCGCGCCGCAAACGGAAATAAATTGCAAGCTGGCAGATCTTGGTCCGGTAAGGCTGGAAATTGTAACCGGCAAAAAGCCTGCCACGTTATGGAAAGAATATATGTTCCGGTATCATTATCTGAAATACCAGAAGCCTTTTGGCTATACGCTTCGATATTTTATTGAAAGCAAGCAGGGCCCATTGGGCTGCATATTATTTGCCGGCGCCGCAAAATCTATGGGGGCAAGAGACAGTTGGATCGGCTGGACTCCAAAGCAGCGTTTGCGGAATCTTGCCTGGGTGATTAATAATTCGCGGTTTTTAATTTTTCCATGGGTGGCCGTCAAGAATCTTGCCAGCCATGCACTGGGGCAAGTCAGCCGGCAGATTTCAAATCACTGGCAAGAGCGCTGGGGCTATCGTCCGGTGTTAATGGAGACATTTGTGGACCCGGCCCGCTATCAGGGAACCTGCTATAAAGCGGCCAACTGGCAATATGTGGGTATGACAACCGGCCAGGGGCTTGTTCGAAAAAATAAAACCTATACCACCCGCCCAAAAAAAATTTTCATAGCGCCTCTGGTAAAAAATTACAGGGAGGTGCTCTGTTCTGAAGAACTGGTTGGGAATACATTTTGAGCGGAATTGTAAATACAGGATCATCCCATATCAATACAGGCTGCGGACTTCGCGTCGAAAAAAAATGGCCACTATGATCACTGCCAGAATCGGTAATGAAATAATCATGGTCGCGGCGGCATTCACGGCCGGTGTAAATGTAAATCGCATAAGCCCGTACAGATAGACGGGCAGGGTCAACTCATTGCCGATCAGAAAAAAAGCCAGCAAGAATTCCCCAAAGGAAATGGTAAAACAAAAAAGTGCGGCAGCCAGCAGGGCAGGCATGATCAAGGGCAGGGTAACATCCCGGAACGTGTGCAGAGGGTTGGCACCCAGGTCCATGGCGGCCTCTTCGAGTGCCATATCGAAATTCAACAACCGGTCACGGATGACCATGACCGCAAACGGCATGATAAAAGTGGTATGCCCGATGATGGTGGGCCAGATGCCTCCGGAAATCCCCAATGCATGAAACCACAGCAATACAGACACCGCCGATACCACACCATAGGTGATAATGGCCAGGATATTCAGCGTCTCCAGCAGGCGCTTTCCCCGGAATCGAAAACGGACCAGCCCGTAGGCCAGCAACATACCAAAAAAGGTGGAAAAAAAAGTGGTGACCAGGCCGATAAATATTGAATTACCCGTGGCCTTCAGCAGCCTGGAATCGGAAAAAGCTTCGGCAAACCAGCGCAGGGTAAAACCTTTGATCGGCCAGATCAGATATTCCGATGAATTAAAGGCATACAGCACCAGGATGACAAGGGGCAGCAACAGGTATCCCAGGTAGGCCGCAACATACAGCCCGAAGATCTTCCGTCCCCACCCGGTTTGCCGCCAGACCCTCTTTCCAGCATCAGGCATGCTCCACCTCCCGGCCCAGCCAGGTCAGCACGGCCGCCAGAAGCAGCAGAGTGCCAAAGACAATCACCGAAAGGGCGCTGCCGACGTTCCAGTTGGCTCCCCCCATGAAGGTTTCAAAAATGACCGAGGAGATCATCAGGGTGTTGGCTCCGCCCAGCATCTGGGCAGACAGTACATCTCCGAAACAGGCCAGCAGCACCAGGATTACGGCCGACATGGTGCCCGAGCGGGTTAACGGCAGGGTAACCCGCCACAGGGTTTGAATTTTGTTGCGACCCAGGTCCTCGGAAGCTTCGAGCAGTTCCCGGGGCACTTTGCCCAGGGTGGCATACAGCGGCAGAATCATGAACGGGGTATAGGTGTAGACCAGGCCAAAGATAATCCCCGTTCGGTTGTACAGCAACTGAACAGGCAGATCGATCAGCCCCGCGGTCTTGAGCAAAAAATTGATGATGCCGCTGGAACCTAAAATAATCTTCCATGAAAAAACCCTGAGGATGATACTGGTCCAGAAGGGAATCAGCATCACCAGCAATATCAACGCTCCCCTGCGGGCTCTGCGGGCCAGATAGTAGGCAACCGGATAGGATATAACCAGTGATATGATGCTGGCCGTGACCGCATACCCGGCGGTACGCATAAACGAACGCAGATAGATGGGTTCGGTCAACACACGAATATAATTGGCAAAAGTATAGGAAGGATCGGGATCAAAAAACGGCATGGTGGACAGTACGCTGTAGCGCAGGGCCACAAACATGGGGATCAGAAAAAAAACGACCAGCAAAAAAGCGGCGGGAAATACCACCAGCCACACCATGCCGCCACTTCCTGCGGGGCCTGGTCCGCGTCTATCCGATGCGGGTGTTTTAGATGAATCCATCATGCCGTCCGGCATCCTACTCTCCCCTGACATCCTGGTAGGCCTTGACCATTTTTTCACTGGTTTTGGGATCCAGCGTGGGATACGGCACCAAACGCCTGGTTTCAGCGTCTGTGTAGGTCATGATTTCGGCCAGATCGGCGGGCAGGGCCTCGGAGGCATCCTTGTTCACTACCATATAACCGATCTTCTGAATCATCCGGGAGGCCATCTCCGGTGAAAGCAGGTGGTTGATCCACAGGTAGGCGGCCTCCTTGTGGGGGGCATCGGCCAGGATGGCAAACTGATCGATCCAGGCGGCACAGCCTTCCGAGGGCACTACAAACTCGACGGGCTGACCATCAAGCTGCATTTTGTGAATCATGCCGTCGTCTGCGGAAGTAATCCAGATATCGCCCGTGGCGAGCAGGTTTTTCATCTCTTCCAGGCTCTCGAAACGTTTCAGCAAGAGCGGATTAAGCAGCCGCATTTTTGCCTTGATGGTCTTCAATTTGGCATCGATGTCCGTATCCAGTTTGGCAATATCCATACCCAGATACTTGGCTGTGGCAAAACCGGCATCTACGGGATTGCGTGAGAAACCCACATGTCCCTTGTAGCGTTCGTCCCACAGGGCTCCCCAGGAAGTGGGCGGTTCTTTGATTATATCCGTGCGATAGGCCAGCCCCATGATCCCGAATGTGTAGGGAACACTGTACTGCCGGTTGTTGACTATGTTGTAATCGGCTTTTTTAAACCCTTCGGAAAGTCCGGCATAATTAGGAATTTTATGGGTATCGATGGGTTCCAGCAGACCTGCTTTCGCAAAACGGTGTATCATGTGGTTGCTGGGCTGAATAATGTCCACGCCTTCATGACCGGCATGCAGCTTGGCCCACAACTCTTCGTTGCCGTGGTAAAAGGTGCAATTGACTTTTATGCCGTATTTTGCCTCAAATGATGTCGTGGCAAAATCAGGACAGTATATTCCCCAGGTCCAGATGTTCAGCTCTCTGGTTTCGGAGGCAAACACCATCCCGGCGGAAAAAAACGCCATGCCGATCACGATGGCCGGCATTATTTTGTGCCATAAATATCCAATATTTTTTTTCATCATTATTTCCTCCTTTGGTACAATCGAGCAGCCTTGCTTGAATGTTGTATGTCGTACACATCGTAGGGTGGGATCTGTTTCATATGCATCAAGTTAAAAACAGCGTTGGAACACTGATATTCAACGCGTGATAATATAGGCATCCCCCGGGGACCAGCCCACGGTCACCCGACGGTCGACGGTTAAACTCGATGCCATGCGGGCATCCACATCCGCCTTGATGCGAATATTACCGGGCAGTTCCAGAATACAGCGACGGGAGGCACCGGCATAAATATTGTCCGCCACCCGGGCCTTATAAACATTGGGGCCGGCTTTTTTACCGGGAGCTATCAGTATCCGTTCCGGGCGGATGGACAGTGCAACCATTTCACCCGGCTGCAAATCTGCGCCGGCCTCAACAACACATGTCACTCCATTGCAGTCCACCGTTGCACGGGGCGGGGTCGAATTGAGTACACGCCCTTCCAGAAAATTGGTGTCACCGATAAAATCGGCCACAAACCGGCTGCCCGGCTGTTCGTAAATCTGCACGGTGGTGCCGATCTGTTCGATCACCCGGTCGTTCATCACGGCGATCCGGTCACACATATTCAGGGATTCCTGCTGATCATGCGTTACGTAAATAAATGTGATGCCAAGGCGACGCTGGATTTGTTTCAGCTCGATCTGCATTTCCCGCCGCAGTTTCAGGTCCAGGGCACCCAGCGGTTCGTCAAACAATACCACGGCCGGTTCAAGAATCAGGGCTCGCGCCAGGGCTACCCGCTGCTGCTGCCCCCCGCTGAGTTTTTTGGGATAACGATTTCCCAGTCCTTTCAATCGAACCATATCCAGGGCCTGAAAAACTTTCTCCTGAATAACATTTTTTGAAAATTTATGACGTGTCAACCCATAGGCCAGATTGCCGTACACCGTCATGTGGGGAAACAGGGCGAGGTTCTGAAAAACAGTGGTTACATTACGTCGATACGGAGGACGCTGGCCCATGAGTTCATTCTGCAGATAGACCTGCCCGCTGCTTGGGATCGTAAAACCACCGATGATACGCAAGACAGTGGTTTTGCCCGAACCGCTGGGACCCAGGATTCCAAAAAATTCTCCCCGGATGATGGCCAGTGACACATCTTTTAAAACCTGCAGCGATCCAAAATAATGAGATACTTTTTTTAAAACAACATCATATTTCGATTCAGCGCTTTTCCCCTCCGGATGTGAGGACCCGATTTCAGCACCCTTTGATTCGATCACTGTTCCCGTCACGTTTTTGTGCCTTCCTATACTCAATTGGATTACATCACCGCCCCGCAGGACCTAATATCCGGTATTCGGCATATCTATCCGGCCGTGACGTCAAGGTCAAGATTTATCTGACGTCATAAAACATTCTGTAGAAGCATGTAATCCGCAATTTGCAGAATATACAACAACTTTTCCCTTGACACATCTCCTGTCATCATCTCCTAGGGCAGGCAAGGTGCCTTTTACGGCTTAATAGGGAATTTCGTTAGAATCGGAAACGGTCCCGCCGCTGTAATCGGGGACGAAATCTGCAAAAACCACTTTCGGGTTATAGCCCGGCGGGAAGGTGCAGGGAGTAGGATGATCCGAGAGTCAGAAGACCTGCCTTGCTACAGTGCCATATTTCTGCGATTTGACGGAAATAGTGCCACCATCTTTCAAGGGTCAAGAAACTGGGTGCAGCCCTTCAAGCTTTTTCAAGTTTGAAGGGCTTTTTTATTTTGTCTCCTCTGTTACCGGCAGAGGAAAGGGACAGGAGGGGCAACATGACAAATTTTTTTCTGCAAGGCTGCCGTCTCCCGGCTGAAAAGAAAAAAATCACCCCTCCTGACCCTGCCCCTCCTACATATAACTGAATGGCCCCGCCCTATATGTATATCAAAATGAACTTGCCTGTAATTATTTCCTGCGGCCCCCCTGCGGTGTTTGATAATATTCTTGCAAATGATTTTATATCACAGTAGTATTAGTACTTTTATAAAAATCAAGTAGAAATAGGGAAACAATTGTTATTTTGATAAAATCCATATTTAAAAACATTTTCGGCAAACTTGGCCTATTAAAGCAGCCAGGGCAGGATATTGCCTCTTCAGCGCAGGGGCAAGCAGCAAAAATTGAGCTAAAAAAAGAAACACCTTCCGGCATGCGAAAAGAGTCCCACTCCAGCGCCGTCAAAAAGCCTGCGGGCCGGCCGAACAAACCGGCCGGGCAATCAGGGGCTAAAAAAAAATATAATAAAAAACCGTGGGATATCTCCAAGTTTGAAGTACCGGTAATTGAGGGCAGGCCCCGGTTCCATGATTTGAAACTGCCCAACCCGGTTATGCATGCCATTTTTGATCTTAACTTTCAATATTGCACACCGATTCAATCTGAAATTCTTCCCAGCACCCTGTCCGGCAAGGATGCCACCGGCCGGGCCCAGACCGGTACCGGGAAAACCGCGGCTTTCCTGATCACCGTCATTACAAGAATCATCCGGCAGCCCCTCGACACCAGGCCTGAAAAAGGAACACCCCGGGTGTTGATTCTGGGCCCCACCCGGGAACTGGTGATGCAGATAGCGGCCGAGGCCCGGGACCTGGCCAAATATTGTTCACTGAACATTGTTTCGGTATTCGGCGGCATGGACTATGAAAAACAACGCCGCCAATTGACCGACGGAAGAGTTGATATCGTAGTGGCCACACCGGGGCGTCTGCTTGATTTTAACCGGCGGCATGATCTTCATCTTCGCAAAGTTGAAGTCCTGATTATTGATGAGGCGGACAGAATGCTGGATATGGGATTTATTCCGGATGTACGCCGGATTGTTTACAAAACACCGCCCAAGGTGAAACGCCAGACCATGCTTTTCAGTGCAACTCTGACCCCCGAAGTTATCCGCCTGACCGAGCAATGGACACGAACGCCGGTTATGGTGGAGATCGAGCCCGAACAGGTAGCCGTTGAAAGCGTAGAACAGATCGTCTATACCGTGACAACCCACGAAAAATTTACGCTGCTTTACAATATCATTGTCAAACAGAAACTGGAGAGAGTTCTGATCTTTTGCAATCGGCGTGATGAAACCCGAAGACTTGGCGAACTGCTGTCCAGACACGGAATTAACTGTGCACTTCTCTCCGGCGAAATCAACCAGAAGACGCGCGTCAGCACTCTGGCAAAATTCAAGGCCGGTAAAATAAGGGTGCTGGTGGCCACGGATGTGGCAGGCCGTGGTATTCATATCGAAAGTATGCCCCATGTCATCAACTATACCCTGCCGCGTGACCCCGAGGATTATGTACACCGCATCGGGCGTACCGGCCGGGCCGGAGAAACCGGGACTTCCATCAGTTTCGCCTGTGAAGAGGATTCCTTCTATATCCCGCCCATCGAGGAATTTATCGGCAATGAACTGCACTGTGTCCAACCGGATGAAAAATGGCTTACCCCACCGCCCCCGCCGCTCCCAAAACCCAAGCCGGCCCGAAGAAAACCGCAGGGAAAGCGGTATCCCCGGCGTGACGGATCTTCAAAAACCGGCCCCGGGCGATCCTCCGGCCTGGGGAGGAGAAAGCCCCGGCCGACGGGAAAGGGCCGGCAGTCAAATACCAAACAGAAAACCAGAGACAACTGAAAAATCACAATGATTAGAATTCCAAAACAGAAAAAAATTAAACCCTACACCAATTCAAGGCTATTGTAATTTGATGTTTACGATTTGGAATTTCCGGCTTGCCGGAGATGGCCTTTGATCTTATTTGGAATTTGTTTGTCATTTGGTGCTTGTAATTCATTATTTGCGGCGTACGCCTTTTAAGCGGCGCCCTGTTTAGAGCATAGCTCATTATCCGGCCCGACGCCATCAACATAGAACAAGATTTCCCGGAAACCGACAATGGCACTGATTTCAGTAAAAAATGTTCGCCTGGGATTTGGCAGCCCAATGCTTCTGGACGGCATCAACCTGCAGATCGAGCCGGGTGAAACAATCGGCCTGGTCGGGCGTAATGGAAGCGGCAAATCCACTCTTGTAAAGCTTATCCAGGGCGATCTGCTCCCCGACCGGGGTAATATCTGGCACCAGCAGGGCCTGAAAACCGCCGGCATTCCCCAGGATGTTCCCCTTACCATTTCCGGAACGATCTTTACGGTGGTGGCCCGGGGCCTGGGTGAAAAAAGCCGGGTACTGGCTGAATATCAGGACATCAGCCAGATGCTGTCGGACCACACAAACCAGGACCTGTTAAAACGCCAGACCCAACTGCAGCAGGTGCTGGATGCCACCAATGGCTGGCAACTGCAGCAGGACGTTGAAGATATTCTCTCGCGAATGGAACTATCCGGAGCTGAAAAATTCGAAAGCCTCTCGGCCGGATTAAAACGACGGGTACTGCTGGCCCGGGCACTGGTTACCGGCCCGGACGTGTTACTGCTGGACGAACCTACCAATCATCTGGACCTGGACGCCATTGCCTGGCTGGAGGCTTTACTGCTCAGCTGGGACAAAACCCTTTTATTTATCACCCATGACCGGATGTTTTTGAGTAAACTGGCCACCCGTATCATTGAACTTGATCGCGGTCACCTGTCTTCATGGTCCTGCAACTATCCGACCTATATAAAACGCCGGCAGGGAGTCCTGGAAGCGGAAGACAAACAAAACGCCCGCTTTGACAAAAAACGGTCAAAAGAGGAGGTATGGATCCGCCAGGGCATCAAGGCCCGCAGAACCCGCAACGAAGGCCGTGTAAGGGTCTTGGAGAAAATGCGGGCCGAGGTTCAAAAACGGCGACAACGGGTGGGCACCGTTCGCATGCGCGCCCAGGAGGCCCAGCGCACCGGACGCCTGGTGATGGAAGCCGAAAAAATTGAATTCTCCTATAAAGACCAGGCGGTGATCCGTGATTTTGCCACCGTTGTCATGCGAGGGGACAAGGTCGGCATTATCGGCCCCAACGGCGCCGGAAAAACGACCCTGCTACGGATTCTCACCGGTGAACTGGCCCCTTCAAGCGGTAAGGTCCGGCACGGCGTAAAGCTGGAAGTCGCCTATTTTGACCAGTTGCGGAGCAAACTCGACGAGAATAAAACCGTTCAGGAAAACATCGGTGACGGCAATGACATGCTGACCATCAACGGCACCAAACGGCATATCATCAGTTATTTAAAAGATTTTCTTTTTTCCCCGGAGCGCTCCCGAACCCCGGTACATATCCTGTCAGGAGGAGAAAAAAATCGTCTGTTACTGGCCCGACTCTTTCTCAAACCATCCAATGTACTGGTCCTGGATGAACCCACCAATGATCTGGATACGGAAACCCTCGAAATGCTCGAAGAACTGCTGCTTGATTATAAAGGCACCTTGCTGCTGGTGAGCCATGACCGTATGTTTTTAAATCATGTGGTCACCAGCACTCTCGTGTTTGAAGGCCACGGCCGAATCAATGAATATGTGGGCGGCTATGACGACTGGCTCGCCCAACGCAGCCTGGCTACCGATGCAAAGATAAAACCGAAAAAAGACAAGCCAAGAAAAAATGAACCCACCGCCGGGCTTAAACAGCCTAAAAAAATCGGGTACATGGAAAAACGTGAACTCGATGCCCTGCCGCTGCGGATCGAAAAACTGGAAGCGGAACAGAAAAATCTGTATGAACAAATGGCCAATCCGGAATTGTACAAACAAAAGGGCGAGGGCATCAATCGGATCAGGGAAAGGTCAGGGGAACTGGAGAAGATACTTGAGTTGGCCTATGAGCGCTGGGAGGCGCTGGAGGCCATCAATACATCCGATTAAATCACCACTGACGGTTTGCACAAAAAATCAAGCGATTAATTGCCTTTTGACCCAGCAAAGGAATCGCCTTACCGTTCCAGCGCAACCAGGTCTTCGTAGACCTGGCGCCTGCGGATAAGGGTGTATTGGTCGCCATCAACCAGGACTTCCGGGAGCAGACATCTTGAATTGTAATTGCTGCTCATACTGGCACCGTAAGCGCCGGTCGTAAAAATGGTGATCAGGTCACCGCGTTTAACCGGTGGAAGGTCTCTGTCTTTGGCAAAAAAATCCGTTCCCTCGCAGATCGGTCCCACAATATCAACTGTTTCCAAACCTTCACCGGCAGCCTGTTTTACTTTTTTCAATGGAATAAACCTCGCATCCACCGACGCCGGCCAGATAAAATGAAATGCATTATACAACGGCGGCCGGATCAGGTCGTTCATGCCGGCATCGACAATAACAAACTGCTTGCCGCCGCCTTTTTTAAGGAACAGTACCCGGGTCAGCAGGACTGATGAATTGGCCGCGATGCTTGCCCCGGGTTCCAGAATCAATTTCAATTTTTTCCCTTTAAGCAGCGGCACGATACCTTCCGCATAACCCGCCGCCGACGGAGCGGTGTTGCTTTCATAGTCCGCTCCGTATCCGCCGCCGATATCCAGAGCTTCAATTGTAAACCCGTCCCGTCTGAGCTTCTCAATCAGTAACAGTATCTTTTCAGTTGCCTCCACATAAGGCCCAACGGTTTTTCCGGCGGAACCGATGTGGATATGAATGGCGCAAAGATCCACCCTGTCGTTTTTACCGTATCTGGCAAAAATCTTTTCGGCCCGATCAATATCCACGCCGAATTTACTCTCTTTTTTGCCGGTAGTCGTGTATGTGTGGGTTTGAGGGTCAACGTCTGGATTTACGCGCAAAGCGGCTTTTATCCTCTTCCTGTGCTTTCTGGCAAGCACGATCAGGTTTTCCAGCTCTGCTTCGGATTCAATATTGAAATATCCGACACCAGCATTCATGGCCTCGATGATTTCAACATCCGTTTTGCCCACACCGGCATAAACGATTTTGCCTGTATCCGCACCTGCCTGTCGGGCCCTGAAGAGCTCGCCACCGCTCACAATATCAAATCCACTGCCCGCCTCGGCCAGAAATTTTAAAATATGAATATTGCTACAGGCTTTTATTGAATAACAAACGGTTGTCTCCAATTCGGCATAGGCCTTCCGGATTTTCCGCAAATGCGTTAAAAACGTTGCCCGGCTGTAAATATAAACCGGAGTCCCGACTTCTGACGCGATCTGTTCAACGGAGACATCCTCGGCATACAGTTTACCGTTTCTGTAGTTAAAATAATCCATAGCTTGTTCTGTTACATCCGGCTTGGAGTTGATAGCGGTTCGCTTCCATCAAATAAATGTTCAGATTTTAATAACCAAGGCGGCAGGGGATGTCAACTCACAAAATGTGCATCCGTTTATGAAATCTGTTTTTTGTTGATAACATCGATCCATAATTTCTCGGCCTATTCGGGAGTCTTGGGGGGATAGGCGGAAATAGCGCATGCCAGTCCAACTGTACACAAACCGGTTATGATTACAAAGGCCGGGATATACGTCCCTGCGACATCATTGATCGCCCCGGCAATTACAGGACCTGATGCTTCAGCCATAAGAACCAGGGGGAATATAAATCCCAATATCCGGCTATAATGCATACGACCGTAGTATGCCCCGATGAATTCAGGCAGGGCTACGATCAGTGCCCCGGAACTGATACCAAAAATTACAGAGTAGGTATAGATTAAAGGCAGGCTTTTAGTGGTTAATAGAATCACCAGTGCCGTCACCTGGGCAAAAGAGCTGAAAATAGCCAGATATCTCACTCCAAACCGGATGCCCAGAAGACCGAACCCCAATCGTCCAAATATACTCATTCCCGAAACGAGGGCCAAAGTCATGGCTGCGACAATTGGTGAAAAACCGATGTCCGTTAGATACGCAACCTGATGCGCGGCCACTGTGCCTAGGGCCAGGGAACTGGTAGAACACAAGATTGCGATCAGCCAAATGGTAGGATTTCGTATGGCCTGCCCTACCTGCCAGTTTACGGGACTCTGGTAAACCGGTAAAGTATCATCGACCGGATCTTCCAACACACCGGTGTGCACCTCGGGTATACTGTCGGGAGTCCGGCCCATTTCCTCCGGCCCGTTTCTAATCAAAAAAATTCCGCCGATCAGTACGGAGCAGACGCATACTATCATGGCCATGACCAACCAGGCCATTTGTAATCCGAAACCGGAGATCAGCCATGTTACCAGGGGCGGGAAAGCAAAACCACCCAATCCTCCCGCGGAGATCAGAATCCCCATCGACATGGACCGTTTTCTGATAAACCAGTTGTTGACCACCGCAGTTGAAGCCATGTACAGTCCGAAGCCGGCCCCCAATCCCCCCATAACCCCATAAAAGAGATAGAGCTGCCATACTTTTGTAGCGATGGCCATGCCGGCCATGCCGAGGGCCATGAGTAAATTTCCGAAAACGATATTAGCCCTTGGCCCAAACCTGGCAATAGAGGCGCCTATCAATGGACTGGGCAATCCGAAAGCCAGCAAAGCTACGGAGAGCGCTCCTCCGACAAGGGTTCGGCTCCAGCCGTACTCGCTGCAAATTGTCGGAAGGAACACCCCATATGAGTAATAAAAGGCGCCACTGGTGGTAAAATATACAAGCGCCGCTCCTGTCAGCGCAATCCAGCCGTAAAAGCCCCTCTCACCGGGCATCATGACTGAAACGACCAGCGCTCCGCTGCCCTGTGACCGTCCATCTCCCAGTTCCCCGCCGGATTATTGATATTCAGCCGCTTGGAGGCAACCTCAACGATGTTGGCGAATAGGGGGATAATGACACCACCTTCAAGGTTTAGAATTCTCTGACATTCAACGTACAATTCACGTCGTTTCGCGTCATCCAGCTCGACACGGGCCTCTTTTAGCAAAATATTGAATCGCTCGTGTTTCCAGAAAGTGTCGTTCCAGGGAGAACCGGCAGCATAGGCGGTGGACAACATCCAATCTGCCGTCGCACGGCCGCTCCAGTAGCACATGACCCATGATTTTTTCATCCATATTTTATCCCAGTAACCGTCATCAGGCTCTATGATGACCTTTATTTTGATGCCGGCTTTGGCGGCGTGTTCTCTGTAAAGCATGGCTGCGGCAGCCGCATCGGCTCCCGGCCAGGCGGCATCAGCGGCATGAAGCGTAAAGGTGTAATCCAACATTCCGGCCTTTTTCATGTGAAATCCGGCCCGGTCCGGGTCATACATTCGTTGAGGTAGTTCCGAATCATAGCTTTTTTGACACTGAGCAATGGGATTATCATTTGCCACAGTACCGTAACCACGTAATATTTTTTTCAACAGGTCTTCGCGATTAATGGCATATTTCAAGGCCAGTCTGACATCGTTGTTATTAAACGGTTCTCTATCGGTAAGCATCGGCATTGAATAATGTTTTGTCCCGGTAACATTTATCATTTGAATATCATGCGCTCTTGGCAGTAAATGCGTGAGATTCAACTGAAATCGATTCATGGCATCAATCTGACCGGTGTGCAACGCCACGACTCTATCCGTGGCATTGGCAATGCCAACGGTTTCCACCTCGTCAAAATGGGCACGATCCTCTTTCCAGTAATTGCGGTTGCGTTTGGCAAATGCTCTGTATCCCGGTTCCCATTCCTGCAGAATAAAGCCACCGGTTCCGATACCTTTTTCCCAGCCCATTGCCCTGGTTCCGGCGGGTACGATGGTGAGGTGAGGATCGGTCATAAGAAAAGGGAAGTCGGCGTTTGATTCTTTCAAATTGAAAATGACGGTGTATTTATCGTCGATCTTTATCGCTTTGATGGGATCAACAATACTTTTCGCGGCTGATTTTGAATTTTCGCCACGATGATGATTGATGGAGAATACGACATCGTCGGCCTCCAGGGTTTTGCCGTTGTGAAATTCCACACCCCGGCGAAGTTTAAATGTCCATTTTTTTACATCCGGTGAGGAATCCCAGCTTTCGGCCAATTCGGGTACAATGTTGCCCTCGTAGTCCACCTCTGTAAGACAATTCCTGACTTGCCAGTTGATATTATATGCCATGGCGTCTTTCATCGTTGCGGGATCCAGCGAATCGGTTGTCGAGCCACCGCCCAGGCCGAGCCTGAGTCGTCCACCCTTCCGGGTTTTTTTTGCCTGCGCCGGAGACGTGAAAAATACGGGGGATACAGCGGCCGTCATTCCTATAGCAGAAAGGCGGGCTAAAAAGTCACGACGGGAAATTTTACCTTGCTCCAGCAAATGTTCAAGCGCTGCCAGTTCGGCCATGATTACACCTCCTGTTTTTACACGATTCGCAATTCTTTAGTTCATTGTAACAGCAATAATAATGCCAACGCTGCAAAAAATACTAAAAATGATGCTAAAACAAATAGTTGTCTGTCTATTAGCTCCCCAACAGGTCATATAAAGTGATGCAAAAAAGACTCGAAGAAATATATCGAAGAACTATAATAGATGGTGTGTAGCGATGGATAAGAAGGGATTAAAGGTTTTTGATGGCAATGGCGCTTATTTGAGCGTAATGCCATGATGTTTCAATTTGCGAACAACACTCGACTGGCTCAAGTTTAAATGTCCGGCAATTTCCCTTGTCGATTGATATCGTGACACGGCGTCGGCCAAAATGGTTTTTTCAAGGCTTAATAGTTGATTTTTAAGGCTTTTTGTGCCCTCTCCATGGCCGACAGGAAGGATGGTTTTTTCTAGTTTCAGATCAAGAATCGCATTTACTATGGATTTTTCGAGCATATCTTTTTCACTCATCAAAACCGCACTGTTGATGATGTTTTTCAGTTCGCGAATGTTCCCGGGGAATTGATATGAAAGGAGCACTTGCAATGCCTGCGGTGAAAAACATTTTTTTAATCCATAAGTCTGATTGTACATATCCAGAAAATGATGGGCCAATTTTATAATATCTTCCCGGCGTTCCCGGAGAGGTGGTATGCGAAGGTTGACCGAATTGAGCCTGTAAAACAGATCCTCCCGAAATTTGCCTTGATTCACCAATTTTTTCAGATCTTTGTTAGTAGCTGCAATGATGATACAGTCCACTTTTATCGGTTTGATTCCACCTATATGGTAAATTTCCTGGTTGTCCCAATATTTCAAAAGTTTAACTTGAACGGAAAGGGGCAGGTCTCCAATCTCATCTAAAAAAAGCGTTCCTCTATGGGCAAGTTCGAAGAGCCCGACTTTTCCTCTCGGATCCGCTCCGGTGAAAGCGCCTTTTTCATAGCCGAACAATTCCGCCTCAAGTAGATTCTCCGGTATAGCCGCGCAACTGATTTCGATAAAAGGCTTTTTTTTACGAATACCATTGTTGTGAATAAATTTGGTCAGCAAATTCTTTCCCGTTCCGGATTCTCCTAAAATCAGTATATTGGATACACCCAATCTGGCAAATTTATGGCCGATTTTAAATACTTGGCGAATTTTCTCACTTCCGGCAACAATCAATTTCTTATTCAAATTCGCCATACTCAGTTCTGCCAGAGTGTCTTTGTATTTTTCGGTTACAAGCCGTGTTTCATCCAGTTTTATTTTTAAATTATTCAGTTGCGTCATGTCGCGGTCATTTACGATAATCATATCAATATTGCCGTTTTTATCAAACACCGGCGTACCGGTTGATAGAATATTTTTCCCCGTAGGCTTGACAAATATCATCATGCTCACCTGCCGCTTTGCAGCAAGCACTTCCTGTGTCACCGATTTGTCAAGAATTCCGTTTTTAACAAGATCCTGGACATTTTTTCCTACGAATTCAGATATATTAATGCCGGAACTTTTTGATGTGGCTTCATTGCAGGCAATAATATCCCCTTTCCTGTCACAAATAGTCAGGCTATCGGTCGAAACACGAAAGATAGCATTTAATATTTTATTTAGCTGATCAGGTGTTATCTTACTGTCACGATAGATTTCAAATCGATGCGTTTCATCGGTTTTTCGTATGGATTTATCCACAAAATCATGGCCTGCACCGGATTTCTTTTGATCACGATTTAAGGACAACTTCCCGGCGATTTTTTGATCTCGAATTCGTTTGGCATGGGAAGGCGTCATCTTATCCCGGAATTGACGTCCGGCTTTTTCCTCGACCAGCTTTCCGTCATTTCTGAAAAGAATATAATAAACTTTTTCTTTTGTACCTTTTTCTGAATCACGGCCGTTAATGTAATAAACGCCCGGATATTTTGTTTTGTGTCTTTTCTGCTTCGGCATTTTATACTCCTGTTCCGGACAAGCCGGAACCATACAGAAAAAAATGCGCGACCGTTTAAATTCATGCAAAATGTTGATAATCAATACTTTACAGAGGTCGCTAAGTTTATTTTATAACAACGGAAAGGCCGGACCTGATGAATTTATATTGGGGGCAATTGTATCATTTGCCTTATCCGTAATTGAAAGGCCATATCCCCAACATTTTCCCCAACTATTTTTAATGAATATGAAAATATAAAGCAAGAGATAACCAGATACAAACAAAAATAAATTGACAAGCAAACATATTGCCTTAATATATGAGTCGTTACATTCTATAAAATGAAGGTGACGTCATATTCTATAAAATGACATCACCTAAGCATAAGGAGGTTAAATAATGCCGGACAAGAAGCTCTCACGTCGCGAAAGAGAAAAACTCAGGCAACGCCAAGATATGCTATCCGCCGCCTTGAAACTTTTCTCGGAGAAAGGGTACCACAACGTCTCCATGCACGAAATTGCGGAAAGAGCCGAATTTGCCATCGGAACGATCTACAAATTCTTCAAAAACAAGGAGGACCTCTATAAAGCCCTTCTTCTGGAGATGTCTGCGAAGTTTCACAATACACTGATGCAGGCCATTGAAGCGCCGGATGACGAAATCGAAAAACTGCGGAATTATATCCGGGCCAAGGGAGAAATTTTTCGTGCCAACGTTTCCATGATACGCCTCTATTTTGCGGAAACCCGGGGCGCAAGCTTCAATATTATGGCGGGACTGGATTCCGAAATCCGTGAACAATATAATGTTTTTTTGCAACAGTTTGCCACGGTATTTGAAAGCGGCATTAAAAATAAACGATTCAAAAAAATTTCCGACCCGTATTATTTGGTGATTGCCCTGGAAAGCATCACCAATGCGTTTCTTTTTCTCTGGCTCGAAATGCCTGAGAAGCACCCCTATCCGGAGGACCCGGATGTCATCCTGGATATTCTTTTTAAAGGATTAATCGATTCGTGATCATTCATGAATTTTGGAAATTTAATTTATATCAGGAGAAGTTTAATGCAACTCAATAAAACTGTTCATAAATGCCTTATGTGGAGTATGGTTTCAGCCGTCGTCCTGGGCGGCTTTCTGTTGACGGGGTGCGACCGCCGGCAACAATCCCCGCCGCCCCCCTCTGTTCCGGAAGTAGCCGTGGTGACGATTCAACCCCGAAAGATTGTGCTGACCACTGAACTGCCGGGCCGGACCGCGCCGTTTCGCATCGCGGAAATCAGGCCCCAGGTCAGCGGTATTATACAAAAACGCCTGTTTACGGAAGGTTCCGATGTCAAGGCCGGCCAGGTGCTTTACCAGATCGATCCGGCCCCCTTTCAGGCGGCCCTCGACAGTGCCGTAGCAAACCTTGCCGTCATGCAAAAGTCAGCCGACCGGGCCAGGGCAGGACTGCAGGCGGGCATCGCCCGTGTCACACAGCAGCAGGCCATTTTGGAACTTGCACGGGTAAACCGCAAACGATTCGTGGATGCATTCAAGAGCAGAGCGGTCTCCGCCAGTCAGCGGGACCAGGCCGTAACCAATGCCGATGTGGCCGAGGCCACGCTGCGGGCCATTGAGGCCCAACTGGCCAGTGACCGGGGGGCCGTGGCGGTTGCCATAGCAGCCATCCATCAGGCACAGGCGGCAGTAAAAACGGTTCGTATCAATCTGGGATATACCAAGGTCACGGCCCCCATCTCGGGCCGCATCGGTAAATCCAGCATCACCGCCGGCGCCATTGTCACGGCCTATCAGCCGGTCCCCCTGGCCACCATTCAGCAGCTTGACCCCATCTACGTGGATGTGTCCCAATCCACCACGGAACTGCTGCGTTTGAGACGGCATATGACGGAAGGCCTCCTCAGCCGGAACGGAACGGATCAGAACAAGGTCAAGCTCATCCTGGAAGACGGCACGCGTTATCCGCTTGAGGGAACCCTGCAGTTCAGCGATGTCACGGTGGATCCAACCACCGGATCGGTTACCCTGAGGGCGGTCGTTCCCAATCCGGATGATGTTCTGCTGCCGGGTATGTTCATCATGACGATGATCAGGGAAGGCGTCGATGAACAGGCCATTCTTATTCCGCAGCAGGGGGTGTCCCGCGATCCCAGGGGGAATCCCTTTGCGCTGGTCGTCGATGCCGAAAGTAAAGCCGGCTTCCGGCCACTCACCCTTGACCGTGCTATGGGCGATAAATGGCTGGTTTCAGCCGGCCTTGCCCCCGGCGACCGGTTGATCGTCGAAGGGCTGCTGATGCTGCGGCCGGGAACGGTGGTGAAAGCGACTCCTTTTGACCCGACGCAAGCCGGGAAGGGCCCTGCGGCCGACCCGGGCGAACCGTCTAAGAAGCCTAAAAAAGGAGGCGTGTGATGTTCTCAAAATTCTTTCTGGCCCGCCCGGTCTTTGCCTGGGTCATCGCCATTATCCTGATGACGGCCGGTGGATTGGCCATCTACAACCTGCCGATAGCGCAGTATCCGCCCATCGCTCCGCCGGCCATCGCCATCGATTCCTTTTTCCCCGGTGCCTCGGGCGAGACCGTTGAAAATACCGTGACCCAGATCATCGAGCAGAAAATGACCGGGCTGGACGATATGCTCTACCTTTCCGGGACCAGTTCATCGTCCGGCGCCTCTCGGGTCGAGCTGACTTTTGCACCGGGCACTGATCCGGATGTCGCCTGGTCCAAGGTGCAGAACAAGCTGCAGCTCGCCATGGCCAGCCTCCCTGATGTGGTGCAGCGCTCCGGTGTCAAAGTCAGCAAATCTACCCGGAACTACCTGATTATCGTTGGCCTGATCTCCGAAGATGGCAGCATGGACGGCAACGATCTGCAGGATTATGCCCAGTCCAATCTGGAAAAGATTCTCTCACGGGTGCCCGGTGTCGGTGAAGTTGAGAATTTCGGCTCTCAGTATGCCATGCGGATCTGGGTCAATCCCGACAGACTGACGAGTTATAACCTGACCATGGAAGATGTTATAATGGCGCTAAGGGCCTACAACGTCGAGGTCTCCGCCGGCCAATTAGGCGGCGCGCCGGCCGTGAAGGGCCAGCGACTGAACGCGGCCATCATTGTTCAGCATCTGCTCCAGACCCCGGAGGAATTTGCCGCTATCCCCATCCGCACCAATCCCGATGGTTCGGTGGTCCGTGTCAAGGACATCGGCCGCGCGGAGCTGGGGACCGTGCGTTACGATATCGTGGGCAACTACAACGGCAAACCCTCCGCCGGCATGGCCATCCGCCAGGCTGCCGGCGCCAATGCCCTGGATACGGCCGATGCCGTCAAGCATAAACTGGAGGAGATGAGCAAGTATTTCCCCCCCGGCATGAAGGTGGTTTACCCCTACGACACCACCCCTTTTACTAAAGTGGCCATCGAAGAGGTGGTTAAAACCCTGATCGAGGCGGTCCTGCTGGTTTTTGTGGTGATGTATCTTTTCATGGGGACCTTCCGGGCCACCCTGATTCCCACCATCGCGGTGCCGGTGGTGCTGCTCGGGACCTTCGGGATTCTGGGGCTGTTCGGTTTTTCCATCAATATGCTGACTATGTTTGCCATGATCCTTGCCATCGGGCTT
Organism: uncultured Desulfobacteraceae bacterium; assembly: GCA_964418755.1. GTDB lineage: Bacteria > Desulfobacterota > Desulfobacteria > Desulfobacterales > 4572-123 > 4572-123. The sequence goes on from CAYQNS010000001.1 coordinate 33,651, forward strand.
TTGGTGGATGACGCCATCGTCGTGGTGGAAAACGTCGAGCGGATCATGGCCGAGGAGGGACTTTCGCCCCGGGAAGCCACCGCCAAATCCATGGACCAGATCACCAGCGCCCTCATCGGCATCGGCCTGGTGCTGTCGGCGGTCTTCGGCCCCATGGCCTTTTTCCCCGGTTCCACCGGGGTTATTTATCGCCAGTTTTCCGTGACCGTTATTTCGTCCATGCTTTTATCGGTAGTCGTTGCCCTGGTTCTGACCCCGGTGCTGTGCGCCACGATGCTCAAACCGATCCCCAAGGGGCATGAGCCCTCGGATGGCGCCATCTGGTTTCTGCGCCCCTTTTTCCGCTGGTTCGACCGGAGTTTTTTTCGCGCCAGGGATCTGTATGTCCGATTGGTCGGTCGCATGCTGGCCAAGAAACTGCGCTACCTGTTCCTGTTTGTGCTGATTGTCGGGGCCATGGGTTATCTGTTCCAGCGCATGCCCACATCCTATATTCCGGATGAAGACCAGGGGATGCTGATGGTTATGGCCATGCTGCCGTCCGGTTCCTCCTTGGAACAGACGGAAAAGGTCATAAACAAAGTCAAAGACCATTTCCTCGAGCATGAGAAAGAGGGGGTGGATTCCATCATGACGGTCGCCGGCATGAGTTTCGGCGGCCAAGGACAGAACATGGCCCTGGGATTTGTCAAACTCAAAGACTGGAAGCTGCGCCGGCGGCCGGACCTGAAGGTCGGGGCCATTGCCGGCCGGGCCATGGGGGCCTTTTCCCGGATAAAGGAGGCCAGTGTCTTCGCCTTCCCGCCACCGCCGGTCATCGAACTGGGGATGGCTACCGGGTTTGATCTGCAGCTGTTGGACCGGGGCGGTCTGGGCCACGGAAAATTGATGGCGGCACGCAACCAGCTTCTCGGCATGGCGGCCCGGGATCCGCGCCTGGTCGGGGTCCGACCCAACGGTATGAATGATGTGGCCGAATACCACATCGATATAAACTGGGACAAAGCCGGTGCCCTGGGGGTTCCCATCAGCTCAATTCACAATACCATTGCCGCAGCCTTCGGCAGCGCCTACGTCAACGACTTTATCCAGGCCGGCCGGGTCAAAAAAGTTTATGCCCAGGTGGATACCCCTTACCGCATGCTGCCCCAGGATCTGAAAAAACTCTATATGCGCAACAGCATGGGCAAAATGGTTCCCTTCTCTTCCTTTGCGGCAGGCCGCTGGGCCATGGGTTCGCCCAAGCTGGAGCGCTTTAACGGCTTCCCGTCGATTAACATCTGGGGCGCACCGGCACCGGGAAAGAGTTCCGGCGAGGCCATGGCCGCCATGGAAGAAATCATCGCCAAACTGCCCCAGGGGATCGGTTATGACTGGACCGGACTTTCCTATCAGGAACGACAGGGAGGCTCACAGGCACCACTGCTCTATACATTTTCCATTTTCGTTATCTTCCTCTGTCTGGCGGCCCTGTATGAGAGTTGGCCCATCCCCATCGCGATCCTGCTGACCCTGCCCCTTGGAGTCATCGGCGGGGTGATTGCTTCGAGCTGGCGCGGTATGCCCAACGACGTCTATTTCCAGATCGGCCTGCTGATCACCCTGGGCCTGACCACCAAGAATGCCATCCTGATCGTCCAATTCGCCAGGGCCAGGGTCGATGAAGGGGCCGGGTTGGTTGCCGCGACCCTGGAAGCGGCCAAACTGCGGCTGCGGCCGATTATCATGACTTCGCTGGCCTTTGGATTCGGTGTCCTGCCGCTCGCTCTTGCGAGTGGCGCCGGAGCCGGGGCGCAAAGGGCCATCGGCACCGGTGTGCTGGGCGGGATGATTACCTCCACCCTGCTGGTGATCCTGTTTGCGCCGCTTTTTTATGTAATGATCTATAAGGCGCTTGGCAAACAAAGAAAGCGCGTAACGATGAAACATGTTGCTAACAATCCATCAGGGGATCAATGATATGAATAAACAGGTGTTTTTTTTACTGGTTGGTATTTTCTTCCTGGGCGGTTGCTCCATGGCTCCGAAATACACGCAGCCCAAAGCGCCGATCCCGGTACAGTGGCCACAGGGAACGGCTTATAAGGGTGCTCAGGAAGTACCCGGTTTAGTGACAGCCCCGGAGCTGAGCCGGCAGGAATTTTTCGCCGACCCGAAGCTGCAAAAAATTATTGAGATGGCTCTGGACAACAACCGTGATCTGCGGCTCGCGGCCTTGAACGTGGAAAGGATGCGCGCGCTTTACGATATTCAACGGGCGGAACTGCTCCCCTCGGTCAATGCAATAGGCAGCGGAAACAAACAACGTGTGCCGGCCGACCTCTCGACCACCGGGGAATCGATGACAGTAGAACAATATGGTGTCAATCTGGGCATTGCTTCCTGGGAGATCGATTTCTTCGGCCGCATCCGCAGCCTTAAAGAACAGGCGTTGCAGGAGTACCTGGCCACGGAGCAGGCCCGCCGCAGCGCACAGATTATGCTGGTATCCGGGGTTGCCGGGGTTTATCTGACCCTTGCCGCGGATCGGGGTAATCTCAAACTGGCCCAGTCTACCTTTGAAACCCAGCAGACCGCCTACGATTTAATTCAACGGCAATACGAGCTTGGGCTTACCGCCGAACTGGATCTGCGCCGAGCGCAAATTCCGGTGGATACGGCCCGGGGAGATGTTGCCCGCTTTATGCAGAAGGTGGCTCAGGATCAAAACGCCCTGAACCTTCTGGCCGGCTCTCCGGTGCCCGAAAATCTTCTGCTCACGGACTTGAGCAGCGTTGCCCCGCTCAAAGAGATTTCTCCGGGCCTGTCTTCCGAAGCACTTTTGAACCGGCCCGACATTGTGGCGGCGGAACATCGGCTAAAGGAAGCATATGCCTTTATCGGCGTGGCCCGGGCCGCCCTTTTTCCGCGTATTTCTCTAACCACCTCCATCGGGACGGCCAGCGGCGAGCTCTCCGGTCTGTTCGGCTCCGGGTCCGGCACGTGGAGTTACGCCCCCCAAATCGCCATGCCGATTTTCGATGCTCGAACCTGGGCCGCTTTGCGGGTCAGCAAAACAGATCGAAAAATTCTTCTGACCCAATATGAGAAAATCATCCAGACGGCCTTCAGAGAAGTGGCCGATGCCCTTGCCGTGCAGGGTACGATTGACCGGCAGGTAGCAGCGCAGCAATCTCTGGTTCATGCGGTTAAGGAAACCTATCGCCTCTCCAGGGAACGGTATACACAAGGAATTGACAGCTATCTGAGTGTCCTTGATGCGCAACGGTCTCTTTATGCGGCGCAGCAGGGACTCATCGGCATCCGCCTGGCCAGGCTCGCCGGCCAGGTAAGACTTTACGCGGTACTGGGCGGAGGCGGCGAATAGTTTGAGCCATAAACAACAATTCCGCATGCCCGACCGTTTTACGGGCAGACCCTTTGAATAATCTGACTGATATCAGCAAAATGGGTTTCTATCCAGTGCATTAAAAGAATATTGTGCTCGATATAGGTGTAATATTCGTCATCATCCACGTTCTCGGTTTCATAAAAATCCATCAGATCCCAGTTGAGTACATACAGGTTTCCGGTGGCCAGCATGGGTATCAGGCCTTCCCGCTCCTTTTGTGCCAGCGGCGCAATGCCGTCAAGCCGGGTGCATTGCTCATTATAACTTTTCAGAAAAAGCGCAAATTTATCCATCCGGAGACTGCCTGCCGCACGCCCGTTCCATTCACTGGTAAAATAGACCAGGGCCAGGGCCACATCAAACACCCGGTAATCGATTTTTGACCAGTCAAAATCAAAGAGGCCGACGCCCTTTTCATTTTTATATTTGAGGTTGCCGGGATGGTAGTCACAATGCACGGTCACTTCCAGCATGCCGTCATAGTTTTTTTCAGCGGCGATACAGGAGTCAATAACGGAAAAAATCATGGACTTGTTGGTTTTGAACAGCCTGTCGCAACGTCGGTCGCCGGCCTGTTTGGCATAGCCGGAAAAGATACTTTTGAAAGTGGGGATAAATTCCATAATCCGGGGTTGTGCCCGGTCGGCGCCATCGGGTTTGATAAAATCACGGCCGGCATGATGCATCCGGGCCAGGATTTCCGCGGCACTGACAAACTCGGCATCGGTCAGGTCCGTTTTGACCCAGGTGTACGGGTCATCTCCTTCGAGAAATTCAAACAGGCCCCAGTAGGTTGCCTTTTGCCCCTGGACCGATGTCTTGACAAATGTCGATCCATCCCGGCAGAGAATAACACCTGATACAATGTCAAGACCGTTATGCCGCAGATGATTCAGCAGGGCATGCTCGAACCGGATTTCGCTTTCGGTGATATTGGGGTTGTATTCTCTCATGAAAAACTTTTTAGGCTCACCCTCTCTTCCCATCCAGACGGCATAGCTTCTGTTGCAGTATCCGCCGAATATTTCCCTAATACGGGTCAATGGACCTAAATCATACTCTTTTTCGGCAATGGTCTGAATTTGAGTCGTCAGTTGATTGTCTTTAAGATCGGATTGTACGTTCATTTTACCTCGCATGTTATCTACTGAAAAAACAGAAAATCCTGCTATACAGACCTATTTGAATACCGGCTGGCTGCAATAATTGCAGGATTTTCCTGATAGTTCGACCACGGATAATCTATGTGTCAACTGCCGTTTAATTTGTTATAAAGACGACCGAGAATCGGCAGTATTTCCTACCCCACGTTGAAACTCCACAGAATACCTGCGCAGATGGCGGAGCCGATAACCCCTGAAGAGTTGCAGGCCATGGCATGCATGAGCAGAAAGTTGGTGGGGTCCTCCTGCTGGCCCACCAGATGAACCTCCCGGGCTGAACCGGGAACGGCCGATACCCCGGCGGCCCCCAGCAGGGGATTGATTTTTTCTTTCATGAAAAGATTCATGAATTTGGCAAAAAGAACGCCGGAAGCGGTAGCAATACTGAAGGCCACCGCGCCCAGGCCAAAGATCAGCACGGATTTGGGAGTCAGGAAGACATCACCCTGGGTACTGGCGCCCACAGTGAGCCCCAGAAAAATGGTGGCTATATCGATGATGGACGAGGCTGCAGTTTTGGCCAGGCGGTCCACCACTCCGGAAACTTTCATAATGTTACCAAAGAAGAAGGTACCCAGCAGGGGAATGGACGCCGGTGCCAGAAAGCAACAGAGAATAATACCGATAACCGGAAAGCACAACAATTCCTTTCGGGTAACTTCCCGCTTCGGATCCGGCATTTTGATGAGTCTTTCTTTTCTGGAGGTCAGAAGCCTCATGATCGGCGGCTGGATGATCGGGATAAGCGCCATGTACGAATAGGCGGCAATGGCCACCGGGCCGATCAGATGGGGCGCCAGTTTGGCGGTAAGAAAGATCGATGTCGGGCCGTCGGCCCCACCGATGATGGCCACGGAGGCGGCTTCCTTGGGCAAAAATCCCAGGGCCAGGCCGCTGAGCAGCGTAAAGTAGATACCCGTCTGGGCCGCAGCACCCAGCAGCATCAGTTTGGGCCGGGCCAGCAGGGAGGTAAAATCGGTCATGGACCCAAGGCCTAAAAACACGATGGAGGGATAAAGACCGGTGGTCACACCAAAGTAAAGATAATGCAGTACACTGTTGTTTTCGTAGATGCCAAGTCCGAATCCTTTGAAAAACGGAATATTCCCCACAATCACACCAAAACCGATGGGCAGCAGCAGCAAGGGTTCATACTCTTTGGCGATGGCCAAATAAAGAAAGAGGCACCCGATGACAATCATGACCAGATTACGGTAATCGGCAAGATAGTATCCCGTATTGGTTAAAAATTGAAGCAGTAGATCCATTTTTTATCCCTATTTATTCTAATTTACCTGGTTATCAAAAATGTTCGGCAATCAGGAGACGACCGCTCCATGATACGCAATATGTAAAATAATGGTTCCCACAACCTGTTTCTGCGCGCTTCACGGCAGTATTTTTTTACCGGTTCCAGCAGAACGCACCATCTCCCAGGGGGACGATTTTGCCACTTTCCCTGAGAGATCTGATGGTCAGGTGTGGATGTGGCAGGCTGTTTTTCTGAAATACATCATAGAGTTCCCTCAGCTGAAAAGAATCTCCGAGTTTTTCCACATACGGTCTGGAAAGCTCACCCAGTTGGTGCAAGTCCGCATCTATAAGATCGGGAGGAGCATTCCCGGCCGTCTCACTTTTATGGACAGGTATTTGTTTTTTCCCAAAGCTTTCAACATAATTGACTACCTTGTACAACTGGGAAATAATAAAAGCCAGGAGTGACAGGCCCGACATCACAATCAGTATACCGGTAACTGCCTGGGCCCATCCATTATAATAAGATATTGCTTCAAAACCGTTCAAGATCATGCCTCCTATGAAGGGGTCAATTTAAAAAAATTGATACTAATAAAAATCACATGGATGTCAACAGAAAAAAATTATAAGTTAAAACGGCATCCTTCACCAAGGTTGGAAAGCAGTTTACACTTTGTTGATCCTGTGCTTTGGCAAAGAAATTGAAAATTGGAAAGAACAGAAGGATGTAGGTACATTATTTAATTTCAAATTTCCGGTTTCAAATTTCCGGTTTCGGTCTCCGAGGTAAGCCCCGCCATCATCAATCCTATGCGGCCTGTTTTTTCGGTTTCAGATACATGGAAAGATTCTACAATCCGCCCGTTGAACATGACGGCGATTCGGTCGGACAGGGCCATGGCCTCGGTGAGATCACCGGTCACCAGGAGAATGCCGGCCTGTTCCCGGGCTTTGATCAGCAGGTTCCAGACCTCTTCGGTGGCGGCAATATCAAGCCCCTGGGTGGGCTGTTCCGCAACAATCAGTCGGGGCCTGCGAAAAAATTCTCGGGCCAGCACCATTTTCTGCAAATTCCCTCCGGAAAGCTGACGGGCGAGAATATGGATGTTGGAGGGCTGAACGTCAAAATTTTTTACAACGTCCCTGGTTTTTTTTTCCGCACGGCCCCTGCTCAACCAGGGACCGCGTGAAAATCCTTCCCGGGTGGTCAAAAGAAAATTGTCCACAAGATCTAGATTCAGGCAGGTCGCCAGCCCTTGACGATCTTCCGGTATATAGGACAGGGCCGCGTCCCATCTGCGCCGGGCAAAAAAATCATGCCACGATTTACCCAGCACCGTGATCCGGCCGAGGGACGGTGAAATAAGTCCGCAGATTGTTTCCACCAGCGGTTTCTGACCGTTTCCGGCAACCCCCACGATCCCCAGGATCTCCCCCTGACGAACTTCAAGATTAATATTTTGCAGATACGCATCGCCAAGGTTGTTTGTTTTCAGGAGAACCTGCTTGGGTTCCATGGGTTCTTTTTCAACCTGCAGCATAATGTCACGCCCGATCATGCGCCTGGCCAGTTCAGCCTTTGAGGCAACTTCGGCGGTATCCATTGTATCGACGATCCGGCCTTGCCGCAATATGGCGATTTCGTCGGATAGTGCCATTACCTCATCCAGCTTATGACTTATAAAGACAATGGCTTTGCCCCGGGCCGCCATCTGTTTCAATGCATCGAAAAGCTGGGTGATTTCAGATGGCGTTAGAACGGCGGTAGGCTCGTCAAAAATAAGAAAACGGCTCTGGCGGCGCAGCAGTTTCATAATTTCTACCCGCTGTCTTTCCCCCATGGACAAATCGGATATTCTGGCTTTGGGATCGATATCCAGACCGTAGGCATCGGCCAGTTTTTTAACCGAGGTCTCCATAGCTCCCGGCTGAATCCAGAAACCCCCGGTCTGCCCCAGAAAAACATTCTCGGCAACAGTCATGGCTTCCACCAGTTTAAAATGCTGGTAGACCATACCGATACCGGCATCGATGGCCGCTCTTGTGGATGAAAAGGAGCAAGGGTGGTCATTGATCAGGATGCGGCCTTGATCGGGTTTGATCTGGCCGGCAAGAATGCTCATGAGCGTACTCTTGCCGGCGCCGTTTTCACCCAGCAAGGCCTTAATTTTACCGGTACGCACCGTGAGGCTGATGTCCTGATTGGCCTGTACCGGGCCAAAGGCTTTGCTGATATTTTCAAGGCGGATGGACGATGCAGGTGACGGATCCATTATGATTCCTGTTTTTGTCCGATAATAGGCTGCACAAACTGCGATTCACTGTCCCAGGGGAAAAGTATCCAGGTATTCTGGCTGACCTCGGTAATATAGGTATCCACCAGGGGCCGGCCGGCCGGTTTGGCATAAACCGATGCGAAATGGGCCTTGGGGAGCATTTCGTGCACAATCTTGGCGGTTTTGCCGGTATCCACAAGATCATCAATCAAAAGCCAGCCATCGCCGTCGCCGGGCAGGGTCTTTAAGATTTCAACCTCACCCTTATGATCCTGCCAGTCATAACTGGATACGCAGACGGTGTCGATGAGACGGATATCCAGTTCCCGGGCAATAATGGCTGCCGGTACAAGGCCGCCCCGGGTGATGGCGATAATGCCTTTAAAATAATTGATATCCAGCAACCGCCAGGCCAGCGCTTTGGAATCGCGGTGCAGTTGTTCCCATGAAATGGGATACATCCTTTTGTAGTTTGAAGGTTCAGACATAAATTTTTCCTTTTGTTGTATTAAGAAAACCCTGTCCTTTGGGCTTAACTCAATACCGGCCCCTTAGGGCGGTATTTTATTCCGAAGGCGCTATGTTTACACCAAGGCCCGCGGGGGCCTGGGAGACATCTCTTTTCCAGGAGGAAAATACCAGAACGATAACGGTCAGCCCGTAGGGCAGCATAAGCAGCAGTGAAGAAGGCAGGTGCGCTCCCATGGCCTGCAGACGCAGCTGAAAAGCCATAACACCGCCAAAAAGATAGGCCCCCAGGATGGCACGGCCCGGGTGCCAGAAGGCAAAAATAACCAGGGCCACTGCGATCCAGCCCCGTCCGGCAGCAAGGCCGTTGGCCCACAAATGCGTATAGGCCAGAGAGAGATACGCGCCGCCAAGGCCCACCAGGTATCCGCCGGCCAGGATTCCGGCCCAGCGATACCCCGCCACCGAAAGCCCGCTTGCGGTGGCGGCGGGGGGGTATTCACCCGCTGCCCGCATGCCGAGACCCCATCGGGTGTAACGAAAGAAAATCCACAGCAGGCCCGGGATAAAGTAGGAAATATAGACCAGGGCATCGTGATTGAAAAAAATTTTCCCCAACACAGGCAGCCGGGAAAGAAGGGGAATCTGCAAAATCGTGAATCCCGGTGCAATTTGACCGATAAAGGGAGTTCCCAGATAATTGGCAAGGCCGGTCCCGAGAATTGTCAGGGCCAGGCCGGAAACCACCTGGTTGCCCTGAAAGCCCAGGCAAACCAGGCCGTGCAGGCCCGCCAGCAGGGCCCCGGCAAATCCGCCGACCACAAATCCGAGCATGGGACTGCCGGTGTACAGAGACGTCAGGAAGGCAGCCAAAGCCCCGAATATCATGATGCCTTCCACCCCAAGGTTGAGAATGCCGGATTTTTCAGTGACGATCTCACCCAATGTGGCATACAGGATCGGCGTTCCGGACTGGACCGCCGCGGCCAGCAGCGTCAGTATGAATTCCAGGCTCATGTTTTTTTCCTTGTCCGGATCGTGTAATCGATAAAAAAGCTGCCGGCCAGTACCGTGAGGAGAATCAGCCCCTCCATGATACCGCCGAAGGCAGCCGGCACCTGGAGATCCAGTTGCAGATTTTCCAGACCGACCCTGAGTCCGGCCAGGAGAATCGATGCAACGGCGATATTGACAGGGTTCAGACGCGCCAGCCAGGCAACCACGATGGCCGTATATCCGTATCCAATCATAATGCTCGGCTGCAGACGGTTGATGGTGGCCGAGGCTTCAATGAAACCGGCCCATCCGGCCAGGGCGCCGCTGAGGATCATGACCACCATGACAAGACGATCATAGGGCAGCCCGGCATACCGGGCTGCCCTGATATTTTCACCGCTGGCCTTGAGTTCATACCCGTATCGGGTGAAACGAAAAAAAATCCAGATGGCAAGGCCTGCAAAAAGACACAGTGCCAGACCCCAGTTCAATTCGGTGTTGCCGATCTTACCCACAACAGCCGAAGGGGAAAACTCGGGGGTCATGGGAAACCCGAAACTGACCGGGTCTTTCCAGGGCCCGTAGACAAGATAATCGAGAAACAAAATCGCCAGGTAATTGAACATCAGGGTCACGATGATTTCATTGGCCCGCATTCGCAGTTTTAAAACGGCCGGAATCAGGCCCCAGAGGCCGCCGGTGATAAACGCGGCAAGCAGCATGCCCGGCAGCATAATATATCCGGGCAGATCAGGGAAGGTCAGGGCTACCCAGGTAGCGCCGATGGCGCCCATGGCGTATTGCCCCTCGGCCCCGATATTCCAGATTTGAAGCCGGAAGGCAACGGCCACGCCAAGGGAACACAGAAAGATGGGCACCGCCTTGATCAGGCAGCTTTCAACGGCCCACCATGAGCCGAAAGCGCCGTTGAAGAGCAGGGCAATGGCCGTCAGTGGCGGCTTGTCCTGCAGGGCCAGCATCAATGCGCTCAAAGCCAGGGAAAGAACAACGGCGCCCATTAAAATGAGACAGGAGCTCCATACCAGCGGCTCCTGTCTTTTGGTTATTTTCAACCCGAGCATCAGGTTACCTGTTTTTGTAATAGTTAAGACGGTACGTGGCCGGATTTAACGGAAGCCCTGATTACTGTGTGGTCCCGATCACGCCCTGAACAAACCAGGTCATTCCGAGCAGTTCCTTGTCGGAGGCAACGACGCCGTCGGCGATGCGGATCTTGCCCTCCTGATCCTTGACAGTGCCGGTAAAGACGGTGACCTTGCCCGCGGCAATATCCTTTTTCATGGCCAGTACCTGTTTTTGAATATCCTGCGGAACACTGTCGCTCATGGGGCTCAGATCAATAATACCATGCTCCAGTCCATACCAGTATGCCTTGCTTTCCCAGGTTCCCCGGCGAACGTTATCAACGATCTCCTTATAAAAGCCACCCCATTTCCAAATGGGGGCGCACAGATGGGCTTTGGGGGCAAATGCGGACATGTCGGAATTGTATCCCACCGAATAGACACCTTTTTCCTCTGCCGCTTCCTGGGGGCCGGGAGAATCCTGGTGCTGGGCAATCACATCGGCCCCGACATCCAGCAGACTCTTGGCGGCTTCCTTTTCAGTGGCCGGATCATACCAGGTCTTGGTCCAGACCACCCGCACCTCGACATCCGGGTTGACAACTTGTGCTCCCAAAGTAAAGGCATTGATTCCGCGAATTACCTCGGGAATGGGAAACGCCGCCACATAACCGAGCGTTTTGGTTTTGGTCATTGCACCGGCGACCATTCCCGAAAGATACCGGGCCTGGTACATACGGCCGAAATAATTGCCCATATTTTTTGCACTTTTGAAACCGGAGCAATGCATGAATACGACATCTGGAAATTTTTTGGCTACTTTGAGCATGGGGTCCATGTAGCCGAAGCTGGTGGCGAAGATTATATCATACCCCTTTCTGGCCATGTTCAGCATAACCCGCTCAGAATCGGGGCCCTCGGGGACCGATTCCACAAATGACGAAGTGACTCCGTCCATACCATCGACAGCCAGTCTTCCCTGCTCATGGGCATATGAATAACCTGCATCACCAATGGGCGAGACGTAGACGAAACCCACCTTTACGGGTTTGTCGCCGGCAAAAGCAAAACCGCAGATGACCAGCGAGACCAGAACTGAAAATAGAAAAAATTTACGCATCATTATCCTCCTGATTTTTGGATACTATCCTTGTTATCGGTTACCTGTTAATTTTAAAGCATTGAATATAGAAAAAGGATGGATATGTGTCAAACAAAAAGAACGGTGTTTTCAGGATAAAAAAATCGATGAAAAAAAACAAAAAAAATTCACGGAAAAAGTCCCACAAACGGTGGGCATATGTAGTAACAGCTAAAGTGTCCGCGATATGTTCGAATCATTCGCCCAAAGTTCCGTTATTTTCGATTTTATTTAAATAATTTGGGAGGTTATGTCTTAAAAAACTGCGCATAGCAGCCATTGCTTGTGCATTAAAGTCATTACTTTGATCTTTTCCGAGTTCAAGAAGTTGTTTGCTCTCTTTAAAGCATACCTCGATCGGCCAACGTTTGGTATATTTTTTTAATAAATCACAGACGCTCGGGAAAGTTCATTCAGGGCGTCACGATTCAGTACACGGAGACGCCGTCCTTCAATTTCAATCATATTTTTTACAACCATTTTTTTTAACACGCGTGACAAAGTTTCAGGTGTGCTGCCTATAATTTTGGCCACCTCCCGCCGGGTGATCATCAAATCCACCACCTCATCCTCTCTGCAATCCTTTTTCATGGTTGACAGAAGAAGAAACGATGCCACTCGCTGGGGGATATCCTTGAGCGATAGCAGCTCCACAAGAGACATGGATTCCTTGAGCCGACAGGCCAGGACGCGGATCATATTAAAAAGAATTGTCGAATCCTGATGCGCAATATCTTTCACCAGCTCTCCCTGGAATATCAGAAGAACGCTATCTTCCAGGGCGGATGCACCGGCAGGAAATACCATATCTGAAAAGATTGCACAGACGCCGAATATCTCTCCCGGGCCGAAAATGTAAAGCGTCTGTTCGCGGCCATCAGGAGAGGCTTTGAACATTTTCACCATACCGCTGATTACCACATAGAATTCTTCCGCAACATCATTTTCATTTATAATCGTCTGACCGGCCCGGTACTTTTTGTTTACTGCGGCATTGGAAAGATCCCAAAGGTGCTCTTTTGTCATCTCTTTTCCCAAAGAATTGGATTGCAGGAAAGGGAATATATTCATAAAAAAGCCTCAAAGCTTGATCTGTATCAATGCAGAATACGATTTAGTATAATATGTCAAAACAGATTGACCATATCAGGTTTTTAATTGGAATTGGGAGTATAATAAAAAAACCATTAAAGACGCAACTAAAAAAATTGGAGGGAATGTTATGGAAAAAACAGATGTTTTGGTAATTGGTGGAAGTGCGGCCGGGATTGTTGCCGCTACGACCGGGAAAGCCTTTCATAAAGATAAAAAAATCATGCTGTTGCGAAAAGAGGAAAAAGTTCTGGTTCCGTGCGGTATACCCTATATATTCGGCACGTTAAAAAGCAGTGAACAAAACGTTGTCCCTGATGCGGTGTTAACCAACGCCGGGGTTGAACTCAAAATTGGCGAAGCGGTATTTCTGGATCAGGAAAACAATGTATGCAAAACCGCCGATGGTTCGGAAATCCAGTTTGAGAAAGTTGTCATTGCCACCGGATCAGAGCCTGCAGTCCCGGGCTGGCTTAAAGGGGCGGATCTGGAAAATGTGTTTATAATTCCTAAAAGTAAGAAATATCTGGATCAATTCAGCAAGAAGCTGGAACAGTTCAAGAAGATTGTTGTCCTTGGCGGTGGTTTTATCGGCGTTGAGGTTGCTGACGAACTCAACAAAGCAGACAAGGATGTCACCATTGTAGAAATGCTGCCGTATGTGTTAAGCCTTGCTTTTGACCCGGAACTGGCGGCCAAGGCACAGGAAACCCTTGAAGATAGGGGGGTCCATGTAAAAAGCAACAGCCGGGTAAAAGAGCTGACCGGTGATAAAAAAGTATCAAAGGTGGTATTAAGCAACGGAGAGACCATTGATGCCGATGCCGTGATCCTGTCAACCGGGTATCGTCCGAATGTTTGTCTGGCCCAGACAGCCGGCCTTAAAATTAATGAAATGGGATTTATTGAGGTCAATGAGTATCTGCGGACGGCCAACAAAGATTTTTTTGCGGTGGGTGATTGTGCTGAAAAACACAGTTTCATTACCCGTTCATTAAAGGGTGTCATGCTGGCATCAACAGCCTGTGCCGAAGCCAGGATTGCAGGAATGAACCTGTACCAATTGTCATCTCTGCGGGCCTTTAACGGTAATATTTCAATTTTTTGCACCTGTATCGGTTCAACTTCTTTTGGCGCTGCCGGGGTCACCGAAGCGCTGGCCAGTGAAAGGGGATTTGATGTGGTTGCCGGCACCTTTGAAGGGGTTGATAAACATCCTGGAACCCTGCCGGGTACGCATAAGCAGATTATTAAATTAATTGCTGGTCGCAGATCCGGGGTTATTCTGGGCGGAGAAGTTATCGGTGGTCAAAGCACGGGTGAACTGACCAACATGATCGGGCTTATGATTCAAAACAGAATGACGGTCTGCTCCCTGCTCACATTCCAGATCGGCACCCAGCCTTTTTTAACCGGTCCTCCCACAGCTTACCCATTGATTAAAGCCGCGGAAGCCGTCGCCATGCAACGCTGTGTATTTCAAGAGTGATGATCAGACCAAATTGCAAAAAGGCAGCCTGAGCCGGGATGGGTTCAGGCTGCCCGACCAACTTCCCTCCCCTTCCCATGAATGTCCATTCTTTGATTTTGCACTTCCAGGAGTGCCAAACAGTATTGCCCATAAATTCGCTTTTTTGAATACAGATCTTGATATAGGGTATATAGAAATGATACGAACTTATCAAACGGTCCCGGTACCCGATCATATTGTGACAAGGAGAATTTTATGGAAAACCCCATCCGCAGTTATTGGCAGTTACGCCTGTCGTCTCTGAAGGCAGTTCTGGAAAAAAATAATTTTGAGGTTTTTCTGGCAGATTCAGGGGCTGACGCCGCACGGATTGTTTTAGAAGAGATCCTGCCGCGCCTGAAACCTGTCACCGTTTCCTGGGGTGGTTCAAGAACGTTTATCGACTCCGGGTTGTACGAAAAATTGAAAAATCGTTCCGACTTGAGCATACTGGACATTTTTGACAAATCCCTGACGCCGGAGGAAAAATTCAAACGCCGCCGGGATGCTCTTTCCGTGGACCTTTTTATCACCGGAACCAATGCCGTCACCGAAACAGGCCAGCTCGTCAATCTGGATATGATCGGAAACCGTATAGCCGGAATCACATTCGGCCCCAAAAATGTGATTATCCTGGTGGGACGTAATAAAATCGTGGCCGATTTAGATAATGCGATGTTTCGTATTCAAAACTACAGCGCACCGGCCAATGCCATGCGGCTGGACATGAAGACGCCATGTGCCGAAACCGCTGTCTGCCGGGAATGCAATGTCCCGGATCGGATTTGCAACACTTGGACCATAACCGAGAAATCATTTCCCAAAAACAGGGTTAAAGTTGTTTTGATCAATGAAAATATGGGGCTCTAAATGAATTTTGAATGATGAACAAAGTATCACGGCGTTCTCCATATGCCGGGTTATATTTTTTACACAGGCATCTGTTTTTTTCAATTTCAAGCTTCAATAAACTACCTTTGATTTTTTCATAAAAAATGCCGAGGTTTTATCCATTTTATTGATCATCGCCCGGTATGGCGGTTTATTTTAAACAGGAAAAAATTATGAAATCCAAAATTTCAGCTTTCCTATTGTGTATTATTCTCCTGGCCGTTGGGCTCCTGGGTTCGGCCGTTTGTCCGCCCACCGCCTCAGCCCTGGATGTCGTTGTTAAAATCAGCCGGATCGAAAATACGCTGCACCTGATAGATGAACTGGCCGGGAGTGACACTCCTCAAGCAAAAGCACCTGCCACGGCACAGATCAGAGCCATGCTTCAAGGTACGGACTGGATCGATCCCGACCGACAGATCGTTATCGGTCTTGAGCCGGCGGGTGAGCAGTACATCAGCGGAATATTGATACCCTATATTCGCCCCAATGCTAATTTCCAGGCGGCTTTTAATGCCAAAATCGGATCCAATTATTACATGATCTCTCTGCCCCCGGGATCGCCCCAGGTTATTTCGGGAAATATGGAAGAAGCTTTGCTGAAGGCCGGTTCTTCAAAAAGTAAAACAACCATCATGGCCCAGGCCACTGTTGGCCGACTTTTGAAAAAAAACAGGGAACAGATCGATAACTGGCTTAAAAAAATTGAAATCTCCAAAATGCAGCGGACAGACACTCCCATGGCGCCGGCTCCCGAAGATGCCCGGGCCATGATATCCGGCATGCTGGATATAGCCTCACAGCTTGATACCATCTCTTTTGGGATCGATTTGACGGCCGCAAAACTGGCGTTTGTTTTCAGCTCTCAGGCCAGGGCCGAAAGCGAGATCGCCGGTCTTTTTACCCGCACAGACACGTCCGCACGGTTAAGTACCTTTAAACCGGATTTTCAGATTAATTTTGGTTCCGGCCCTTATAACATAGCGGGTTTCCTGAAAATGATGGGCAACACTTTCGGCCCTTTTTCTCAAAAGGTGGGACTTGATTTCAGCGAAATTGCTTCCATGTGCGAACCTTTTAGCGGTGAAATGGCAGGCGGTTTGTCTTATGACAAAGACAAAATAAATTTTGAGACCATCAGCGTACTTAAAAACGGGAATCAAGCGGTCGATTTTTTAGAAAACGTATACCTGCCCTGGATGGAAAAGTACAGCCGCAATTTAGCCGGGCTGCTGGAACAACAATCCGGCCGTAAACTTGCCGATGTTTTTGTCCGGACTGCCGACACGGAGGTAGCCGGCTGTAAAGTAGTTGGCGTCAAATCAAAAATCCCTGTTTTCCCGGCCTTGCCGCAAACCGCCGGGGTGCCGGCACCCGATTGCCCAATAATGGTGTATGATACCCGCATGACAACCGTAGACAACCTGTTGCTAATGGCTTCGAATGACCGACGTCTTAAAAAAATGATCGGCCTGGCCCGAACGTTTAAAGAAACGACTTCAAACGGTCCACTGATGACCCTTGATATGGATCTGGGTGCATACCTTTCCGCCCTCGGAGAGATGCTGCCGGATTTGAATATACCCATGCCCGGAGACAAAAAAGCCTTTTCCAGCCTGGGAAAACTTGCATTTACAATGAATCTGGAAAACGGCCGGATCGATACGGTCACATCTTTTAAGATGGATGATATTAAAGCCATGATTACCGCCTTTAAAGAGGCTATGGCGGCTCCTCCTGCGGAATCAAGGGACAGCGTCCCGGGCCAGACCAACTTGAAAACCGAATCTGCCGGGAAGCCGGCTCAATTGCCGGCAAAACCACAATATACGGAAAAAGATCCTGAATACTGGTCTGATAAGGGGGGGCTGGTAGCTGCGTACGGCAACGACAAGGCTGCGGTTGAATTTTATAAAAAAGCAATCAAGCTTGATCCTCAAAGAAGCGATTATCATTTTAATCTTTCCGTATCCTTTTGTGAGCTCGGTGAATATGCCAAAGCCCTGACATCTATTAACAGAGCACTTGCCATGGATAATGGAAATGGTGCATATTATTACACCAGAGGCAGAATTTATCTTTTGTCGACCGACAGTACAAAGGCCATGGAAAATTTTATTCAATCCGCCCGGCTGGATCATAAAGACGCCCGGGATTATTTAAACAATGTAGCGCATGTGCAATGGGAATAAAAGGAGGAATATGTACAAAAACAATGCGTTAAAAGAGATCAGCTGGCAAGATTTCCAGCAACTGAACCTCGGGGAAAAAGCACCCTATTTTTTGCGTCAGGGGCGAACCTATCATGCGCTGGTTTCCCAGCAGTTTGATCGAGCCATGCTGGATAAACTGTGCAGCCTGGCCACCAAAATCCGGATGATCGGAAAAACCAGGGGCGGGTTGCAATTCCTGAAAGACCTGTTGTCGGACAAAAGGGGCATGCTCTATTTCGCCCAACCCTCTTCCCGAACTTTTCTTTCGTTTTACGCTGCCTGCCAGATACTGGGAATTCAGCCTGCCGAAGTGCGGGACACCAGCACATCCAGTGAAATCAAGGGTGAATCCAAGGAAGATTCGGTGCGAACGTTCAGCAGTTATTTTGATCTTATGATCATGCGCCATCCTGTGGGCGGCTTTGCCGAAAGAATTGCCTGGCTGCTTTCCAATACAGACCGACCCGTCCCGGTTATCAATGCCGGTTCCGGGAAAGATCAGCATCCGACCCAGGCCCTGCTGGATATCTACACATTGGAGCGCAGTTTTGAAAATCAGGGTGGAATCGAGGGCAAGAAAATCGCTTTTGTAGGTGATCTGGCCCGGGGCCGGACAGTACGGTCTTTATCCAACCTGCTGACACTCTATCCGGGTGTCAAACAGTATTTTATCGCCCCGGAATCCCTGCAGATCGGTGAAGACATTTTATCTTCGCTCACAAAAGCGGGCATGGAATATGAAGTGAGTGTCGATTTTGAAAAACTGATTCCCGAAGTTGACGCCATTTATATGACGCGTATCCAGGACGAGTGGGATACGGCCAAAGAGAGTAGTCTGATCGATACCAGCAAATATCACTTCAAGACCGAGCATCTTGATCTGTTGAAATCAAACGCCGTTCTTCTGCACCCGCTGCCGCGCCGCAAGGAGATCGCTGTGGCTGTGGATTCGGATCCGAGGGCCGTCTACTGGCGGCAGGTACGCAACGGCATGTGGATTCGTGCGGCTCTGATACTGTCCATTTTTGACCGGACCCTTGAAGTCGATCGATACTATGAAGATTTGACCAGTTGACGTTGCAAGTTACGATTCGGTGAGGTGATTTTTGTATGCCCCAATAAAAAAGCCGTCTGTCTCCGCAAATAAAAACTAAATTGAGCGATTATCAGTTAGCTTTTAGCAATTAGTACAATATAGGAGCTGACCGCTAATTGCTAAAAGCTAATCGCTCATCTTAGGTAGAAACAGACGGCTTGAATAAAAAGTGATGCAGCCCATCAAAGGCTCCGGGGATAATCCTATATCATAAAAGTATTACCCCCCTGCACCGGCTGATAGGTTATAATGCTCTGCCGTAATCTGGAAACAATTACATGTTACCAATTTTTTCGGTGAGTTCCGGCAGGAAATCAAGGATGTCGGCTTCGATGCCCACATCCGCTACCTGAAAAATAGGCGCGTTGGTATTTTTGTTGATGGCCACGACAAAGGGATTGCCCTTGAGACCTCCCAGATGCTGGAATGATCCGCTGATACCGCAGGCCAGGTAGACCTTTGGTTTTACCGTCTGGCCGGAGGTACCGACCTGGCGGGATTTTTCCATCCATTTTGAATCCACGATGGGTCGGGAGCAGGATACATCGGCACCCATGGCTTCCGCCAGTTCCTGTACGATTTCGATATTGTCTTCATCTTCGATTCCACGTCCGACGGATACCAGAACCTCGGATTTGGTGATATCCACGTCTCCGACTTCTGCTGCGACGATTTCCAGGAAACGGCGGTTTGCAGACAGGTCACCGGCATCGCCGGATTTGTCCACAACCCGGCCGGCGGCCGCTTTATTTTCATCTTCCGGGAATCCACCCGGACGTACGGTTATTACCGCACCACCGGATATATCGCAGGAGACATGGGCGCTGACCATGCCGCCGTATTCCTGGCGTACGATATTCATGACCGATCCGTCCGTGCCTTCAAACCCTACCACATCGCTGGCAAAGGCGCTATCCAGTTTGATGCTCAGCCCCGGGGCCAGGTCCATGCCAAAGGTATCATGGGCCATCAATAAAATGGCATCGCCCGGCAGCGTATTGACCAGCAGCTTGCGGATCACTTCGGCATTGGGATAGGCCAGTGCCTCGTTGTCAAACTTCCAGACTTCCGGATAGGATTGGGCCATGGTATTGCAAACCGCATCAAGATCAGGCCCACTGCCTGTCACGATGGCGGTTACGGACGCATCGGCATCAATCTGTTTAGCCGCGGCGGCGAGTTCCAGGGCCGCATCATCGGCGACTTGATCCTTATGTGTAATATATGTAAAAATTTGAGCCATTATTTCAATCCTCCCTTGGCCTTTAAGAGTTCAATCAGTTTTCCAATGATCTCTTCCGTGCTGCCCTCGAGCATCTCCGCACCTTCGCCCGTGTCCGGCACAAAATAGTCGAGCCGTTTGACCTTGGCACCGGCATCGCCGACCGATGCCGCGTCCAGCCCCAGATCCGCGGTGCCCAGGGTCGGGATCTCCACGGAAGCCACCTTCCGGATACCGCGGATGCCCACATAGCGCGGTTCATTGATACCGGTCTGGATGGACAGGACGCAGGGCAAATCGATTTCATTCATTTCCTGGTTACCGCCTTCTATTTCACGGCCCACCGTTAGTTTGCCCTCCTGCACCTCAATGGTGTTGACCAGGGATGCATAGGGGTAATCCAGCATGGCCGCCAGCATACCACCGATCTCTCCGGCACCGGCATCGGCCTGGGCCCCGGTCATGATCAGATCGTAGCTGCCTTTTTCAACGGCGGCTTTTAGAATCGCGGCAACCCCCCTGCCATCGGAATTTTCAAAGGCATCGTCACTTAAAAGCAGGCCCTTTTCAGCGCCCATGGCCATCTCCCTTCTCACGACCTCTTCCGACTCATCATTGCCGACCGAGACCACCGTGACACTGCCGCCGACCTTGTCAACGATCTGAATAGCTTCCTCGACTGCATAATTATCCCACTCGTTTACCGAATAAACCAGATCATCGCGATCGATGTCGTTCCCGGCATTGTTCAACTCGATCTCGTTTTCCGAGGTGTCAGGGACCCTCTTTACACAAACCAAAATTTCCATATTTTCCCTCCCTGCTGTTATTGTTGACAGGTTTTTTAAATTATGGTTATTACCAAATGATTGCTTTCTGATATCGGTTTTCTGTTGACCTATTCGGCCTGTTTCAGGCAGCCTTTTCCATATGCTGATCAATCAGTTCGGCCAATTCAATGGCTTCCACTTCACCTTCCAGGCCGGCCACCTTGATGGCGTCCTCGATATTGACCAGACAGAACGGGCATGCCGTTACGATTACATTGGCTCCGGCGTCGGCCGCCATCCGTACCCTCAGAACGCCCATGCGTTGCTCTTCCTCTGGTTCGTAGAAGAGCATCAGACCGCCGCCGCCGCAGCAGAAGGATCGATCCCGATTTTTTGTCATTTCCACCCGGGTAAGGCCTGGAATGGCATCGATGGCGGCCCGGGGGTCGTCGTACACATCATTGTGCCGTCCCAGATAACAGGGATCATGATAGGTGTAGATCCGGGTCGGATCCGCGACTGGTTTAAGTTTCAAATTACCGGATCTGACATGGCGGACAATCACCTGGCTGATATGTTCCACCGGGGGAAGGCCCTTGTAGTCCTTTTTTAACGCGTTGAATGCATGGGGATCGGCGGTGACGATACGACTCACGCCGGCATTTAGAATAGCATCGGTATTGTGGTCTTTCAAGTCCTGAAAGAGCATCTCCTCACCAAAGCGGCGCACCTCGTGGGCACTGTCCTTTTCCGCCCTGCCCAGAATACCGAAATCAATGCCGGCAGTGGTGAGGACTCCGGCCGTGGCCTTGGCAATCTCCTGCATGCGGTCATCAAAGGATGAAATGCTGTCCACAAAGTACAGGGTGTCGGCCGTGGCTCCTTTTTCGAGAATTTTAACCGGGTATTTTGCCTTGAATTCTTGATCTTTGGTCCAGTCGGCCCGTTTTTTTTCCATTTTGCCCCAGGGGTTACCGCGTTTTTCCAGGGCCCGCAGCGGTTTTTGCAGGGACTGGGGCACCATGCCCTCTTCAACCATGCCACGGCGCAGGTCGACGATCTTGTCGATATATTCGATTCCAAGCGGGCATTCCTGCTCGCATGCACCGCAGGTGGTGCATGACCAGATTTCGTCTTCTGTAAAAATAGTGCCGATCAGTGGTTCACTTTTTTTAAACGGGCTGTTTAAAGGCAGCAATGGATAGTTCTTGAAGAGCAGATCCCGGGCCTTAATGGAGATGAATCGCGGCGATAGAGGCCGGCCCACGGTATTTGCCGGGCATTGGTCTGAACAGCGTCCACAATCGGCGCAGGTGTAAAAATCCAGGATATGCTTCCAGGTAAAATCCTCCAGTTTTTTAACGCCGAAGGATTCCAGTTCATCCAGATTTTCATCTTTGACGCCGTAGCGCACCGGTTTGACATTGCCTCGATTCAGGCGCATGAAAAAGACATTAAAAATGGAGGTAATGACATGAAAATGCTTACCCAGGGGCAGAAAACACAAAAAAAAGAAAAAACACAGGTCATGGGCAAAATAGGCGGCAATATGGAGGTTCTGCAGGCAGGTTAAAGGTGTGCTCAGCAGCATGCCCTTGAGTGCCCATCCCAGGGTACCCGGTGTCAGAAAATCGGCATGCAGGCCCTGTTGGGCCTGGGCTGCCACCAGGGAAGCTTCGAACAGACTCTCGGAGACCATCAGCGTGCCGATAAGGGCCAGGACAAAAACCGCCTCTGCCGTATGATCATGGCCGTATTTTTTGGGAACGGCGTATCGCTCCGGCTTGAAAATGCCCCGGCGGATGGCCGCAACCACAACCGCAACCAGTACAACCGTAGCCATAATATCCTTGATAACATTGTATGCCGCTCCTGCGATGCCATCCATGCCCGGGAAGGTAAAGCCCTCTATAAATCCCAGTATTACAAGCTGGCTGGAGCGAAGCGCCAGAGATATAAAACCGAAAAAAATCATGATATGCAGCACGCCTGCCAGCATATAACGCGGTTGGCGCCATTGGGCGAGCCAGATTTTAAGCACTTGCATGATCCTTGCCGGGATATGGTCAAATCGGGCATCAGGAGCCGCCATGACCAGGGGAGCCATGCGTCTTGCCATTATATAGGTAAAAATAATTGCCCCGATAATCGGGATCAAAAAAGAAATAACCGCGGTGGGAATGAAAAATATCGAGCCGTGGGCCGGAGAGATCAAAGCGGTTTCCATATTACATTTCTTCTCCTTAAGAAAGTAAAAATATCAGCATTAATGAATGAGTATTCATTCATTAATGCAAACGGAGCTTTTTCTGTCAAGTAAAAAATTCATTCTCTTTTAAATTGCAGCCATGATGCTGTTGAAATAGCTGTTATGAAAGTTACAGACGCTCCAACATCAGACTTTGTTACGTCTCTGAAAATAAATAAGCACAAACAGATCCCGATTGAGGATATGGTGCTTTTTACAGCAAGTCGTATGAAATGTCAAATAATGCCAATTGTTTTGCAACGACCCCATTGGGCTTTTGTAAAACGCAGTGTCGTTTTTCAAATGCGTTTTACATGACTGATTTTGTTTGCATTCAATGGCCATCCGATTTATAATTTGGAAGGTTGTGGGAGTTTTTTGGCACCCGACGTGATTTTTTACAAAACTCGATCGTTTATTCAGGCGAAAGGGTATGACAAAATCGTCGATTTTAGCAAAAGCCTTGCAAGGTATCGTCATTTTCCGTATATTTATTCAGTTTTTAATGCTTCGTTATATAACAGAACACCAAAGGAGGTCCCATTGGCGACAATCCATTATCAATACAAACCATGGCTGGCATTTTACGAAAAAGGTGTACCTGAGCGAGTAGACTACGAAGAGGTCTGCCTTCCGGAGTTTCTGGAACGAAGTGTATCTGCATTTCCCAATAACATGGCCCTGCTGTTTCAGGGATATCAAATAAATTACCGCAAGCTGAAAAGTATGGTCGACCAGTGTGCCGCCGGTCTTTCTAACCTAGGCATCAAAAAGGGAGACAGTGTCGCTATTCTGCTTCCCAATGTTATTCCCTGCGTTATCAGTTACTATGCTATTTTGAAAATTGGTGCCGTTGTGGTAATGAACAACCCCCTTTATGCCGACCGTGAACTGAAACACCAGTTTAACGACTCGAATTCCAAGCTGCTCATTACCCTTGATCTTTTGGCCAACCGAATGGTCGAGCTGCGCCCCGACACGGGAATTAAGCATATTATTTATACTTCCATCGGCGATTACCTGCCATTTCCCAAAAATCTCCTGTTTCCCCTGGTAGCCAAAAAAAAAGGCCTGGCCGCCGATGTAAAATCGGCTGCTGATGTTTCCAGATGGAAACCGTTTCTGGCGCAGTCTCCCTTGAATCCTCCGGCCGTAAAACTTGGCTTTGATGATGTAGCCATGTACCAGTACACCGGCGGAACAACCGGTATCTCAAAGGGTGTTATGCTGACCCATGCCAATCTCAGCAAGCAGGTTCAACATCTGAATTCATGGTTTCCCACTTTTAATAAGGGTGAGGAACGTATGTTGAGCGCACTGCCTTTTTTTCATGTATTCGGGCTTTCAGTGGCCATGAATTTTTCCGTGTATATGGGCTGGGGCGAAATCCTGGTCCCCAAACCCCAGCCGGAACCGCTGCTGGAAGCCATCGCCAAATTCAAACCTACCTTTGCCCCGCTGGTGCCCACCATGTATATCGGTATGCTGGCCAGTCCTGATATTGAGAAAAGCGATATGACGTCGATCAAGGGATGCTTTTCCGGCAGTGCGCCGCTGCCTGTGGAGGTGATCCGTGATTTTGAAGCCAAGACCGGGGCGATTATCGTGGAAGGCTTCGGCATGACCGAATCCACGCCCGTGACCCATATCAATCCCTTTCGGGGCCAGCGCAAAGTCGGCAGCATCGGACTTCCCATTCCCGACACCGAATGCCGCATCGTTGATTTAAATGACGGCGAAACAGACATTCCTGTGGAAGAAACCGGCGAACTGCTGGTTAAGGGACCGCAGGTCATGAAAGGGTATTGGAATAATTTGGAAGCGACCGCCGAAACCCTGACAGACGGCTGGCTACATACCGGCGACATCGCCAAAATGGATAAGGAAGGCTATTTCTACATTGTCGACCGCAAGAAAGATATGATCATTTCAGGCGGTTTTAATGTTTATCCCCGTGATATCGAAGAAGTTTTCTTCGAACACCCGAAAGTTCAGGAAGCCACCGCCATCGGGGTCCCCCATCCTGTTCGGGGCGAGCAGGTCAAGGTTTTTGTCGTACTCAAGAAAGGCCGGACCGCCACCGGGGAAGAGTTGATCGATTTCTGCAAGGGAAAACTGGCGACCTACAAGCTGCCCACGGAAATTGAGTTTATCCATGAATTGCCTAAAACCAATGTCGGCAAGGTCCTGAAAAAAGACCTGCGGGCCACGGAGATGGAGAAAAGAGATGCGGCTGAAAAATAAGGGATCAGGGATTTACGCCCCGTTTTTTTAACTGCAGACGCACTTCTACACGACGTTCCCTAAGTTCGTCTGCATTGCAGTGGGCTATGCCCTGGCTGACACCGAAGCCAAAACCGATTCCTCGTCGGCCAAAACCGGTTCCGATCCCGATAGAGGCCCGGTCTGACTGGCGTTCGCATTTGGCGATTTCTTCCTCCAACTGATAATAATATTTCAGCAGCTCTTCATCGGACATGCTGCTGGAGTCCTGGTCGAGGATGTTGTTTCCGGTGCCGGCACATCCGGATGCCAGAAACAGGGTCGAAAGAATGGTGAAAAGTATTACGATGTGCCGCATTGATTTTCTCCTTTTTCGATAAACACATTTTTCAGGCTTTCATACAGCGCAATTCCCACCGTGGTAGAAAGGTTCAGACACCGTATTTTTGGTAAGATGGGTATACAGTAGGCGGTATCCTTATAGACATTCAGGATTTGAGGAGGAAGTCCCCTGGTCTCCGAGCCGAAAATCAGAAAAAGCCTTTTACCGGACGGCATATCCCAGAAAAATTTTGACCCGGTTTTTGTGAATATTGCGATCTCTTTTTTTGCCGGCTTCATCTGTTTTTTAAAGTCTGCGAAACTGTCCCAGATAAACAGTTTTACCTCCGGCCAGTAATCCAGGCCGGCACGTTTGACCTGGCGGCTGTCCAGTGAAAATCCCAGGGGTCGAATCAGGTGCAATCGGGCACCGGCCCCCAGGCAGGTCCGCCCGATATTGCCGGTGTTCCAGTGCACCTCCGGTGCCACCAGGACCACATGGCGTTCAAAATTATTTTCATTCAAATCCACAGGCTGATTCCCGATTATCATTAGTATCTAAATACTAAAATTCGTATTTTTTATGTCAAAAAATAAATCAAAATAATCAAAAAACAAATAAATCAAAATGATTAAAATTCAAAACAGGAAAAAATCAAAATAACAAAACAACTCCAGGCTATGTGTGAGCAAATAATTTGCTTTGGCTCTTATTTGAGATTTAGATATTGGAATTTATTTGTCTCTTGGTGCTTGTAGTTTGTGATTTCCGGTTTAGGTTACACTCTCAAGAAACAAAACGTTCCGACATGCCAAAATCTACTTGTTTTATAAACAACCACCCAAGAAGTGTAAAGCGTTTAACCGTTATGAACCATGTATGGTATTGTATAGAATTCAGCCCTATAGTCAATATTTGATTCATCGTGAAGCCCTGCAACCTCGACAATCCGATAATTATAACGGAGGTGAAAAATGATCATTGATTTCCATACCCATATTTTCCCCGAAAATATCCGGGAGACAAGGGAGCGTTATTTTGACGGTGAATCCGCCTTCAGGCTCCTGTATGATTCACCCGGATCAAAACTTGTGAGCGCGGAGCAGACCATTGCCGCCATGGATGAACAGGGAGTTGATAAGGCCGTTGTTTTCGGCTTTCCCTGGCGAAAGGCGGAAACCTTCAAACTGCAGAACGATTATGTGATGGAGGTGGTTGAAAAATATCCGGATCGGCTGATCGGGATGGCCTGCTTCGATCCTGCCGGCCCCAAGGCCGTGACGGAAACCGTTCGCTGCCTTGAGGGAGGTCTTGCCGGTGTCGGTGAGCTGGCATTTTATGAATCCGGAATTGATGAAGCCGCCCTGGACGATCTGGCGCCCATCATGGAAATCTGTCGGGAAAACAAGGTGCCTGTACTGATTCACACCAATGAACCGGTGGGTCATCTATATCCGGGGAAAACGCCCAATACTCTGGCACAGATATACAACCTGGCCAAACGGTTTCCGAAAAATATAATTGTGCTGGCCCACTGGGGCGGCGGGATCTTTTTTTACAATCTGTTGAAAAAAGAGGTCAAGGATACCCTGAAAAACATCTATTTTGATACGGCGGCATCCCCATTTCTCTATCACCGGGATATCTGGGCCTTTGCAAAACAGGTTGCCGGAATTGACAAAATTCTTTTTGGGACGGATTTTCCCCTGCTCAAACCGGTTCGGTATTTTAGGGAGCTGGAACTAAGCGGGCTTGAAAAAGAGGATATCGATTGTATCTGCGGTCAAAATGCGGCCCGGCTGCTCAAGATAACATAAACATTCCCAAAGAGTGCCGGTTTGTCCCCATTGGCCTTACCGTACGATGCATTTTTCCACGTAATTTGCACCGATGGTCTGGAATTGCAGCAATTCGTCTTCCCCAAGTCTGCAGTCGTGGCTTTGAAAGAATTCAGGATGCAGGACCTGGGTTTCCCTGCACTCCTGCAGGGCCCAGAGCCGTGCTCCTTTTATCAGACGGGCAATGCTTTCGATCATACCGGTATCCACAAGGGGTTTGATGCAGGTGGTCTTGAATTCATACGGCAGCCCGGACTCCATGATCAGCCGGATACTGGAAACAATATGATCCGGGCGGCTTTTTTTCTGGATAATCGGTGCGTAATGACCGGGATCGGTTTTTACATCCATGGCAACATAATCAATCAGACCGTTTTCAAGCAGTTGTTCCAGTACCTCGGGCCGGCTGCCGTTGGTGTCGAGTTTTATCGGATACCCTATCTGTTTGATTTTTTTGCACAGATCCGCCAGATCCGGTTGAAGCGTGGGCTCTCCGCCGGAAATCACCACCCCATCCAGAAAATTTCTGTGACTTTCCAGAAATTGCCATATATTGGCCTCGGTCAGGTTTGCCGGACATTCGGTACACCCCTGAACCAGGTCGGGATTATGGCAGTACGGGCAGTCAAAATTACACCCTGAAAGAAAAATCACACAACTGATTTTCCCCGGATAATCGATCATCGAGTTTTTTTGCATTCCACCCACTACCATTGGTTCTCTCCTTACCTCGCATTGGCTGCTGCTCAGGCAACCTTGAATGTTTTTCTCTGGTCAAACTCGGCCCGTTTACCGTTGTTCCACTGCTTGACCGGTCTGAGATATCCCACCACCCGTGAATACACCTCTGTCGTACGATCGCATTTCGGGCATTTTTCCTGCCTGCCGTTGAGGTAACCGTGGACCGGGCAGACACTGAATGTGGGCGTCAGGGTAAAGTAGGGCAGTTTGAAACCGGTGGCAATTTTACGGACCAGTGCCTTGATGGTGGTAATATCCGTTACCAGCTCGCCCAAAAATACATGCTGGACCGTACCGCCGGTGTATTTGCACTGCAGATCATCCTGCAGGGTCAGTGTTTCATAGATATCATCGCTGTAGTTGACCGGCAACTGGCTCGAATTGGTGTAATAGGGAGCATCCCCGGACTTTCTGTACTCGGATTCATTGGAACATTGAATTTTTTTGAACCGCTTTTTGTCCATAAGGGCCAGACGGTAGGCCGTGCCTTCGGCCGGGGTAGCTTCGAGGTTGTACAGATCACCGGTTTTTTCCTGGGCCTCGGTGAGCATTTCCCGTATAAAATCCATGACGCTGAGTGAAAAAGCCAGGCCTGCCGGGCTGGAGATGTCTTCATGGAGGAAATTGGTGCAGGCCTCATTCATACCGATAATTCCGATGGTGGAAAAATGATTTTTCCAGTAAACACCATTGCGGGCCTTAATGTCCCGCAAATAAAATTTTGTGTACGGGTAGAGGTTCTGATCGGTGAAGTTTTCAAGCACCTTGCGTTTTATGACCAGACTCTCGACGCCGATTTGTACCTTTTCCCTTAGCCGGTCGAAAAAATCTTTTTCGTCGTTGGCCAGAAAACCTATCCTGGGAAGGTTGATGGTGACAACGCCTACAGACCCTGTCAGCGGATTGGCACCGAAAAGCCCGCCGCCCCTTTTCAGCAGTTCCCGGTTGTCCAAACGCAACCGGCAACACATGGAGCGCGCGTCTTCCGGTGACATGTCCGAATTGACAAAGTTGGAGAAATAGGGGATGCCGTATTTCCCCGTCATCTGCCACACCATGTCCAGGTTGGGATTGCTCCAGTCAAAGTCGACCGTAATATTATAGGTCGGGATCGGAAAGGTAAAAACCCGGCCCCTGGCATCGCCTTCCATCATCACTTCGGCAAAGGCCTTGTTGAGAATATCCATTTCAGCCTGATATTCGGCATAGGTGGTGTCCTGTTCGATACCGCTGATAATTACCGGCTGGTCCCTTAAAATAGAAGGCACGTAAAGGTCCATGGTAATATTGGTAAAAGGGGTCTGGAATCCCACACGGGTGGGGATGTTGATGTTAAAGACAAACTCCTGCAAGGCCTGTTTGACCTCGCTGTAATCCAGGTTATCATGCCGGATAAAAGGCGCCAGCAAAGTATCGAAATTGGAAAGTGCCTGGGCTCCGGCCGCCTCTCCCTGCAATGTATAGAAAAAATTGACGACCTGGCCCAGGGCCGACCGCAGGTGCTTGGGCGGTGCACTCTCGATTTTGCCTTCGACGCCTTTAAAGCCCTGCTTCAATAAATCCTGCAGATCCCAGCCCACACAGTAGACTGAAAGCAGGCTCAGATCATGGATGTGCAGATCACCTGATTTGTGGGCCTGCCTGATTTCCGGAGGGTAGATTTTATTCAACCAGTATTCTGCAGTAACATCGGAGGATATATAGTTGTTCAACCCCTGCAACGAGTAACACATATTGCTGTTTTCTTTTATCTTCCAATCAAGCTTGCTGATGTAGTGCTCCACCAGATCGACGCTGACTTTGGTGGTTATTTTTCGAATCTGGGCATGCTGCTCACGATAAAGGATATAGGCTTTGGCGGTTTTATAATAGGGTGAATCCAGCAGGACCCGTTCCACGATATCCTGAATGTCCTCGACCTCGGGAATCGGCCCCAGGCGAAGTTCGTGGAGCAGGGTCAACACCCGTAGTGTGAGCTTCCGGGCCTCTCGTTCACTGAATTCTCCGGTTACCTCGCCGGCCTTGGCAATGGCCGTCGTGATTTTAGATGAGTCGAATTCTGCCACCGAATTATTTCGTTTTTTTATTTTTTCAACCAATTGTATCACTCCTGTTGAATTGTTGCGGGATTAGCGCGGAATTACAGTACGTTGATGAAACCATTAAAAAAAGCCCTGTTTTCTTGCAGAACCGAATTGTGATTTACGCAATATATTGTTGTTTGTCAACAGAAAAAATCAATATATTGCGTTCAGGCCCAGTCTCAGGAAAGTATTTCAAACAATTTCGGAAGACTATCAAAGGTTAAAAAAATTGTAATCTGAAAAAACCGGAAGGGAATATTATAAAACGCAGTTTTGGGATTTTAAGCGTAGAATGTTGAAGATATATTAGAATCGGTGCCGATGGCGGAGTTGTTTTGAATTTGGTGGTGTGACCCAGATATAATCTGCATAGGAGAGATCGGCATTCCCCCCTGCCGGGATCAGGCCGACGGTTCGAAACGGGACACTGGTTCGTTTGTAAGCCCTGTCCGGTATGCCGAATTTATTTTTGATGTGGCCGTTGCCGGCAATTACGACCATTGGGTGACCGTCAAGATTCAAGGCAATGGATTCGGCCATTGTGTCTTCCCATACGCATTGGGCCATATAAAAATTTTCAAAATTCTCTCGACCGGGCAGAGCATGAAATTTAAATATTTTTTGAATATAGGTGCGATGGGCCGCAATTGAGGTGTCGATTTCAGCGGGTAGATATCGACGGTCGTCATCCAGAAGGCTGTCGATACCGCCGACGGCAATTTTGGGAGGAATATGGGAGGGAATATTGAGCCCGATGATCCTTATCCGATTCCGTCCGGCAAAATCAAGAATATCACGGTACAGTTCATATTTAAATCGCCAGTTTACGTACCAGTGAGTTTTTTGCAGAAACTCTTTTTCTTCCAGCAGACCCTCGGACCATTTATCCAGAACAACCTGATAGGTTTTGGCAAACATCTCCATACCGATGATGAGATCCGGGTGTTTTTCATGAAGCTCTCTGATAATACGCAGTTGGATTTTATGATGTTCCGGGTTATGGTGATTTTCCCCGACATAAACGATTCGCACCGAGCCCAGATCAGCCAAAAGGGCTTCGGGCAAAACAGGTGTACCTGATTCGCCCGATATAATGATGCCGGCCGGGTAGGATCCGGAATTATCGTTGATTAACAATTTTTTTTCAATACCGGCACAGCCGGAGATGATAAAAAATGAAACAGCGACCGTTACGGCCGTGATTAAACGTATGGGCGGGCAGTAGTGTCTGATTTGCTGCATGGCTTGATTTTTTTCATCTCATCGGTTAGTAAGAATTTTTAAGCTGTGCGATCAGGTTTTGGTTTTTGCAAATACCTGACCTGGACAAGCCGGAACCAAATTGAAGATTGAAAAATAATTTATCCGGCCCGATTTCGGGATACTTATTGTTTTCCGCGACCTTAAGGAAAAACCAAATGCGTCTGGATCAAAACCCCGTTCACCGAAAAGCCATATTCCCCTGGTATGATTCCGAAACAGCCTGTTATATCGGCATCGGTCTGATGCTCATGGCTCTGGTTTTCGGATTAATCGGTGTCCGGGTTGCATGTGAAA
Organism: uncultured Desulfobacteraceae bacterium; assembly: GCA_964418755.1. Taxonomy (GTDB): domain Bacteria; phylum Desulfobacterota; class Desulfobacteria; order Desulfobacterales; family 4572-123; genus 4572-123. Next base: position 65,235 of record CAYQNS010000001.1, read on the forward strand.
CCGCGAAACACTGCTCATATGTCTGGATCCCCGGTTGCCTGGTTGTAATGAGTGCCGGAGTTATGCTCTCCATCATCGTACGTCTCATTCGCCGTTATCTGTCCCGTTAAGGGTCAGAGAGTAAGATTCCAACGTGCATCCTTTTTAAATACCCGGCCACGGATATCCGCAGCGCCTGTCCCGTCCTCGTTTTTTTTCAAAGAGCCATGCATGGGCCGGCAGAGTATGACACAAGAGTGCTGCGCTGCAGCCTATGAACTTACGGCGGTTGATTTCATGCATCGGGAAAATGATCTGCATGCTATGGGGGGTGCACAAAAAGGTTTTTTAAAAAAGCCTGAAAAAATTTATAAGGAAGACTCGGGTTTGAAAAAATTGGGTGCAGAGTACCAAAAAAGGCGATCTTCAGGCATGCGGAATCCTGAAAAGACCGCCTTTTTTAAAATGGTGCTTACATAGCGTCTTTAAGTTTTTTGCCCGGCGAAAATTTAACAACATTATGAGCCTTAATTTTGATTTCTTCTCCGGTTTGCGGGTTGCGGCCTTTGCGGGCCTTACGGCGAATTTTTGAAAATGTGCCGAAACCGACCAGAGTTACTTTGGCGTCTTTTTTCTTAAGGGCATTGGTAACATTGGCCATAAAAGAATCGAGGGCTGCGGAAGCAGCTACTTTAGTAAGGCCGGCATCTTTTGCAATCAGTTCCACTAATTCTGTTTTTGTCATTCTTTCTGTTCTCCTTTCTTTGGATTAGTTGATTATCCCATTCTCCCTGTTGCTAAGGAATTACAGCAGGTTAATTGAAATGTCAACAGGTTAATCCCATATTTATCAATGTTTTATGGAAAATATTTTTTATAGAGGCCTTAAAATAGGGAGATTACAGCAATTATCTTCAGGTAAAAAAGGGGCTAACAAAAGAGAACATAGCCGGCGGAACGGTTGCAACTATTTTGATTAACAAAGAAAATTAAATATCAGGAATATGTTTAAAATATACGGGCACTCGTGCTGCAAAGCGTGGCGAGCCCAAAACAACGGTCAACCTGATTTTTTTATATAAAAAGCGTCTCAGCCTTCTCTTTTGCGCCAGCAGGTATCCGCGTGAACACAAAACCGGCAGATCGAACCCACGGTTTTAGATGGATAGGACGGTCCCATGCCGATGAGGGAGGAGGCGGATTTAAACGGGATCAAAACACAGCTTTTATTTATTACAAGGTCGATTTTTCTGATATCGATCAGCGATGAAATGACACTCTGACCGGTCAGGGGCCAGCCCATCAAAGAACCGGGGCCCAAAAGTTCGCTGACGCCCCAGCCGAGATCCAGCGCTTTTTTTTCGGCCAGCCGCCGAACTGCCTTTCCGACTTCGGACAGGGCGACCACACCTACGCTGTCCAGCAGGTAGGCTTCAAGGAGATGATTGTCTTGATTGAGTTTGGTAATATGGTCATCCATTTCCGATCCAACGGTGACCACACTGATCATTACGGATTCAGCCATTGTCAGCAGATCGACATGCGGGCCGATGTTGATTCGAATTTCAGTATTCCGCTCCCGGGATGCCAGCAGAATATCTTCACCGTCCAACCCGATGACGGCGAAGTATTCATACGCGGCCCTGGGCCGCCACAATTTTTCGGCAATTTCAATCGCCTTAACAGTTTCCTCAATCAGTTTCGGGTTTGATTTGCGGCCATTGTTCATCGCCAGGAGAACATTTTCAGCATCAATTTTTATTTGAATATCAGATAGTATGGGCATCTTGCAGTCCGTGGAAATCAAAAAACCCCGGCCTGCATTACGGCGGGCCGGGGTTGGGGTAAGCAATGCAGTAAATTAGAAATCAAACTTACCGGCACGGTGGCTCTTGAGATAATTCATGCAGTATTCATCTCTGCCGGCCAGTGATTCAGCGGCGATAATATTGGCCATCATATTTTGATCAAGAGGATTGATGATAGCTCCGTCAAGTCCCTTGGCAATGGCCTGTACCATGAACATCTGGTTTAAGAATTTTCTATTGGGCAGCCCGTAGGAAATATTGGAAAGCCCGCAGGTCGTATGAATACCCTTGAATGTATCCATAATTTTTTCAATTGAATTTAAAAATTCAACCCCGAATTCCTTGTTGACGGAAAGGGGCTGTACCAGCGGATCAACATAAATATTTTCCAACTTGACATTGTTCTGCAGCAAACCGTTGATCAGTTTGTCGGCGATTGCCATCCGGTCATCCACGGTTTCCGGCATGCCATCGTCGCTCATGCATAGGGCCACCACTTTAAGATCGCTGCCCGCCAGGATCGGCATTAAAACGTCATAGCGGGCTTTTTCCAACGAAATCGAATTGATCATGGGGGTGCCCTTATGGACGGCCAGGGCCGCTTCTATGGCTTTGGGATCAGGGCTGTCAATGGCACATACGGCGTCTACCTCTTCCTGCACCGTCTTCACCAGCCATGTGAGATATTCCGGCTCTTTTCCCACAAAAATGCCCGCATTCACGTCAATATAATCGGCACCGGCTTCAACTTCATCCCTGGCAATTTTTTTGATTGCCGCTGCATCCTGGTTTTCGATGTGCACACCAACAGCCTTGCGGCTGGCGTTGATCAGTTCACCAATAATAATCATTGTCTTCTCCTTTTTTTATCATTCATTTTTAAACCAAAACCCTATACGTTACGATTTTTCCCGAATCATGCCCCACTTGGCCCTCATTTATATAGGACTTTCATAAAATTCAACATAAAAACGCATTTGCGTGATTTTTTTTCATTTTATCTGCTGTTTTCTTTGTCATCATCCAGCAGGAGTGATCCATGATGCCGTTTAAACTGTGTGGATGAATATTTGGCAAGTTTCCACTCGGGTATTCTGCAGGCCGGGCATATGTTGTGAAACCACTTGTTGCGCAGCCAGCGGGCGGCCCGGCTGTTCCTGGAATTATTGACCATGAAAGTTTTGTTGCAGTGGGTGGTAATTCTGGCCTGACCACCTATCTTTTCAATGGTCCGGATACCGTGCAGCGTGCCGGTGCGAGACGGCCACAGCTTGATTTTGTCAATAAGCCGGAACAGTTCCACGCGTTTACGATAGTATCTTTTAACGGGTTTTTTTATTTTTAATTTATCGCTCATGGGGTTTCCTGTAGCCGCGTTTGGTTATATTGCCACCGCCCTCACAACCATGCATGCCACTCCGGTCTGGAGGGGATCGTGCAGTAGTCGGTCGCCGATTTTGGCACAAGCCGCATCGCTGAGTCCAAGGGGCATGCCCGGAGCGGCAATTAAGGTATCGGGCTGGATATTTTTTTCTTTTATGATCCCATCCGAATTGGTGGCGTCAAACAATATCCGGTGGTTGTCAAGTCCGGACGCAAGAGATTTCTCAACGGCCATCTGCACGTTGTGCTGATGGTAGATGGCTTTACAGACAGCCATGCTGCGTTGCCGATCCCGGTCATAAACCGAGACTGCGGCCCCAAAATGGAGCAGTGCTGCAGCCGCGTTTTGCCCTACGGGTCCGCAGCCGATGACCAGGCATTTTTTTCCTGCAAGGCTTCCTGCCATCAGATCCAGGCCGGCGGCGAATCCCCGGGCAGTGGCCACGGTGTTGTCGATCACCCGATATTTTCCTATATTCAGAGCCACGAAGCGATGGTCGTCGGCCAGCATAACGATGTCCGCCCGGCGTTCAAAGGCCTCGGCCATGCCCGCGGCATCCGTATGCTCTGTGACAAACGTATTAAATCCCATATGTTCCGTAATCCGGCCGACTGCATCGCCAAAGCCGTAGATTACCCCCTGGCCGCAGGTCATGGGAATGATGCCGATACGGATCGTAGCGATACGGCCGGCAAGGGATTTCGGATCAATTCCGTGGGCATGGCAGGCAATTCCCAGTAATGTCCTGCCGGTTCGAGCCCGCAGCAGTACGTCATACTCCTGAAGTCCGGTGCCGATGTCATTGATATCAGTTCTTTTCAGGCGGGTCATTGTTTTTTCCCCTCGATTGCTTCCGGGCCCGCATCCAGCACACGGCTGATGCCGAATTTTTTACAGATCCGGTTAACCACCTTGCGGCTTTTGGCCGAAGCCTTTTTCCGGTCGGGTGCGGTGATGATCAGGGTCGCAACCCAGTTGTCACCTCCGGGGGCATAGTTGGTGAGGGCTTCATCGGCTCCGAAAAAGTCAGTATGCAGATGCAACGGTCCGGCCGTGCTCATGATATGTTCACCCGGAATTTCCAGTAAATCCGGCGACACCCGTATATGTTCATATACCACTCCTATATTTTGAGCCGGGCAAAACGGTGCAACACTTCCGGAAAGTGTCAGCTCTCCCAGCGCTTGTAACATATTCAGGCCGGTGGACCGGAAAACAGCGGTGGGCGTCTGGCTGGGAAGCCTGGCATCTATTTCCAGTACTTTAAGGGTATTGTCATGCAATATGACTTCCACATCCATGATACCCTCAAGGGCTACGGCTTCGGCCAGGGATAGGCCGATGGCGTTAAACTCGGCAACAAGTGTCTCATCAAGAACGGTGGGTGCGATCACCCGTTTGCAATCATACCCGGGGTCCATACCAAGGTCGGTTACCTGAAATGCGGTATAGTTGCCGGGCCGGCCCATGACTTCCAGGGAGTAGGAGGGGCCCTCCAGAAATTCCTGCACTACCCACCGGCCCTTTGCGGATTCAATATGACAGCTGAGAGCGTCCGGGTCATTAAAAATTCGAATGCCGCTGCTTCCACTCCCGGAGCTGGGTTTGGCCAGTACCGGGAACGCACAATCAGGCCAGTAACGCGGGGCCGGTATATTGGATTTTAAAAAAAGCCGATCGGATTGTATTTTGGATGAGGAGACGGCATAGGCTTTTGGATCAAAGGCCAAAGGAACGGCAATGGATCGGGCACGTTGGGTAATAGCGACAAGGGCTGCATCATTTTCCAGGGCCGGAATGATCAGGTCAGCGTCTTTCAACATCCGGTTTAATTCATGGTCGGTGGTTACGTCGGCATTTACAAACCCATCGCACAGGCCGGATGCCGGGCAATCCGGTTTTTTGTCGACCAAAATAATTTCCCAGCCGGCTTTGGCTGCCAGGTAAGCCGCTTCAACGCCCTGAAGTTTTCCTCCGATGATTACGCACCGCATGAGCGATTTTCCCGGGCATATTGACGGAGAACGATTTCCCGGCGCTGCCTGACCCAGTCGGTATATTCCTTTTGCAATGCCGGCCGCAGACCGCTTTCCGCCAGTATGGGCAGTACACCGTCCATGGTTCTGCGGGCATCTTCGATATCAAGAGAACTCTGGGCTACGCCGGCCAGGCCCTGTCCCGGAGGGACCAGCGAGGTTACCACATTGGCGCCGGCGTCCAGCCGTTGTTTTAATCCGTCCAGACCGTCCACATCCAGTGAAGCAGGTATACATCGGTCCGGGAAAAGAAGGCGCATGACAGCCACGATCATGAATTCCCGCATGGGATCCGGCTGTATGGCGCTTTCCATGGGCGTTCCCTGCTGGGGAACAAAATTCATGACCCGGGTCTGGTCCACATCCAGATCGCGGATCGCTGCAAATGATTCAGCCACATCCGCATCACTTTCGCCGATACCGCACAGCAGTCCTTCTTCGGTTAATATGCCGAAACCGTGAGCCAGATATTTTTTATTCAGCCGTTCTTCGTAACTCTGGCCGGTTCTGAGTTTTTTAAATAAGGCGGGGGAGTGGGTTTCCTGATAGCAGGCATACCAGTCAACTCCGGCCCGGCCCAGCTCCTCCATCACATGATCCGGGACAACCCCCGGTGATATCATGACGGGCAGGCCGGTTTTGGATTTAACGGCGGCCACCAGCTCGGACAGCTCATCAAACCCCTGCCGGCCACGATGAAAAAAGTGGGGATCTTCGCCCATGGTAAGGTCGATAAGGTGCACGCCGGATTCTGCAAGCTGACCGGCGGCTGTAATGATTTCAGATGCATTTTTGCGGTATCGTAAAGAATCTGAATTGGAATTTCGATAAAAGCAGAAGCGGCAATTGTTGCGGCAGTAAGTGCTGATATATACAAACCCGTACAGAAAAATTTTGTCGTCGAAAAAACGCCTGCGCAGGTTTCTGGCACTTTCAAAAAGAACGCTGATATCACCGGGCACTTTAAGGCCCAGCAGGAATATGATCTCATTTTTTGATAGAAATCGTCCGTCTGTTGCCTTGTCTATAATCGTTTTTAATTTGATGTTATCTGATTTCATTTTTTTCAAACTTTATCACTGCGTTTTTAAATTCACGGGGAACCGGTATTGGCTTGCCGGTTTTGGTTTCGATGACAACCGATACGATATGGCCGGAGTTTAAAAACCTGTCGGTGGCCGAGTTAAAAATATAAAAGTTGCTGGTAAAACTGGTATTTCCAAAAGAAGTGATTTCGGTATGGATATGAAGGCGGTCACCATAAACAGCACTGGCTTTGAATCGACTCAGGGCTTCGGCATAGTAAATATTCATCCCGCTTTCGACGAACCAGTTGAAAGCATAGCCCACTGTTTTGAAATATTCAAGCAGGGCCATATCGAAATAGGTCAGATAGTTGCCGAAATAAACATGGGCATTGGCATCCATGTCGACAAAGCGGGGTTCAACGGAAATAAAAAAATCAGGCCGTTTTTTCATATTTCCCGAATTCATCGGCTTGCTCCCGATCCATGCCGTAAAATTTTATTTAATTCCCGATAATTTGTACTCTGCAACTTGCAATCCGTAATTAATTATATTTCAAATAGTTATATTTAGACCCAATCATTATAATCGTGGAATGATTTTTGACCGTGTAACGGGGAACGTCATTTTCGCAGTCTATATATTCAACCGGATGCCATCCAGATATGTCAGGCTGCGGCCCATTTTGGCCAGGCTTTTTTCGTTTTCGGTAACCATCAAAAGCCGTTCGAGCCCGAACCCGATGCCCACCCATGGTTCGGCTATTTTCCAGGGCCGGTCAAGCGGATGCGGCCCCATGGCACCGGACCCGACTTCGATACGATCTTCACCGCCGACTACATCTATGGTTTCACCGTAAACTTCCGATTTTTCAGTTTCAAAATCATACCCCTTCAATTGAGCGGCGTCGGCCACTACTTTGGCCAGTTCCCTGAGTCTCCGGGAGCGGTCTTCCATGGGCAGCCCGAATTCAGTCAGGTTCAGCATGGTAAATTCACCGGCATGTTTGGCCCCCTGTGTTTCTTTACGAAAACAGGGCCCGATCTCAAAGATTGAAACCGGTTTTTCCCAAAGGCGCAGCAGGTCTTTCAGGATATAATACAGGTGAGGAGCCAGCATGGGGCGCAGACATTGATTTTTTCCAAGCCAGTAAACCTGGGCTGCCAGGGGATGATCATCACCGATGGTCATTTTGGCCAGTAACCCTCTGGCCATGATGATCGGGGTGGTGACCTGAACAAAACTATTGTCTAAAAGCGCCTGGGTCAAACGGGTTTCGAGTTTGAGGAGCCGGGGCCGGAGATGGATGTCACGGTATTGCTGCAGTCTTTCCCTCTGGCGTTTGACCAGTGTTTTTTCCAGCACCTGGTATTGTTTGTCGCGCTCGCCGGGCTTGTCAAAAAACAAGTTCAGCCTGGCATCATCGGCATCAAGATCCAATAATCGTTTGCGCTGTATTTCAGACCATGTCACCGCCACCAGAGTCCTCCATTTCCCTTTTTTTTGCTTCTAAAAAGTGGCGGGGAGCCCGGGAGTTGCACCCGGCTAAGTGGATTTAGAGTCCACACGATCTCATATCGATCCACCCCCCGCAAACATATATGGTTGACAACGGTCATCAACTAAACCGGTATCCATCATCAGGTCCCTAAAAAACAACCCGAAGAATCTTTCCATAGCAAATTTTGCCGTTGCTATACACTCTTTCAATCTGTTTGTCAAAGCATCTGTTAAGAATTTAAAAAAAATGAAAGACATATTTATGGCCGGATATTCATAGTTTCAAAAAAATCGAGGGATGTTTGACTTGAATTTTAAAACAAATTTTTAAATCGGGATAGTGTTTTGACAACTGTTTTCTTTTAATTTTTCATTGACAAAAACTACAAAAAAATGGAGAATAAAAGATTCAAATGATATATGAAATTTTCCCCGGCGCTTTTTTTATAACGCACCAGACACCAGTGGTATACCGGATAGCGCGAATGGAGAGCGCACATGCTCAAGGCGATTAATGTTACCAAAAAATTCGGGGAACTCAAAGCTGTGAACAATCTTAGCTTTGAAGTGCATGAAGGACAGGTCTTTGGTATTGCCGGTCCCAACGGTGCCGGCAAATCGACGCTTTACAACCTGATCACCGGTTTTCACTCCTACGAGGGCACCATTGAATTTAAGGGCAGCAAAGACGATGCATTAAACAATGAGGATTTAAAAGAAATTTTTCTTGGGTTGTAGGGGATCCCTAATACGGAGTAAAAAGATGGTTTTTGAAATAATCGATGTGACTATAAGCGGTCTTAAAGACAATCAACTGACTACTCAAATTCAGGCCATTGTTGAAAAACAATATGATCTGGGCCCACTGACCCGCATCAGGGAGATATTCGGCGGATTCGTCAACAGAAGCTATGCCGTCTGGATGGGGCAACAGGGACGGGCAAAGAAGTTTTTCATGCGCGAATACAGCCCCGACATCGCCGAAAGCGAGATTCGGTTCGAGCATGCCCTGCTGAACCATTTGCGGGAAAACGGCCTTGACATTGTTTCGGGTGTTCTTCCATGCCGGGATGGATCGACATTTGTCACAACATCGGTTAAGGGGCGGAAGGCAACCTACTGGGCACTGTTTGAATTTCTTGAAGGGGATGATCCGTACACCTGGGTCAAAACGGATCTGACCGATGCCGAGTTTATCAGTGCTGCAAGCATTCTGGCACGGCTGCATCATGCCGGCCGGGATTTTGTCAAACCCGAGGGCGCCGACCGGGCCCAGCCCCGGATTATGGAATTTATCCCTACTTTCAAAAGCATTTTTTCCGGCTATGCACTGCAGGCCGGCGACAGACGTTGCGACAGGCTGTTCAAAACGAACATAGACCGGATTTTTTCCGTTATTGACAACTGCATGGCCGCCGAAAAAAACTATGGCGGCATGCTGGAAGTGCCCGTACATTGTGACTTTCATCCCGGCAACCTTAAATACAAAAATGAAAAGGGGGTCGGCATCTTTGATTTTGACTGGTCAAAGATCGATTACCGGGTGTTTGATGTGGCCCTGGGGCTGGTCTATTTTACCAGTGAATGGAACGGAAGTGCGGCCGGCAGTCTGCGGATGGATAAATTTGCGCTTTTCTTAAAAAGTTACAATGAGCAATGCACCTTACTTGACGGCATCGAACCGCTGACGAAAAAGGAGCCCGAAAACCTGATACCCATGCTGGCAACCGGAAACCTGTACGTACTCAACTGGGATCTGATGGATTTTTATGAAACCGAGAACTTGGATGATGACGAATATTACACCTATATCGAGCATAATATTCTTTTAATGCACTGGATAGAGGCCCATTTTGCCGATATCAGTCAGGTCATTCAAACGGTCTGCACATAAGACGGCAGGTTGTTCCGGTGAGAGAACAATTTTCGGGGGTTTCGGTCAGGCATTAACTATGATAATTGTAAAAGATGCAAATATAAGTTGTTTTATGGAAACCTGATACACGACATGAGGGTACTATGGAAATTATGGTAGGTTATGACGATTCGGGAGTGGCCAAAGATGCGCTGGATATTGCCATGCAGCACGCGATCGCTTTTGATGCCAGGGTACATATAGTAACATCCATGGTTGGTGGAGTAGATGTTCCCAGAAAAGAGTTCGACCGGGTTGAAAAAAAATTAAAGTATTCCGAATCTCTTTTTAAAGACAAAAAAATTCCGTGTAAAACCCATCTCCTGGTGCGCGGACTGGAAGCCGGTGAAGACCTGGTTCAATTAGCCAAGGATACAGATATAGATGAAATTGTGATCGGCATCAAAAGAAGATCTAAAGTCGGCAAACTTTTGTTCGGCTCAACAGCTCAATACATAATTCTGCATGCGACCTGTCCGGTGCTTACCATCAAGTAGCGGCTTTTTTAATAAAAATAACCCTTCCGGGGTCAAAGGTTGGTTTCTGACGCAGCTGTTCGCCCTGTTAAATGCAAAGCCTATTGAACTGGAACTCCCCCATGCATGATATGTGGGTGAAGGGTAAGCTCAAACGCTGACGCTTGAATCTGTGAATTCTTGACAAAAGCAACTTTAAAATAAGTTTGTAAATGGCTGGACATAATTTTCTTGCAATTCTCTGCTAAAAAAGCTATAGATCGGGTGATAATTAAATAAAAAATGTATTTTTCTTTCAAGCTTTTGCAACCATGCTTTTCAGGCATGATTTTATATGGTTCTTCGCTGTTTCAAATGAGACTGTATTCAGTTGCTTTTACCCATTCGAAATAGCAAAGGGCCTTTTCTTTGCACCATGAGGCCACGGAGCAAAGGCGGTTTTAAAATTATTTGAAGAGATCCTGCCGATTTTTTTCTATAGCGCATGAGAGCACCGGTGATATGCCGGACAACGCAAACGGAGAGCTGACATGCTCAAAGCTAAAAATGTTACCAAAAAATTCGGTGAACTTGTTGCTGTCAATGACTTGAGCTTTGAAGTCAAAAAAGGGCAGGTATATGGCATTGCAGGGCCCAACGGAGCAGGCAAGTCAACCGTATATAATCTGATCACAGGCAATTACAGCTATGAGGGCAAGATCGAATTTAACGGGCAAGACATCACCGGTCTCCTCCCCCACCGCATTGCAAAAGCAGGCATTGCACGCACCTTTCAGATACCTGAAACATTTCCAAGCCTTACCGTACAAAAAAGCATCCGTGTCGGGAGCCGTTTCGGCGCAAAGGGCGGTCTGGATTTGAAACACTCCGATGAAATGATAAATTTTGTCGGTCTTGAGGAGGAGCGCTTTCAGAACACCGGGCTTTTAAGCCTGCTTGGAAAGAAAAAACTGATGATCGGTGCCGCTCTGGCTACAAAGCCTGAAATCCTCATGCTTGACGAACCCATGGCAGGTTCCAACACCCATGAGATTATGAGTATGATGGATCTTATCAAAAAGATCAATCAGGAACTCGGGATCACTATTATTATTATCGAACATTTTATGAAAGTGCTTACCGAACTTACAGAAACTCTTTTAATTATTGAGTCGGGCACTAAAATTTGCTGTGACAAGCCTGAAATCGTAACCAGTGACCCTAGGGTTATCAAATCTTATCTGGGTGATGCCTATGCTGAAAGTAAATAAGTTAAATGCCTATTACGGAGAGTCTCATATTTTAAAAGATGTTTCCGTAACTGTGGATCAGGGCCAGGTAGTGGTCATGATGGGGCCCAATGGCCATGGGAAAAGTACGTTATTAAAATCAATCTGCGGACTGGTCGAAAAAGTAAATGGTGAGGTATCATATAAGGGAGAGGATATCATCGGTTCAGCGCCAGATAAAATTGTTAACCTGGGAGTTACGTACATTGCTGAAAACCGTGAATTATTTCCCTATATGACTGTCAAAGACAACCTTAAACTCGGCGCATACTCCAAAAATGCCAGGGCCAATGAAAATAAAAATATGGAATGGGTGGCTTCGCTTTTCCCCAAACTTATGCAGCGTCAAAAACAATTGGCCTCCACCATGAGTGGTGGGGAAGCCAAAATGCTTGCAATTGCAAGAGGGCTTATGTCCGATGCGGATTTGTTATGTATAGATGAGCCGGCACTGGGTCTGCAGCCAAGTTACAGGTTAGATGTTTTAGAGATTATAAAGAAGATCAGCAAGCAGGGAAAAACCGTATTTATTGTGGAACAGAATATCCCGCAGCTAATAGAGATGGCAGACAAAATTTATATTATGGAAGAAGGTTCCATCTCTTTTGAGGGCAGCAAAGACGATGCATTAAACAATGAGGATTTAAAAGAAATTTTTCTTGGATTGTAAGGGGCTCTAACACGGAGTAAAAAGATGGTTTTTGAAATAATCGATGTAATCATAAGCGGTCTTATCAACGGTTCTATTTATGCGTTGATGGCTGTTGGTTTGACACTTGTATATGGTGTTACCAAAGCCTTTAACTTTGCATATGGATCTTTTTACAATATGGGTGGCTATTTTGCATGGATACTCCTGATCCCCTTGGGAATGATCGGAGGATATTTTTCTGTTTTTTTTATAGCGATTCCTGTCTTTTTTGTTGTAGGTTACCTGTTGGAAAAAGTGTTGATATCTCCCTTACGAAAATATGATGACTGGGAGATGAAAGTCATGATGCTGACCCTGGGCCTGTCGCTTTTTATGGATTTTGGCTATCAGGCTGTATTCGGGCCCCGCATTAAATCTTTGCCGGGTATGATCGAAGGGACTCTTGAACTTGGTCAAGTGGTTCTTTTCAATCAGGATATAGCGATCTTTGTACTGTCTGTCGGCGGCATGATCTCTTTCGGATGGCTTCTTAACAACACCCGTACCGGAATGGCTGTACAGGCTGTTGCGCAAAATCCGGCCGGTGCTAAAATTGTGGGTATTCCCAAGGATTTTATTTTTGCCGCCACGTTTGCAATTTCAACGATAATGGTTGGTCTTGGCGGAATTTTGCTCTGTCAGAAAAATTTTGTTGATCCCATGGGCAGCACCAATATCATGATAAAAGCATGGGTTATTACTGCTTTCGGAGGCATGGGCTCCATCAGCGGCAGCCTGTATGCCGCTTTTATTCTGGGAATGCTGGAGGCTTTCGTTGGATGGCATTTCGGAATGATATATGTGCAGATTGCGACTTTAACATTGCTTTTGGTCACCCTGGCTGTACGCCCCCAGGGTTTAATGGGAAGAGAGTAAATTATGAGTTTAAAACGCATGGTCCTGATTTTGGGCGGTTTTTATTGTGTAATGGGAATGCTGCCTCTTTTTTTTGGTAACACGGCTTATATCATGAACATTTTGATCATGATACTGATATGGGCGGTTGTTGCCTCCTGCTGGGATGTTATTATGGGTTTTGCCGGAATTTTTTCTTTCGGACAGGTCGCTTTTTATGTAGTCGGTGCATATGCTTCGGCCATACTTTCCGTTTCGCTGGATATACCGCCTGTCTTTGCCATAATAATGGCAGGCATAATCACAGGAATATTTGGTGTGCTTGTGGGATTGCCCTGCCTCAAGCTTGCAGGACCCTACGTCGCTTTGGTTACATTTGCAGTTCATATGACTTTGATACCTTTTTTAAGGGGGCCCCTCGGCAGGGCAATCGGTTCCGGAGGATCCCAGGGAATTCTCACCATACCCCCCATCAATCTTTTAGGCATTGCATTCAGTTCCGAGCATCTGGTTCCCTTTTTCTATCTAACGTTGTTCTTGACGATTATCTGCACGCTGATCCTTGCCTTGATTATAAAATCCTATTGGGGCACCGCTTTTCTGGCCCTGAAAGACTCCGAGAATTTTGCCACCAGCCTGGGAATCAGTGCCTTCAAATACAAGCTGATAGTGTTTGGCATTACCTCTTTTATCACAGGTCTGTTTGGGGCTCTCTATGCACACTATGTGGGGATGTTGTCGACAAAAATGCTGAGCATGGATGTATTTACAATTCTGATGATCATGATGGTAATCGGCGGTATCGGCAAATATCCCGGTGTTGTTGTGGGTGCAGTTATCACGGTAACCATTAATCAACTTCTGGCGCCCCTGGGCATGTATCGCCCCTTAATAATGGGCGCTATTGTAGTAATTTTGGTTCTGTTCCTTCGGGATGGCGTAATAGGTCTGTCTCAAAAGTTTTCTCCTCTACAGCGAAAATTAGGTTAATTCGATCTATGGGGGTTACGGGAGAACAGATGTTTAATATCAATATACCATTTTTTTAAAAAAGGAGACGTGTAATGAAAAAGCTAAAATTTTTAGTATTGATTCTGGCAGTTTTTATGTTTTCCGGCCCTTGGGCCTTTGCGGCTGAAACCATCAAAATAGGAGTGCCTCTGGCCATGACCGGAGCATATGCCGGTTCAGGAGATAATTACTGGAAAGGTATTGAAATGGCTACAAACGAGATAAACCAAAGTGGTGGTTTACTTGGAAAACAGATTGAGATTATTCGTTTTGACTCCCAGGAGTTTGCCCCCGAGGTCGTCATGCAGGGAGCTGATTACCTGTGCGGCAAAATGAAGGTTACATCGGTTCATGCCGGATGGGCCGGTTGGGGGCAGGACATACGTGCCTATGGTAAATATGATGCGCCCTTTTTCTGTGATGATGGTGCAATGCCTTCCGTTGATGTATACAAGAGCGACCCTGAAAGATATTACAATACCTATTTCATCACCGATACCGGTGGTGATCAGGCAAACAGCATGTTTAATATGCTGACCGCCCTGCCCTATGAGTATCCCAACAAAAAAATCGTGATCATCAACACCGATGATGCCTGGGGGATAGAAGTGGGCGACACCCTGTCAAAACGATTCAAAAAAATAGGCTGGAAAGTGGCAAAACGTGAAACCGTTCCTTACGGCACAAATGAGTGGGGACCGATTTTAACGAAAATTCGAAGGATCAATCCGGCAATCATACATATTGAAATCCCCAGTTCCCAGGAAGTCATCACTTTTTTCCGCCAGTTCATTAAAAAACCAACCAATTCGATTCTCAGTTACGGCTGGAGCATTACACCGCTTGAAGTGCTGGCAACCATGGGTAAAGATGCAGATGGTATTGTCGGTGCAATGCCCGCAGGTATGCCGGCACCTATGGCACCGGATGCCAAGAGTCAGGCCTGGGTGGACAAATACATGGACATCTATAAGCATACAATTCCGGCCGGCTCCTGGATCGCCTATACCAGTGTGATGGCCTGGGCCGATGCCGTTACAGCCGCAGGGGATGCGTATAATTTTAAAGCGGTTAATAAGCATCTCAAGGAAGTAGGTTACGACGGATTACTGGGCAAGATCAAATTCGGTGAAAACAATACCATACATGCACAGTCTGCTGCCCCTATCGTTCACTACCAGGTGCAAGACGGACAATTGATTGCGCTTTACACAGACCCACCGATCAAACCTTATAGAGATTACAAGTTTCAGGTACCTCGCTGGATTAAGTAATAACTATAATTAGAAGTGAGAATTATTCATAGAAATAATTTTTGCCGACATTGACAGCCAGGGGCTGTTTATCCTGCTTGCCGATCCATGAGATCGCCTGCGCTGGTGAACAGCCCCTTTTTTGATGCCCGAATATCAAACCTGCAACAGACCAACGCTTTCTTCAGCGCAAACAGGTTCTCAGAAGCCGCCTCCGGTAGACCAGCCAAAGCCCCATCCCGGTTGCGCAATATGACCGCCAAAATAGAACCAGTCATTTTTGGGGTTGGGAGTCGGTGCAGGAGCGTGTTGCCGGTAAGGCGCATGACGCTTTTTGTACGCTCCATTCGGACAGGTTGCCCGGGAATTGTGTTTTGCAAAATAAATATGACGGCCGGCCCTGTCCTGCATGTTCTGCAGATGTTGCCTCTCATGGTGGTTGATCCATCCGTCTGCCCCCGCATGCCTTCTGGCCGCATGAATTCGGGCCTGTTCCTTTCTTAGTCTATTTAATTCCCACTGTGTAATTTCACCGATCCGCACGCCCTGTTTAATCCTGGCCTGCTGATTTTGATGGGGGTTATTATGCTTCTTGTCGGCCCAGGCAACACTGCCGCCGATGAGCAGCAGTGACAGCGAAATTCCTATTGTCCTGATTATTTTTGTTCGCATATCCATTCCTCCCTTGATGGTTTTTGCCGATTGGTTGATTTGATTCGATTGTTTTCAAAGCGGCAGTTTTTTTTAAAAAATGCGCTTTTATGAGATCAGACGATTGAACGCAGAAAAAGTTTACATTTTTTTGCAGTCTTTATTTCCAGATTTATGCTTTTGGGGAAGTGGAACGTATTATCGGGCGGCAGACCGGATGTCGAAACCTGAAATTGGAAACGGGAAATTTGTAACTGGGAAAAACAGAAGGATGGACATTTGCTATTCGCGGAGTAGACCTATTCAACAGCGCCGGTGGAGACGGTTATGATTCTTTCCTGACGATATACTCCAGGATACGGTTACCATCCATAGCCTTGACGGTTACCCTGAAATCGCCTATGGAAATTTTTTCTTTCTCA
This sequence comes from uncultured Desulfobacteraceae bacterium, assembly GCA_964418755.1. Taxonomy (GTDB): domain Bacteria; phylum Desulfobacterota; class Desulfobacteria; order Desulfobacterales; family 4572-123; genus 4572-123. The sequence goes on from CAYQNS010000001.1 coordinate 81,510, forward strand.
ATGGGGATACGGCCGATCTGGTCCAGTATATAACCGGAAAATGTGTCATAGCCCATGGATTCGGGGATATCCATGGGAATTGCTTCATTCACTTCATCTATTTCGGATTTACCCAGCACGGTCCATTCATTTTCCCTGATCCGGGTAATATGGGGTTCGATCTTATCACTTTCATCGCTTATTTCACCCACGATTTCTTCCAGCACATCCTCCATCGTGATCAGGCCGGCCACACCGCCGTGTTCATCAACGATAATGGCGATATGGTGCTTGCGTTTTTTAAACTGATGCAGCAGTTGATCCAGTTTTTTGTTTTCAGGGATAAAATAAGGCCGGTTCATGAGTTTCTTGATATCCGGTTCATCCGCCGCGGTGGATTGGTGGATGAAAATATCCTTGATATTGATGATCCCCACGATATTGTCGATGGTATCCAGGTAAATCGGAATGCGCGTAAAACCGGATTTGCCGATTTTTCCGAAATCCGGTGTTTCATCGATATCCAGGGTAAACATATCCCCGCGGGGTGTCATGATTTCCGAGGCATTGGTATCATCAAATTCAAAAATATTATGAATAAATTCCTTTTCTTCTTCTTTAATTTCCCCCTCTTCTTCCACGACTTCGACAAATGTCATCAGTTCTTCTTCTGTTAGGGAAGGTGTTTTTTTAATTTTACCGGTTAATCGGGGAATAAAATTTAAAAATAAAATGATCGGATAAAACACAATTGACATCCAGTAGATGGGGATGATGACGATGCGTGCCACTAGCACGTTGTTGCGGGTGGCAATTGATTTTGGAAAAACTTCCCCGAAAACCAGAATTAGAAGGGTCATGATGCCGGTGGTCACACCGACGGCATTGCTTGAAACCATCTGGATGGTCAGTGAGGTTGCCAGGGCTGAAGCACCGACATTGACGACATTGTTTCCAATCAGGATGGTGGAAAGGAGCCTGTGCGGATCATCCTTCATCTGCCGGATTAATTGATAGGTTCTGCCGCTTTCTTTGGCCAGATGGATCGCCCTTGTCCGACTGATGGAAAACAGGGCTGTTTCCGCTGAAGAAAAGAAGCCTGAGAAAAAGAGTAACACCAGCAGCACTGTTAATTCATTGCCCATAACGCTTTAGTTTGCACCCTCCGTATTGAGTTTCATGGGACCGCGACCCATGTGAGACACCTCTGTAGTCTGGAATATCATATCAGGTTTATAAATGCCATGCATAGGTGTATTTAATTTTTTGTTAGATTCCAAGCGTTTTTAAGCATTTGAAATTACAGCAAAGAACTGTAAATAATATATATAAGATACCCTGTATCGTCAAGCAAAAAACCATTTTGAGCAAAAATTACAAAATCATGCGCTGCCATGGCCAGAGATGGAAAGAGAAAGATCGCTTGATATTGAAGAGATACTATTCTATGCCTATCCAGGGGAGATCTCCGGTAGTGTGCGTGTCTTTTTTTTAAAACCCTGCGGTGTACAGCAGTCCCCCTGTGACAATGCCGAAAATAAGATTAAAGCTTTTGATCAAAAGAGAATCTTTGATACTGTAAGACAGCAGGGGAAGCATGCCGTGGCCGTCCTGAACAAAGGACGCTGTGAACAGTACTGAAAAAGGCACCATGCCCTGGGCATACAGCATTACAAATATGAGATGTGGCCCGGATTCCGGGACGATCCCAAGGAATGCGCCACTTACCAGCACCATCCACATATGTTTTTGAATAATGGTATCCAGGTGCCAGAAAGACAATCCCCAATGGACAAAAAACAGGGCACCGAATGTCCACAAAAAAACCCGTAAAAGGTGTTTCTTGATGATATGTTCCCAGATATGAAAATGCAGATAGTGCTCGGTGGCCACGGAGGCGATATACAGGGCGCATAAGGAAAGGATGATGAATGTAATGCGTTTCCAGTCCCAGGAAGATGGGCCGATAATACCCAGCAGGACAGATATCAGAAAAGTAAGAATCAGAATGAGCAGCAAAAATCGTGTAAAAGTCAGAATCCGGAAGTTGTTGATCAGGTTCAGGGGCCGAAAAATATCGTCGATTTTTTCCTGCTCATTCGTATCGGACAGACACTGTTCGCAGTCGATTTCACGACAGGCTTTGCAAGGGGTAATGCCCACAACAGAGATAATTTTATCGCTGATCGGTGCAAACAGAACGCCGCAGACAAACAGCAGCCCGAAAAGAGCCATGGCCGCCATTGGAAACTGCGCCAGCATGACAAAGGCTTCATCTCCGGATGTGGCAATCATGCCGCCTATAATGGCACCAAAGCTAATCAAACCGCGTACATAAAGGCTTACGTTCATGAAAGCGCCCAGGCAACCCGGCGTGGAACCTAGGAATGAGGACAAGATATACTGACGCCACAGTCCCCCTTTCACAAGCTCCGACATCCGTCTATGGCTGACAGTGTCTACAAAATCGACCAGCAGCATCATGACAAACACGAAAACGGATATGACAACGGAATGTTTAAAAATAGAAAGTATTTCCATTGGCTGTTTTTACCTTGCTGTTAATGAGTATAGCATTCTGATTCGGGCGGAACAGACGAAAATATCTACCACAAGACATTACGGATTATCACATTTTATCCGCTGCAAAAAAAATGCAGAAAACATAATTATCGGAGACATGATCGCAAATATCAACGTATAACCAAAGGTGACGATTAATAGACCGGCAATTAAGGGAAAAATCGCAGTGGTCAGGCTTAATGCACCGCTGACACCGGCATATATGGCCCGGTTATCATCAGTGCTGATTTCCAGCAGGATGCCGTCTAAAAAAATTTTATAAGCTGTAACGGAAAACCCGGCAAGAAAAAAAATCCATTGATAGATGCCTATACCATACCGGGAAAGAAACAGGGCCGCCGGCGGCAATATGCTTGCGATAATGATAAATCCAAAGGCAATGCCTTTGAATTTAAAATATCCGGCAACCTGTTTCCAGACAATGGTTGAAAGGATCATGCCTGTAAATTGCAACAACAAAAAATTGCCGACTTGATTCGGATCCAGCCCGAACAAGGATTTGGAAAACGCAACGAAAAAAGGAATACTGGTAAGTCCCAGGCTGGCTAAATTGATCAATAAAATATAGTTTGTTAAATTGGTGTCGGATTTCAGCATATGCGGCATGGACTTTATGACGCGAATCATACTGTGAAAATCCGTCGTGTCGGCTGGTTTTTCTTTGATCATCAGGAATCCGAAGGTGGCGATAAACAGCAATCCGGATGCCGTGAAAAAAATGATTGTGTAGTTTTCAGGATAGGGAAAGTCCATTACCAGGCGGCGAACCGCTATGGCCGACACCAGCATGCCGGCAGCCGAGATGAATTGTTTGAAGACTAAAAAAGTTTTTCGCTGGGATCCGATGAAGGCCTTTCCCATAATATCCGTATAGGAGACGCCGGCAAAGGCACCGCTCACGGAAAAAACGCCTATCCACAGAAAAATCATGAATAAAAGCCGCCCGGGATCACTGGAGGCAGCCATTGACAACGTATATCCCATGCCGGCCAGGGCGATGACCCGAAGATAAATCCCGGCCAGCAAAAATGGTTTTTTATGAACGCGACCGGCCAGAAATCCCGCAAACAATAGTTGAGTGATCATGGGCAAGCCGATGGAGATCCCGGTGAGAATACCGACATGCACACTGGAACCTCCGATATTCAGTACAAATGAGGAAAGTATCGTATTGACGTCAATAAATGTGGAGGCGAACGCCAGAAAAAGGGCGTGCCAGATAAAGGCATAAAAATTGCGCCTGTAATGCGTTGCGGTAGCCATTTTAATAAATATTTCGACCGATGCAGTCCATAAACCATGCTCGGGATTTTGTCTCCCGGGTTTATAACCGGATCGGTCGAAAATAATTCTCCTTCTTAGTGTTTTGCAAAAAAATAGTTGGACGCATACGCGCCCGGCGCCTTAAATCCTCCGGCAGTTTACAGTTTGCTCAAGGCTTGTCTGGCAGCAAAGGTATAGCTGTTATCCGATGGCTTGGCAGCCAGTTCCGGATGGGTGGCATACTGATAGTCCGACAGGTTCTCCATAGTAGCACCCATCTGAATGGCGAAGGATATGAAATCGACATTTTGAGCTGTACAACTCCCCTTTCGCATAACACTTCCGCCAATCAATTTCCGATTTGACCGATTAAAAACCAGCTTGGTGCGAACAACATCGACGTTGTCCATCATAGGATATTTATCATTGACATCTGAATGGCCGGTAACCACATCAATGCCCGCATCCCGTGCCATCTGTTCGGTCAGTCCCGCCGATCCCAGACTCCAGTCATAGATTGCGGTGGCATTGGCATTAATGACGCCGGGAAATTTAACTTTATTGCCCAAGATATTCTGGACGGCAGCTCTTGCCATAAATACCGCATTGGTTCCGAATTCTCCCCTTGTCGGCTGCTCGGTAACAAATGATTGTTTTTCAGTACAGTCCCCGCAGGTATAGATATTCTTCACACTGGTGCACAGAAATTCATCGGCGCAGATCCCCAGCCGACTGGTGTTGATTCCGGCCTGAGCGGCCAGTTCCGTGTTGGGCGCAACACCGACTGAAAGAATTACAAAATCAGCCGCAAGAGCATCACCGCTTCCAAGTTTTACTTCGACAGTGCCATCGGATTGATGCACAAATTCAACAACTTTTTCATTAACCAGAATCCGCAGATCATTTTCAGCCAGTGTATCTTCAATGGTACTGATGAATTCAGGTTCTGTTGTGGCCATCAGAATTTTCGGCAACATTTCCACCAGTGTCACTTCAATACCCATTTGCCGGAGGACCACGGCAACTTCAATGCCGATATATCCACCGCCGACAACCACGACCCGTTTGCCTTTTGCAGCAAGCTGTCGGAGTCGTGAAAGGTCTGTAATCGAACGTACCGGAGTAATGGTTTCAGCATTCACGCCGGGGATGGGTGGTATGACCGGCCGCGACCCTGTAGCTATCACCAGATGCTTATATTCATAGATTGTACCGGATTCAGTACGGACTTGACTGGCCTCGGGGTCGATTTTTTCCACCCGGCCAACAACCAGCTCGGCCCCAAAATCCGTTATCAGTTTATTGGATATCTGAAATTTTTCTACCGGTTTTTTATCCGGTATCCCGTAGGGGATCGCACACCGGTTGGCGTTGATTTCTTCATCCTTGATCAGCGTTACCGACATATTACGGCCCGAGGCCTTTATTGTATGTACGATGAGCCGACCCGCCGGCCCACCACCGATAATGATTACATCTCGTTTTTCCATTTTGTTTAAATCCCCTTGAATATGTTTAATTTAGAGCAATCCCATTTTCATTTCTCTTGCCTGGCATGAAATAAATTTTCCAGCATCGGCGTCATAGAATTTGAATTCCCGACCGTCCCCCTCCAGGTATCGGTCTACTGCAATATCAACGGTTTCAAATTTTGTTATAATACAATCAATCTGCCTGGCCGTAATGGCAGCAACGGATTTTTTCCCCATGCTGCGGCCGATAAACAGGCTGCAATCTTCAAGCAGATCGAGGATGGTGTCGGCCTGGCCGTGAGAATGGCTTTCATCGTCGGTTTCCGCAAAAGGATTGCGGCGCAATTCTTTTTTTATAATTTCTCCGTTAAGGATTTCAATAATTTGGTAATACCGACTTGAACCAAAATGGTTCTTGCGAATTGACTCTCCGTCATCGGTTGCTACGGCTATTTTCATTTTACGATTCCTTGTATCATCTCACAGCGACCAGTGGTCAGAGGCCGGGATCTGTTTGCCCGATTTTTTTTAACACAAACCCAAAGGTTTATAATTCTAATACACGATAACAGCGATTTCCTTTACTCTTGACTGAATTCCGGCAGAATGCCTCCCACCAGAGGCTCATAGACTCTGTATTCGGTACGTTCCTGAGTGATCTCATCAAGCTTGCTCTGAATGGCAACCCGCTCTTTGCTGTGCAGCCAATTTTTCCAATCATCGGCAGAAGCCCATGTACTCCTGACCAGGTACTCATTTTCTTCCGGTGGATCCAAACACTGTAATGATTCACTGGAGATATAACCGGCCTGGGCCCGGGCAAGGGAACGTAATTCAACCATCAGTGAGGCCACTGCGTTCGCCTTGTCTTTCACGAATTTTCTTCTGATTAAAATTTCAACGCCCATTTTATCCTCCTTTTTTTAATCGAATAACGATTTGTAAATTTTTGTGTTAAAAAAGGGCCCGCAGCGCCCTCGTGGCAGCCGGTAAAAATTCGATCTTTCGGACGGGTGATCTATTGGTGCAATGTTCTTCGGATGGCTTTGGAAAGTAATTCCGCTTTCTGAAGCCCGACAAACCGCGTGACTTCCTTTCCGTCCTTGAAAATGATCAGGGTCGGAATACTGGCAATCCCCAGATGCCTGGCGGTTTGCTTATTTTCATCCACATTGATTTCTATAATGGCTGCCTTTCCTTTAAATGCTTTCGATAGCTCCTCAATAATCGGGTG
>CAYQNS010000002.1:0-78381 GCA_964418755.1 uncultured Desulfobacteraceae bacterium
TGGCCAAATACAACCAGTTGATCCGAATCGAAGAAGAACTCGGGGCCGCGGCTACATTCGCCGGCGATATTTTTGTCGCAGATGCCGAATCCATAGAGCCGGATGAAAAGTAACGATTTGCAAATGGCGGTTTTTAATGTAAAAAAAATGGCCCTTGCCTTCGCAACTCTGGGGGCGCTGTTGTTTCAGGTCACACCTGTTGCCCGGGCCTATGTGTTGCCCGGGCCGCACATACTGGAACTGATGACGCAGAATCTTGACCGCTCAAAGGGCGTAAGGATTGATCAAAGCATCATTTTTTATGAACAAGGACCGGGGAACAGTACTATTACGGCAAAGGAAACCCTGTATTATAATTTTCATGGTGATTTCAGGTCCGACATCATCGGGTCTGACACCCCGCGCATTCATGTCGTGGCCGGGGATAATGTAATGACCATGGTCAACGGCCGTGTCGTTGACGACCCTGAAGACCTGTTTGAACAATATAAGGATATTTTTCTGTATAAGGCCCGAATTCTGGTCCAGGACAAGCTGGCTACTCTCGGTGTGGATGTGCATGTCTCCAGCCTGGGACGATTTCAGGATAAAATTTTTTTTGTTATAGGAGCCCGATATCCGGATGAATCAATTTCCCAGGTCTGGATCGACAGGGAAAATTTTCGACCGGTCCGCTGGCTGATATTTGACAGAAATCCGTTGAATCCGGAAAGTTTTCTGGATGTGCATTATGAGCAATGGCAAAAAAGCGGGGGACTCTGGTATCCACGGCAGATCCGATTTTTTCGGGAGGATATTCTATTACGGAAAATCCGGGTAGACCGAATACGTGTTGTAGACGGACTGCCGGCCAGCCTTTTTAATATCAGGCAGTTGAAAAAATCTTTATTGGATGATCATTCTCGGAAATCGATCATGGATGATACACAAGGCGCCGGTGGGTTGCAGTAGACAGCTAAAACAGTTAATTAATCATTGATGAATTCAACGTTTTACGAATTCATCAATGATTCGAGTAAATGTTAAATAGCAATGGAGTAAATATGGCGGAAAACACGAAATATATATTTGTCACCGGCGGCGTCCTTTCCTCTCTTGGCAAAGGGCTTGCATCTGCGGCAATCGGTGCCCTTCTGGAAAGCCGGGGACTTACGGTAACCATCCAGAAACTGGATCCCTACATCAATGTCGATCCGGGCACCATGAACCCCTTTCAGCACGGAGAGGTGTTTGTCACCGATGACGGTGCTGAAACCGATCTTGACCTGGGACATTATGAGCGGTTTACCAATGCCAGATTGGGCCGGGACAATAACTTTACCAGCGGTAAAATATATGATTCGGTGATTCGCAAGGAACGTCGGGGCGATTACCTTGGCGGTACGGTCCAAGTTATTCCGCACATTACCGATGAAATAAAAAACAGCATTCGCATGGTGGCCGATGGGGTGGACGTTGTCATCGTAGAAATCGGCGGCACCATCGGTGATATCGAAAGTCTGCCTTTCCTGGAAGCGATCCGGCAGTTCAAGACGGACGCCGGCAAGGGGAATGTAATCTATATTCACCTGACGCTGGTGCCTTACATTCCTACGGCAAGGGAGGTCAAAACCAAACCTACCCAGCACAGTGTCAAGGAACTGCGCAGCATCGGCATTCAGCCGGATATTTTACTCTGCCGCACGACCCAGCTTCTTTCCCCGGAGATTAAAGCCAAAATTTCCCTGTTCTGCAATGTCAGCAAGAATGCGGTGATCACTGCCAAAGATGTGGACTGTATCTACGAAGTGCCGTTGATGTTCCATAAGGAAGGACTGGATGATCAAATCGTTGACCTGTTAAACATCTGGACCCGGACACCCCACCTGGAAGACTGGGAAGAGGTGGTCAGGGGTATTCGGGAGCCTGAAGAAACGGTCTCTATTGCCATCGTAGGGAAATATGTCGATCTCACCGAATCCTACAAGAGTCTGAATGAAGCTTTATATCATGCCGGTATTCCCAACCATTGTCAGGTAAAGCTATCCTTTATTGATTCGGAAACCGTTGATGCGGATACCTGCGCCACGCTCCTGAAGGATGCGGACGGCATTCTGGTGCCCGGCGGCTTCGGCTCCAGGGGAATCGAAGGCAAAATCTGTGCGGCGGGCTATGCACGGGAAAACAGGGTTCCCTATTTCGGCATCTGCCTGGGAATGCAGATTGCCGTGATCGAATTTGCCAGATATTTGGCGGGAATGGACAATGCCAACAGCTGTGAATTCGACCTTGAAACACCGTTTCCGGTGATTTATCTAATGCTTGAATGGTATAACGAACAGACCGGCCGGGTGGAAAAAAGAGATGACCATTCCGAAAAAGGGGCCAGTATGCGCCTGGGTGCCTATCCCTGCCGGCTGGAACCTGATACTCTGGCCTATGAGGCTTATCAAAACGACATAATTTCCGAGCGACACCGTCACCGGTATGAATTCAACAATAAATATAAAGACCGTTTACAAAAAAACGGCCTGGTGATCAGCGGAACATCCCCGGACAAGGAACTGGTAGAGATTGTTGAACTTAAGGACCATCCCTGGTTTTTAGGATGCCAGTTTCACCCCGAATTCAAATCAAGACCGCGGACGTCCCATCCCCTGTTTGCCTCTTTCATAAAGGCAGCCCTGGCGTATTCAAAATCCGGAAAGGGCACAGCGAAATAACAGTGAAACTTGAAACATCCGTTCTGTGATTTGCCACGGAGGCCCAGAGAACACAGAGAGTGCATTTTCTGTTTCATTGGCCACGGAGAAAACCCGCAACCCGCAACCTGCAAATGAAGGCTTCCGGAAAAATCATCAATTATATTCCAACCGAATTTTTTCATCAGCCATGGTCGGCTCAATAATTTCTTTCCACTCGGGACCATTCCAGGTTCCGAGCTGATCGTGTATGGTAAGATATTTTTCGGGTATGGGGTGTGTACCGTAAACCACCTCTATATGATACCGAGCTTGAATAAAATCACGAAAATAGGTAATGTAAGGACAGGGCGGATACCCCACCACCAGGCCGGTGGCCAGATGGATTACCGTGGCGCCGTTGGCCATCATTTCATCCACCGCATATTCAATGTTTCCTCCGGGGCACCCATCGCAGGAGGTATACCCCACAGCTTCAACGGCCTTATCCTTGTACCGGCTGAAGGCACCTTCCCTGTTGCGCAATGATCTAAAGCATTTTCCCCCGGCACACCTGCGATATCGGTCGCAGATAATAATACCGATTTTGATGGGCTCTTCCATAATTTCTCCTGTTGTAAATAAGTTGACGGCAAAATGCCATTTGCCCGCGAATACTATTGCCATATGAAACGGTATGCAATTAAAATTTTAAATTTTTGAAAATCATATTGAAAAATTAAAAAATTCCGCATTCCTGACTATGCGGGATCAAACCATTGGATTGTGATATTGATTTCAATTCTTTGTTTTTTCAACCGTGAACCGATAAGTGTAAACCGTGAACGGTGAACGGTTACGTGTGTTTTAAATCAAACCGTCAATAGTATATGCGTCCAGGTGATTGGGATCGGCATGTCTGGCGGATATGATTTTATCGCGTACTGAAATGCCGGCCTGGTGGACCGTGTCCGGATTACCTGAAACAAGCGGATGCCACCATTTGAGATCTTTTCCTTCAGCCAGCAGACGGTAGGCGCAAGTGACCGGGAGCCAGTCAATGGCCCTGGCCTTTTCCGGCGTCAGGAACAGGCATTCGGGGGCCAGGGCTGCCCGTTTTTCATAAACAGAGCAGCGACAGGCCACGATATCCAGAAACCGGCAGGCCACGCTCGTGTAGAAAACCTCGCCGGTGTCCTCATCTTCCAGTTTTTCCAGACAGCAGCGGCCGCACCCGTCACACAAAGATTCCCATTGCCGGGCCGTCATCTCTTCCATGGATTTTGTTTTCCAAAATTCTTTTTTATGATTTATCATGTAAGCTGGCTTTTTTTACTGTATTTTTACCGAATTTCTTTCCGATGGAATCCACGGCCTTGTCTACTTTTTCCCAATTGGAATCTGAACTTTCACGCTTTTTGAAAAGATCCATCTGTACGGCGCCCCGTTTTTTGCCAAGGCCCGATGCGCCCACACCGATTAACCTGATCCGGGTGGTCAAAGGATAGGCCGCCAGCAGTTTTACAGCCGTTTTATAAATGATTTCGGAAGAGTGGGTGGGGGCCGCCAGGGTAACGCTACGCGTAAACTGCCTGAAATCAGCGTGCTTGATTTTAAGCGTAATGGTTTTCGCTCTGAACGCCAGTTTCCTGAGCTGCCTGCCTACGTCTTCGGAATGTCTCAAAACATGCAGCAGCAGCTTGGTTTTGTCTGCTGTATCCACGGCAAGGGTCGTTTCGCTGCTCACCGATTTGGCCCGGGAAAAAGGCGTTACCCGGGAATTATCCCGACACAGGGAAAGATCTCTCAAGTGGTGCCCGAATTTACCGAACTTTTTTAGCAGCATTTCATCAGAATAGTTGCGCACATCCCCTAATGATTTGATCCCAATTTTTTTTAAATGCTGCAGCGTTTTTTTCCCCACCCCCGGCACTTTTTCGATGGGCAGCGTTTCGACAAACATCATGGCATTTTCCGGCCTTATAAACGTCAGGCCGCCGGGTTTATCCAAATCCGATGCAATCTTGGCCAAAAATTTACACGGTGCAATCCCAACCGAACAGGTGAGATTCACGGTATCGAGAACTTTTGCCTTGATCTGCCGTGCCGTCTCTTCCGGCGAACCGTACAACCGCCGGCACCCGGAAATATCCAGGTAAGCCTCATCTATGGATACCGGCTCCACCAGCGGCGTAAACTCCCGCAGCAGATCCATGATGATGACGGACAGCTCCTTGTAGCGTCTTTTGCGAGGCCGGATAATAATGCCCTGCGGGCATTTTTTCCGGGCCATGAACATGGGCATGGCCGAATGCACACCGAACCTGCGCGCTTCATAGCTGGCCGTGGCCACCACACCCCGTCCCGAAGGGCTTCCGATCATAACGCACTGCCCTTTCAGTTCGGGATTATCCAGTTGCTCAACCGCGGCAAAAAAAGCATCCATGTCAATGTGGATAATCATGATCTACACTGCCCGAACAAAAAATCCTTTTCAGATACATAAAACAAAAAAATAGCCGCAGAGGCACCAAGGGCGCAGAGAATTTTTCATAATTAAAAAAATACTATCAATAAAAAAGTCAGTTTAGGGCAAAAGATACTTCGCATCAAGAAATGTATTCAAGGTGCAGCTATTTTTTTAAGAAAAATTTATTGTCGCGGCTTTATAGACTTTGACTTTTTTCGCAAGCAGAAGGTCAAGGTCGGCATCATCGAGATTTTCCTCGATCAGCCGCTCAAAAGCACTGCCGATAACCACGCCGTCGGCAAGTGCAGCCACAGCGGCTACATCCTCAGCCGTTGAAATGCCAAATCCCACGCAGATAGGAAGGCGGGTACAAAGACGCAATTGGCGCATATTTTCCCTGATATCCCCCGTGTCAAGCCCGTCGCTGCCGGTCACGCCGGTTTTGGAAACCAGATACAAAAATCCTTTTGCAAATTCGGCAATATATTTCATTCGCTCAACGGGCGTAGTCGGCGCCACCAGACGAATCAGATCAAAATCATAACCCTGATTTTGCGAAGTCATTTCATCCGACTCTTCCGGTGGCAGGTCCACCAGCAGAACCCCGTCGGCGCCGGCACCCACCGCATCATGATAAAATTTTTCCACGCCATAGGCATGGATGGGGTTATAATAACTAAAAAGAATAATCGGAATAGGGGTTTGCTTCCGTATTATAGCCGTCATCTCCAGAACTTTGCCGATATTTACCCCCTGAGCCAGTGCCCGGGCCGAGGAACGCTGAATCACCGGACCGTCGGCAGTGGGATCGGAAAAAGGGATACCAAGTTCCAGGATGTCCAGCCCGGACTTACACATGCCTGTAATGATCCGCTCTGAAGTAGCAATGTCCGGATCACCCGCCGTTACAAAGCCCACCAGCCCGGCCTCTTTGTTTTGTTTCAGTCTTTTAAAAGTTTCTTCGATGCGATTCATTTCTTTACGTTTCCTTGGTTTAAAAGTTTGTCGGGTGCTTAAATATCCAAATTGGCAAACACAATATCCAGGTCCTTGTCGCCCCGACCGGAAAGATTCACCACGATAATATCTTTTTCAGATCGCCCGCGGGCGGCCTGCATGGCATAGGCAAGGGCATGTGAACTTTCCAGGGCAGGGATAATGCCTTCCAGGGAACACAGGGCCTGGAACGCTTCAAGGGCTGTAGCATCGTCTATGGCCTCATAGCGCACGCGGCCACAGTCCTTTAAAAGGGCGTGCTCCGGGCCGACCCCGGGATAGTCCAGACCGGCTGAAATCGAATGGGCTTCCAGAATCTGGCCGTCGGCATCCTGAAGCACATATGATTTTGAACCGTGCAGCACACCCACCGATCCCTGCCCCAGGGTGGCGGCGTGCTTGCCGCTTGAAATGCCTCTGCCGGCCGCTTCGATGCCCACCATGTTTACGTCATCTTCCATAAAGGCATGAAAAAGTCCCATGGCGTTGCTGCCGCCCCCGACACAGGCGATGAGCATATCCGGCAGGCGCCCACCGGCTTCAAGGATCTGCTGTCTGGCCTCGATGCCGATGATTTTCTGAAAATCACGCACCATCATGGGGTAGGGGTGAGGGCCAGCCACCGAGCCGATCACATAGAATGTGTTTTCGATCTCACCGACCCAGCCGCGCATGGCTTCATTCATGGCGTCTTTCAGTGTGGCGGTGCCTGAAAAAACCGGAACAATTTCCGCCCCCAGAAGCTTCATCCTCCGGACATTGGGGGCCTGGCGGAGGATATCTTCCTGGCCCATGAAGATACAGCACTGCATCCCGAACAGGGCCGCAGTGGTCGCAGTGGCCACACCATGCTGCCCCGCACCGGTTTCCGCGATCAGTCTTTTTTTGCCCATCCAGCGGGCCAGCAATCCCTGGCCCAGGGTATTGTTGATTTTATGGGCTCCGGTGTGGGCCAAATCCTCTCTTTTAAGAAATATGGCCGCCCCCTTAAGATCGGTACTCAACCTTTGGGCATGATACAGCGGGGTGGGACGTCCGGCATAGTTTCGCAACAGGTATGCCAACTCCTCTTGAAAGGCCGGGTCAGGAGATATTTTTTCATATGCCTGCTCCAGTTCCAGAATGGCCGGCATCAGGGTTTCCCCTACATAACGCCCTCCGTATGGTCCGAAATGGCCCTTGAAATCCGGTCTTTGATCTGTGGTAAACTCTGTTTTGATTGGTTGCATCAGAAAATTCTCCATTGTTTTTTCTTTGTACGGCAGCGAGCCGCTTGAATTAAAAATTCCCTGACCCGGTCAAGGTCCTTACAACCGGGACTCGATTCAACTCCCGAGCTGACATCCAGAGCCCATGCCCCGGATTGTTCAGCCGCCTGCATGACGTTTTCAGGCGTAAGTCCCCCGGCCACGATCAGGGGAAAATTTTTGTCCAGTCCGGCCGCGGCCCGCCAGTTCCATTCTATAGCATTGCCACCGGGAAGTTTCCCCCGGCGACCTTCCACCAGAAATGCCGCGGCCGGATATCCGGCCGCATTTTCCAGGGAGGGATAACCGTCGATCCACAGGGCCTTTATCACCAGCAATCCTTCCGCAGCAAGGCGCGATGCAAGCTGGGGTGATTCACGGCCATGAAGCTGAATTGCCTGAAGGCGGCAATGTTTGACCCTACCCATAATCCGGGAAAAGGATTCATCCACAAACACCCCCACTGACCGGACATGCCGCGGCAGGGCCAGGCAGATGGCCCGGGCCTGGTCATCTTCTACATACCGGGGACTGGCCGGGAAGAACACACACCCCACGGCCGCCGCCCCCAGTGCGGCACAGGCCTTTGCTTCTTCCACGCGGGTCAGACCGCAGATCTTGACCTGGGGGGTATCCATGTTGTTTGTTGGGTTATGATCGATGTTCATCAGGAATCCTTTGTTCTCAAGGGTGCGATTTCTATTTTACGGCATGGCACTCAAACATCGTAGGGTGGGCTCTGCCCACCAAATAGATAGAATACCTTCATGTTGCTTTTACCCCTTTCAGGACTTGCAGCATGGCTGCCGGATCAGAGGCCCGCACCAGGCTTTCACCGATCAAAAAATTGTAGATTCCCGCCTTGAGGCCGTTTTCTATATCCTTTCGATCGCAGATGCCGCTGGCGGCAACCGCCACCTGGTCCGGTCCAAGTTCGCATGCAAGTGTAGCAGCCGTTTGCGTATCCGTTTCAAAGGAGGTCAGGTTGCGGTTATTGATTCCGATCAGGTGTGCCCCGGCACGTAAAGCCGTATCAAGATCCTCCCGGCAATGGACTTCCACCAACGCATCCAGTTTTAGTTCCCGGCAAAGTGCCAGATAGTCGTGCAACTGACTTTCCGAAAGAATCCTGACAATCAGAAGAACGGCATCGGCACCCAGTGCACCTGATTCGAAAATCTGGTAGGATGAAATCAAAAAATCCTTACGCAGCACCGGCAGGGTGGTTGCCTGGCGGGCCGCTGCAAGATCGGACGGACTGCCGTTGAAAAAATGCCGGTCGGTCAGCACGGATATGGCGGCCGCACCGCCCTCTTCATAAGCCGCAGCCTGACGGGCAGCATCCAGACCCGCGCAGATGATACCCTTTGAAGGGGATGCCCGCTTAATTTCGGCAATAATATTCACCCCGCTATGATCCGGCATGGCGAGTTTTTGCCGAAAAGAACGCTTGTTTTGAATATGCCGGCTTTTTTCCCGGAGCCCGGATTCGGGAATACGCGTTTTGGCCGTCGCGATCTCTTCTTTTTTGTATTCAACAATGCGTGTTAAAAAATCCATATCCTATCCATTGGTTTGGGTGTAGTCGATCAGTGCTTCCAGTTTGGCACCCCCGGCCCCGGTGTCTATAGCCCTTTCGGCCATACCGATTCCCTGCTGAAAATCCGTGGCCAGGCCTGCTGTAATAAGGGCCGCTGCAGTGTTGAGAAGGATCACATCCCGCCGGGGTCCGGGTTCACCGTCAAGTATTTTGCGGGTAATTTGGGCATTTTCTCCAGGTAAGCCCCCGGTAAGGTCGGTTGAATCGGCAAGTTGCCCGAAAAACTGTTCCGGATTGATGTCATAGGTCTGGATGACATTATTTTTAAGTTCGGTGATACGAGTGGGCGCGCAAACGGAAATTTCATCCAACCCGTCATGTCCGTGAACCACCATGGCGCTTTTTGAACCCAACTGCTTCAGGGCATGGGCAAACATTTCCGTAAGTTCCGGCGCATAAACACCCAAAAGCTGGCAATTGGCCCCGGCCGGATTGGTCAAGGGGCCCAGCATGTTGAAAATACTGCGCAGCCCGACCTGCTTACGGGCATTGGCGGCAAACCGCATGGCGCCATGATAAAGGGGGGCAAACAAAAAGCCGATGCCGATCTGGCCAATGGCTTCTTCGACAATTTCCGGATCAACATTCAGCTTTACCCCCAGCGCTTCCAGGAGATCGGCACTGCCGCATTGGCTGGAAACAGAACGATTGCCGTGCTTGGCCACCGTCACACCGCAGCCGGCAAGCACAAAGGCGGTGGTACTTGAAATGTTAAACGTTTTTGCCCTGTCGCCCCCTGTGCCGCAGGTGTCCATCACCACGGAAGAGGTTGTCTGTATTCTCGTCGCCTTACGGCGCATGGCCAGAGCCGCCCCGGCCAGTTCCCCGAAAGTTTCTCCCTTGGTAGCCAGGGCTCCCATGAAGGCGCCGATCTGAGCATCGGTTGCATTGCCCGACAGGATTTCGTTGATCATCTGTGCCATCCGCTCTTCATTCAGATTTTCTCCGTTGATGATTCTGCTTAAGTTTTCTTTAAACATGGTTTACCTTCCTTATCTATAGTCTTTAATTACCCATAAAGTCTTTGCGCCTGTGTGAGACCTTTTTTATTCCGGCTTACCTCCCCTCTCGGATCCGTATTCCCCGGCGATTTTCAGAAAATTGCGCAGCAGCCGTTTGCCCAGAGGGGTCATGATCGATTCCGGGTGAAACTGAACACCCTCCGTACAGTGGCACCGATGGCGGAGCCCCATGATTTCACCATCTTCGGACCGGGCGCTGATCTCCAGGTCATCGGGGAAATTTTCCCGCGAAACCGCCAGGCTGTGATAGCGCATGGCCTGAAACGGTTTGCCGATCCCCTGAAACAGATTCCTGCCGTCCGCAGTAATGGTTGAGGTTTTGCCGTGCATCAACCGCCCGGCCGCCACAATTTGTCCTCCGAATGCAGCGGCAATGGTCTGGTGCCCCAGACACACCCCGAAAATCGGCACCTTCCCTGAAAAAAAATGTATCACGGCAAGAGAAATTCCCGCGCTGTCCGGCCGGCCCGGCCCCGGTGAAATTACGATTCCACTCGGATTCAGATCAGCAATTTGTTGAATGGATATTGCATCGTTGCGAAAGATGCGGACCTCGGCTCCCAACTGCCTGAAATACTGGACCAGGTTGTAGGTGAACGAATCGTAATTATCTATCATAACAATCATTTAAATGTCTCCTTAACAGGCTTTAACTGCATCAACTCCAGAGCTCGCTGCAGGGCCATGGCTTTATTTACCGTCTCGATTCTTTCTTTCTCAGGTTCGGAATCCGCCACGATACCGGCTCCGGCGCGCACGGTGAGCCGGCCCTCTTCAACACAGGCGGTGCGGATGGTAATGGCCAGGTCCATGTTCCCGTTAAAAGAAATATAGCCCACTGCACCCCCATAGGGCCCGCGCGGTCCTTTTTCAAGTTTTGCAATAATTTCCATGGCTCTGACCTTGGGTGCGCCTGTCAGGGTTCCGGCCGGAAATGTCGCCCGCAGAAGATCCCAGACATCGTAGTCGGATCGCAGATCACAGCAGATATTGGATACCAGGTGCATGACGTGTGAATACCTCTCCACCACCATCAGTTCGGTCACCTGAACAGTCCCGGTTTTTGCCACGCGTCCCAGATCATTGCGCCCCAGATCCACCAGCATGAGGTGCTCGGCCCGCTCTTTCTCGTCGGCCAGCAGATCACTGGCCAGCGCACGGTCGGCCTGTTCACTGTCGCCCCTGGGACGGGTCCCTGCAATGGGCCGCAGGACAGCCACATTGTTTTCAAGGCGCACCATGGTTTCCGGTGAGGAGCCCACCAGGGCGGTTTCTTCCAGATGCATGAAATACATATAGGGAGAAGGGTTGATATAGCGCTGGGCCCGATAGAGCATCCATAAATCCGGCAGTTGATCGCAGACAAATGCCTGGGAAACAACCGCCTGAATTACATCTCCTGCCCGTATATGCTCCTTTACCTGCTCCACTTGAGAACGAAAGGCAGGCGCCGTATCAATTCCGGTCAATTTGTATTCAAATTCGGCATCGGTATCCGTTGTTTCGAGCAGGGGGCGATCTGCTTTTGCCAGCAGGGCACCTGCCCGCATGCGGGCGTTTTCATATGTCTGTTCATCAGAAATTTGATCATCGGTAAACCCAATCACGACGGCCGTCAGGGTGTTTCGGATATTGTCGAAAATAATCAGCTCATCGGGAATAATAAATCGGGCCAGGGCTTTATCATCTGTTGATATGCCCGGCAGCGGCTCAAAAAAACCGACCATCTCATAGCTCAGGTAGCCCACCATACCGCCCCAGAAACGCGGCAGTTCCGGCATGTCAGCCGGCTGGAATTTGTCCATCTGGCTTTTCAAAACCTTTAGCGGATCACCATTGTGGGGTACCTGCCTAAGGCTGTTTTTATCCTCTATTTCTACCCGGTCGGCATACACCCGGATGTGGCAGTGCGCGGAAACACCCAGAAAGCTGTAACGGCCCCATCTTTCCCCGCCTTCGACACTTTCCAGCAAAAACACCGGATTTTGTCCGGTATAAAATTTTTTCAACAGGGCCACCGGTGTCAGGGTATCGGCAAGAATTTCAGTACATACCGGAATAACGTTAAATTTTTCAGCCAGCCGGCAAAATCGCTCCTTGACCGGAAATTGATTCAGCAGCATAATTGTTTTTTTCTCCTGTGTTGCTATTGCAACCCGTAGTTTTTCATAGATAGTTGCCTTAATAAGCAATTTATCCATAAAAAAAGAGCCGTGGATATTTCCACGACTCTTAAAAAAATAAAAAAGGATCGCGGGCCTTGGGCGGCCCACGATCCCAAAAAGTATTATTCTATTATTTTACAAACTACACAAATACTTTGGCGCCGGCATGCCCGTCGGAGTTGGCCTGCCACCACCAGCGTTTTATATCTGAATTACAAATTATGTGCCTGTCTGTTTTCATATCTGCCTTTTTTATGAATGTTGCAGTAACGGTGACATTTATTAAAATCTCTGTCAAGTATTTTTTTAACCGCACCGGCATCGTTTTTTGAATAATCACCTTGCAGCTTCACGGTTTTCTTTAGTATCTAAATTCTAAAATTCATATTTTTATGTCAGAAAATAAATCACAATGATTAAAATCCCAAATTTCAAAATAGAGAAAAATCAAAATACCTCCAAGCTATGTGTGGGCAAATAATTTGCTTTGGCTCTTCTTTGAGATTTAGATATTGGAATTTGTTTGTCTTTTGGTGCTTATAATTTGTAATTTTCCGGCTTATCCGCCTCTGGCGGGTTTATCCGGCTTAGGGTATTAGTACTTGCGAAATATTCAAATTTCAAGTATTACTAATAGGCTATGAGTATTTTAGGGGATATCTATAAAACCAACGAGCCATAACCGAAACAACAGGAGTGTAGTATGCATATTATTGACATGCGCTCAGACACCGTTACCCGGCCCACAGATGCCATGCGGCAGGCCATGGCATCGGCAGAAGTCGGTGACGATGTGTTTGGTGAAGATCCGACGGTAAACCGCCTGGAAGAGATGGCAGCGGAAATGACCGGCAAAGAGGCCGCTCTGTTCGTCACCAGCGGCACCATGGGCAACCTGGTCAGCCAGTTGGCTCATTGTGGCCGGGGGGATGAAATGATTTTGGGGGACCAGTCTCATATTTTTTATTACGAACAGGGCGGCAGCGCCGCGGTGGGGGGGATTCATCCCCGGATCGTGCCCAACAAAGAGGATGGCACCATCGATCTCAAAGACCTTACGGATGCCATTCGTCAGGATAACATCCATTTCCCCAGCACCCGGCTCATTGTGCTTGAAAATACGCACAACCGCTGCTTTGGATCGCCCATTGACAGGCCATACATTCAGAGCGTTGCCAAAATCGCCCACAACAATGATTTGAAGCTGCATATTGACGGGGCCAGAATTTTCAATGCCGCGGCGGCCCTGCAAGCCACAGTCGGTGATCTTATCAGCGATGCGGATTCCATCAGCTTTTGCCTGAGCAAAGGACTGGCCGCTCCGGCCGGCTCCATGGTCTGCGGATCCGAAGGTTTTATCGCCCGGGCACGCCGTGCCCGAAAGCTGCTCGGGGGCGGCATGCGGCAAACCGGAATACTGGCGGCTGCCGGAATCGTCTCCTTAACGGAAATGGTGGATCGACTGACCGAGGATCATGCCAATGCCCGGGCCTTTGCCCTGGGGCTGGCGACCATGGACGGAATCTTAATTGACGTGGACCGGGTCAAAACCAATCTTGTATTTTTTTCAGTCCAAAAAAAAGATCTGACAGCATCGGCACTTGCAGAGAAACTGGACCTGGAAGGCGTTCGGGTATTGCCGATTCCAATGGATGGGGAGCGTATCCGGGCGGTGGTCCACTATGAGATCAGTGCCGGAAATATTCGTCGCGCACTGGACATATTCAAAAGTGTACTCGATAGAGCGTAAATAATTTGAAACTCAAAACCTCCGTGCCCTCCGTGCCTCTGTGGCTATCTTGTCTGTTTTATTTGCCACGGTGGGAACCTGCAACTTACAACCTGCAACCCCGAAAACCAACATTTCCAAGGATCAATGGGTATGGCAAAAATACTTGTTATTGATGACGATCACGTCACAAACAAGCTGATGAAGGAAATCATTTACGACACCATTAATGTTTGAAACTTCGCTGGCCCGTATAAACCATGGCAACACCGGCGTCGTTGCAGGCCTCGATGGACTGGTAATCATTGGTGGACCCCCCCGGTTGAATCACGCTGGAGATGCCTTCCCGGACACCCACATCCACCCCGTCCCGGAATGGGAAAAATGCATCACTGACCATTGCAGCATGGATCAAACCGCCTCTTTCCGCATCTACCCGGGCATCGATTTCTTTTGTTTGTTCCGGGTCCTGAAGTTCGTTATAGGCAATTTTGTGCTGCTCAAAACAATACCGGTCGGCCAGTTTGCGATAGGCTTTGTCACGCGCAATCTCAGCCACGCCGACACGGTCCTGTTCGCCGGTGCCGATGCCAACGGTGACCAGGTCCTTCACATAAATCACGGAGTTGGACGTGACCCCGGCCTCCACCATCCAGCCGAACAGCAGGTCCTGGTACTCTTTTTCAGTGGGTTGCCGGTCGATCTCGTAGGTCCGGCCCTTGTATTCGCATCGGGCCGGTTTTAAATCCTCTTTAAATCGGGCCGCAGGAACAAAGGACCACTGGGCCACGATTCCGCCGTCGATGAGGCTTTTGAATTCCACACAGCGTTGGCCGACAAACTGCTGCAACCGGTGAATATTATCAATGCGGATCACCCGCAGGTTTTTCTTGCGGGCAAAAATATCCATGGCTCCCTCTTCGAAATCAGGCGCCACCACCACCTCGGCGTACTGGTTGGAAATGGCCGCAGCCGTGTCCCTGTCCACCGGCCGATTCAGGGCAATACAACCGCCAAAGGCCGCCACCCGATCGGCCATATTGGCCATGATATAGGCATCGCCCAGGGTATCGGACTGGGCCACGCCGCAGGGATTGTTATGCTTGACGATCACTGCAGTGGGTTTATCTGTAAAATACCTGAGAATATTCAAGGAATTATCCGCATCCGTCAGATTAGTTTTACCCGGATGCTTTCCGGATTGCAGCAGTTCTATGTCCGAAGCCAGGTATTGGCCCGGCTGAATCATTCTGGTTTCTCCCAGCACCAGATTGCCGTTGACCATTCGGTACAGGGCAGCCTCCTGTCCGGGATTTTCTCCGTACCGCAGCCCCTTGTTAACATTATCGATGGTCCAGACAACCTTTTCATAGGCAAGGGTCTGGCGATTGTCGTTGTCAATAAAACTGATTTCCATCCGGGACGGAAAATGATCGTCCATGATGGTTTTGTACATTTTTTTCAGATCTTCAGCCATGTTTATATCTCTTTGTTTGGATTTTATGTTTTGCATTGGTAAATGGTTATTTAGACGGAAGGCTGATTAGCCTAAACTCCTTCAGCCTTTCGATAGCATTCCCTCACTGCGCCATATTTCTCAGCCATCAGAAAATCGGCAATGGTCCGGTCATAGGCCGCTGTATGCTCAAAGGCTTTGCGGGCCAGATGAAACCGCAGATCAAGGGAAGTCATGCCATGATTGGCCTCCATATCGGTCAACACCCTGATGTAATCGGACGGATCCACCACCGATGCCACGCGGATGAAATTTTTGGCCGATGCCCGGATCATGCATGGTCCCCCTATGTCAATGTTTCCCCGGGCCTGTTCAACGGTTACCTCCGGTTTGGCAATGGTCTCTTTGAAAGGATACAGATTGACGACAACCATATCTATGGCCACGCTGCCTGTCCGTTTCAGATCCTGCTGGTGTGCGTTGTTGTAAGTTTCAGTCAGCAGTCCCAGATAGATTCGAAAATCAAGCGTTTTGACCAGCCCGCCCTGGGTTTCCGGCTGGCCCGTATACTCCGACACCCTTGTCAGGCAGGTATCTGCTCTGACGCCCAGAATATCCAGGAGCCTGGCAAAGGTTCCGCCGGTGGAAAAAAATTGTATATCCGGATTCAATTCTATCATCCGGGGAATAAACATATCCAGACCTTTTTTGTCCGAAACACTGACCAGAACATGCCCGACTTTCACCTTGTCATCGATTTTTTCTACTATGTTAATGCCCATAAGCGTTGCCGGCGGCATTGGTTTGATATGATGCCGCTGATTCCTCCTTTTTTTAAATGTTAATGACAAACTCCAAAACCAGTAACCTTGAAATCACAAATTATTCGCAGGATGGGCAAAGCGAAGCGTGCCCATCTGTCAGCATTTCCCGGCATATTCGTCTAAAAAACGCTGAAAAAAAACGTTCATAAAATCGTGACGTCCGGCAGCCAGTCGACGTCCCTCTTCCGTCAGCATCCTGTCCCTGATTTTACTCAATTTCAGCTTGAATTCACGGTATCCTGTGTCTTCCCTTGAATAGGACAGGGTATCTTCCACCCGGACATCCGGGTTATGCAGCCGGGCCCCCAGTTCGCCTGCAAAAAGATAGGCCCGGGCCACGCCCACTGCACCGATGGCGTCTATCTTGTCCGCATCAAAAAGAACTTTGGCTTCCAGAGTACATGGCTTCTCGTCACCCCGAAAACGATGAGATTGGATACAATGGATAATATTATTTTTCTGCTCATCGGTCAGCTCCAGGTCCTTTATCAGGGGGCGGGCCATCTGGGCGCCCAGGTGGGCATGGCAGATCGTCCCATTGGACGAATCCTGTTCACACCGACCGATATCATGCAGATAGGCGGCAATCCGGAGTACCTGCATATCGGCCCCCTCCCTGAGACCGATTCGCTCGCACAAGCGGACAACCCGAAGGGTATGGTCCCAGTCATGACTGCCGTGTGCATTCTCAAACAGGTTTTTAGAAATTTTTCGGATCCGTCCTGCCGGAGATTCAAGGCTCACGCTGCCCGGTTGCCATATGGTTTGAGAGTCCGGTTGCAATTTTTTTTTAGATGCTTCAAACAGCGTCATTTTTTTACCTGCCGGGTTGCGGCCCTGTCATTCAACGGTTTCCATTCGGCCGGAAGCTCTCCGTCCGGACAGGTATTGCCGGTCCGGCCAGTATGTCCACCCGCCCCGTTCCGGGCCGTAAAGAAAAATTTACCTGACGGCAACTAAACCGTGTGCAGATTTTTTGATAAATTTTAGCAATAAATGCTTTGAAAAGAACTGGATCGGATCTGTCCGGGGAGAGAATCACGCTTTTGTTCAAGAACTCGTAATCCTCGTACAGCCGATCGATGGCCGGTGCATCGGCCACAGGATCGGAAATAACCACCGCGGTATCTATTTTTATGGTTTCCGCTGTCCCATCAGGCCCGGGCTGTTCTTCCGGCAGGGCGGCCACCTCTTGACCGGCCGTTCTGGATTTAAATTCCTTGATCAGCTCAATGGGTACTACCCGGATAATCTCGGAAAGGGTTGTCTGCCCCATTTTCAGCAGGCCGTCATCAATCATGGTCCGCATACCGGCATTGAGGGCCAGTCGCTTAATTTCATTTTCAATGGCCCCCCTGCTGAGGGCACGAGCAATTTCCCGGGTAATTTCCAGCAGTTCCGAAATCAGGGTACGCCCCCGGTATCCTGTAAAATTACAGGCCTTGCAGCCAATTCCCTTGTAAAATGTCAAATGCTCCGGGTAGGTGTCAAACAGAATGCTCCATTCCTCCTTCACCGGCCGGTATTCCCTTGCACAGACATCACACACCCTTCTTACCAGCCGCTGGGCCAGAACCCCCATGAGACCGGAAGCAATCTGATTCTGCTCGATATTCAGATCCAGAAGCCGGGTAATGGAACTGACCGCATCATTCGTATGAATAGTACTCAACAGCAAATGTCCGGTCTGGGCCGCATCAAAGGCAATCCGGGCTGTTTCTTCATCGCGTATCTCACCGATGAAGATAACATCCGGATCAAGCCGCAAAAAAGAACGCAGGAGCCTGGCAAAAGTCAGGTTGATTTTGGGCTTTATCTGAGTCTGCATGATCCCCGGAAAGTTGTATTCAATGGGATCCTCGGCTGTGATAATTTTAATGCCCGGATTATAAACATACTGGAGTGCACCGTAAAGGGTGGATGATTTCCCGCTGCCGGTAGGGCCCGACACCAGTACCATCCCGGCCGCACTTTTAAGAAACCGCTTCACAGGGTCTATAATATGCTGTGAATGGTTCAGCTTATCCAGCCCGACCCTGGCCTTGCGGGAATCAAGAATACGAATAGTGACATTCTCGCCGACAATGGCCGGGCAGGTAGCCACTCTGAAATCAAGGTCAAAGCGCTGCCGGCTGGTTCTGTCCAGATAGTTGATTCGAAATACGCCGTCCTGGGGCAGCCGCCGTTCGGCAATATCCAGGTCGGACATGATTTTAATCCGCGAAATAATAGCGCCGATCACCTCCTGAACCTTTTTATCCAGCCATTCCGGTTGAGCGTTCTGCAAAACACCGTCGAGACGATAGCGCAGTCTGGCACCGGAACGATCCTGTTCGATATGAATATCACTGGCGTTATTGATGATGCCGAACTTGATGATATAATCGACTACCTGTTTGGCTTCCATATCGGAAACCCCGTACAGGTTGGTCTTGCCGTCTTTGATATCCTCCTGCTGCAGATCGATATCAACAAGATCAACATCTTCCTGCAGGGATTTTTTTTCATCGGCAACCCTGAAACTTTTTATGCTTTTTCCGTATAACGTCCTGAAAAGGTTATAAAAATTTTCTTCCGTAACCAGCACAAGGTCGACTTTGAAACGTGAAAACAACGGCAACAGGTCCTGGTTATCCAGTATGTCGGCAGGATTGGTGACGGCCAGTTTGATTCGTCGATCTTTAAGGCCCAGGGGCAGCATCAGATTTTTTTCTGCAAACTTCAAACCGACGGTTTTGATCAGTTCTTTTTTTGATTTTTCGCTGAACTGAAACCCGACAAATTTTTTAAATGGAATATTATACTGGCGCGAAAGGGCCGCACAGAGCTGCTCATGGGAAACAAACCCCTTGTCGATCATGATTCGGCCCAAAGGGTCGGTGCTGTGAATCTGCTCCTGAGTGACTTCCTGGTACTGCCCCTCATCAATAACACCCTGTCTCAGAAGAATTTCCCCGATTTTCAACTGTTTGCGGTATTTTTTAAGTACCCGGCCGAGATCAATGGAGCTGATGAGACCCATATCGCAAACAATCTCGCCGATGGTCCTTTGAAAATTTTTACCGGTAAGGGTTTCCTTAAGTTCGGTATCGCTGATCATATTCAGCTTACGGGCCAGATCTCCCAGTTGAATACCGCCGCGTTCCTGTTCGATCAGGCTATCCAGATCATCCCTTGAAATAGACCCCAGCCGCACCAGTGCATTTCCCGTCTGTTCTGTTTTTCGCCGGGCAAGGCGTGCCTCGTCCATCTGTTTTTGATTGATCAGGCCTTTTTCAATGGCCAGAATTTCGATATCCTTGCGCAGGTCGGGGTGTCCCAGCAGCATCTGCAGGTCTTCAGGAGAAATCAGTTTTTTGCGGATCAGGGTTTCCCCCATGGGAAGTTTGGCCGCCTCGGCTTCCTTTTGCTGGATTTTCAGTGCAGCATCAATATCCTCTTTTTTTAAATAACCTTCTTTGACCAGCAGTTCGCCGATCAGCAGTGGCGCGGTCGTGCCGTAACTTTTTTTTATCATGGTTCCCCGTTTTTTCGCTGCTGCAACCCCGTTGTTTGTAATGATTGATTATAGAAAAATGATGACACTGCTGTCAAGCTTTGCCCGGAACCTTAAACGAAATCCGGATAGGCAGTATCCAGTCACAACAGTTTGCAGGGGACAGATTGCGGGTCCTGAATTTCCAATTTCAAATATTTTTATTTGCACCTGTTTTCCAAGATATTGCGTATATTGAGTTTAATTTTTATGAATTATTAAGAAAAAATGATAATTTTCGGTTTTTTTCTTGACACTTTTGTCAAAATACGCTTTTTATACCTATAAAGTGGATTAAAGTGGATAAAGGTGGACTATGTTTCGGGGCAGTTCATATCATAAAATCGATATTAAAGGAAGGGTTATCATTCCTGCCCGGTTTCGGGATGCCATAAAAACCGAAAACCGTAAAGGCGTCATGGTTTCCACATTTGACGGCAGTCTGGTTGCGTATCCTTATGCCGAATGGCAAAATGTGGAAAACAAGATACTTTCCCTGGCCCGGACCAGCGATACCATGCGCCGTTTTAGAAGAGTGTTTATCGGAGGGGCCTTTGATTGCTCCTGCGATAAACAGGATCGCATTTTACTTCCGCCAAGCCTGAGAGAATATGCCGACTTGAAAAAAGAAATCGTGCTGGTCGGCGTATTGAAAATATTTGAAATCTGGTCCCGAGAAAAATGGGATGCGGAGCGTGCGAATCTGGACGAAGATTTTAAAAATGAGGAGGTCAGAAACGAAATTGCACAGTTAGGACTCTGATTCTATGTCTTATCATCACATTCCCGTCATGCTTGATGAAGTGCTCGGATATCTGGACTGTCGACCGGGAAAAATTTATGTCGATTGCACTCTCGGCGGCTGTGGGCATACCCTCGCCATATTGTCGCGAATCATGCCCGAAGGCCGGCTTATCGGTCTGGATCAGGACCTTGATGCGATTCAAAATGCCCGTGAGGTATTACGGCCGTTTAAAAATAGCGTCCGCCTTTTTCATGCAAATTTTATCCGGCTTCCCGAGCTTCTTGCACAATCAGATATCTTGGCCGTGGACGGTATTCTTCTCGACCTCGGGCTCTCACTTCATCAGCTTGAATCCAGCGGCCGGGGTTTCAGTTTTCTTAAAGATGAGCCCCTGGACATGCGAATGGACATCCGTTCTTCAACCAGTGCCGGGGATCTGATCAACAGTATGCCGGAAAAAGAACTTGCCCGAATTCTCCGGCAATACGGAGAAGAGCGTATGTCACGAAAAATCGCCCGCAAAATCATAGCCGTAAGACAACAGGCGCCGATCACCACCAGCAGACAACTGGCGGAACTGATATGCAGTGTCGTTCCGATCGGAGCAGGGGCAAAGCACCGGATTCATCCGGCCACACGTACGTTTATGGCGCTGAGAATTGCCGTCAACAAAGAACTTGAAAGGCTCGATGCATTTATGCAGGCTGCCGCAGATCTACTCACGCCCGGCGGACGTCTGTGCGTGTTGTCGTTTCATTCGCTGGAAGACAGGATTGTCAAACACAGTCTGAAGAATATGGAAAACGCATGCATCTGTCCGCCGGATTTCCCCCAATGTGTCTGCAACAAGCAAAAGACAATGCGTGTGTTGACACGCCGGACTGTCCGCCCCACAGATGCGGAGATTCGAGAAAACCGGATGGCACGATCAACAAAATTGAGAGCTGCTGAAAAAATTTAAAGGTTCCCGATGGCGCCCAAAAAGCTAAAATCTTCCAAGCATCAGAGTTATACATGGGTCTGGATCGTTTTCATGGCGCTGTTTATGGTCGAGCTTTATTCCTATACTTGGTGTCGGGTTCAGTGCACCCGGGTCGGCTATGAGATATCCAACGCTACTGCCGATCACAAGGAGGAACTGGCCATCCGAAATAACCTGAAAATCGAACTGGCTCGGCTGAAATCTCCGCAACGGATTGCCCGTATTGCCAGAGAACAATTGGGGCTGATTACCCCGAAACCGGAACAGACGATTATTATTCCATGACTGCCGTCGAAAAAAAACATATCCGAGTACGCCTGATTCTGATCGGCATCGTTTTCACCATGCTTTTCGGGGCCATCGGCACCAAAGCCGCCTATCTGCAAATTTTCCGCACTTCCTGGCTATCCCGCAAAGCTGCCGACCAATACACACTGGACCTGGTGAGACACGGTCGCCGCGGAACCATATATGACGCAAACCATATTGAAATGGCGATCAGCATCGACACTACCTCGATTGCCGCTTACCCTCGGATGATTCCAAATCCCGTCCAGACCGCCGCAGTCCTGGCCAAAGCACTTAATCTCAACCATGGGGCTGTAAAGCGCAAACTGGCATCCAAACGATCTTTTGTCTGGATCAAACGACAGGTCACACCCAGGGAACGCAAGGCGGTATCGGCCCTGAAAATTACGGGAATCGATTTTATCCCGGCCTATGGCCGGTTTTATCCCAATCGCGGCCTGGCCGCATCGGTCCTGGGTTTTTCCGGAACCGAAGGGCGCGGGCTGGAAGGCCTTGAATATCGTTATGAAAATTATCTAAAAGGTCCGACCCACAAGGTAACGGTCCTGAAAGACGCCCTGGGACGCGGCTTTGATGCGGAAAAAGAGAGCCGTGTCAGTAACGGTGGTGACAACCTGGTCCTGACCATCGACCGGAATATTCAGTATATTGCGGAAAATGCACTGCAGGAAGCCGTTGCCCGTTTTTCCGCCCGTTCAGGCATGGCCATTGTCATGGTGCCCCGGAGTGGCGCCATCCTGGCCCTGGCGCAGTGTCCAAGGTTCAATCCCAATGCCTTTGCCGGCTATGATAAAGGGCTGTGGCGCAACCGGGCCATAACCGATCCGTTTGAACCGGGCTCCACCATGAAGATATTCAGTGCCGCTGCCGCCATCGAATCCAGGACCTGCACCTCCAATACCATATTTTTCTGTGAAAACGGTTCATTCAGAATTGGCAAACACACGGTCCATGATACCCATGCCCATGACTGGCTTTCTCTGCAGCAGATCGTAAAATATTCGAGCAATATCGGGGCCGTCAAGGTGGGCCGGAGCATCGGCCCGGAAGTTCTCTATAAAACGTTACGAGATTTCGGTTTCGGCCGCAAGACAGGCATTGACTGTCCCGGAGAAACAGCCGGGAGCCTGTCTTCATGGAAACAATGGTCAGGCATCGATGCCGGTGCCATTGCCTTTGGTCAGGGCCTGGCGGTATCGGCTGTACAGCTTGCGACCGCTGTTTCGGCTATTGCCAACGACGGCATACTGATGAAACCCTATATTGTCCAGGCCGTAACCGATCAAAACGGACGACTGGTTAAAAATATATCGCCCCGGGAAGTCCGGCGGGTTGTTTCGCCGGAAACGGCCCGTACGGTGAGAAGAATCCTGCAGACCGTCACCACCAGCGGCGGCACCGGCGTACAGGCCGCACTGGATGGCTATACGGTTTGCGGCAAAACCGGTACCGCGCAAAAGGTCGACCGCACCGGGGCATATTCCAAGAGGAAATATGTTGCTTCCTTTGTCGGTTTTGCACCGGCCCGAGCCCCCGAGCTGACCATTCTGGTAATTGTCGATGAACCGGAGAAACAACATTACGGCGGTATTGTGGCTGCCCCGGTATTCAAAAAAATTGCCGAAGAATCCCTGAACTACCTGAATATCCCGTTTCAGAAACCGGAAACGCCCCTAAGGGCCGCTCAAACAGGGGAGATGAGGGGATGAAACTTTCAAATCTGCTTAAAACCGCCCAGCCACTGATAGATGAAACGCCTATCTGTCACCCGGCCCTTTCCATCGCCCATGACCCGGATATCCGATCCATTCACTACCGGGCCCAAGAGGTCACTCCCGGTGGTCTGTTTGCAGCCGTACCCGGCCTTGCGGCCGACGGCCATAATTTTATCGACCATGCCCTGGCACGGGGCGCAGCGGCGATACTGACTCAAAAAACAATACCCCGTAACACCACCGCTGTCACCGTTTCCAACACACGCAAGGCCCTGGGCGGCATATCCAGCGCCTTTTTCGGCCGGCCGTCTGAACGCCTGTGTATCATCGGCATCACCGGCACCAACGGCAAAACCACCACCGCCTACCTGGTTGAAAGCATCCTTGCCGCAGCCGGGCACAAGGTGGGCCTTATCGGCACCATTGACTATCATTATGACGGCAGAATCTACCCTAATCCCGTCACCACTCCGGAATCTCTGGATATTCAGCGTATCCTGTCTGAAATGCTGGTATGCGGCGTAACGCATGTGGTTATGGAAATTTCATCCCATGCCATCGATCTTTTGCGTATCTGCGCCTGCTACCTGGATGTCGGCGTATTTACGAACCTGAGCCAGGATCATCTGGATTACCATAGAAACATGGATGCCTACTGGCAGTGCAAAAAGAGGCTGTTTACCACATTTTTAAACCGGGGGCCAAAAAAAAACAGGGCCCGTGCAGTCATCAACATCGATAATGAAAAGGGACGGGACCTGCTGGGGATACTTGATATGCAGTGCATTGGAGCGGGCAGTCGAGAAGGTGCCGTAATCCGGCCGGCAGACATCTCCCACGCACTTGAAGGGGTTGACGGCAAAATCCATACTCCTGCCGGAACTTTGACATTCAGCTCCCCTCTGGTGGGCCGCCACAACCTGGAGAATATTCTATGTGCCGCCGGCGTGGGGATCGCTCTTGAAATGGGTCTTGAATCCATCCGGGAGGGGATCGAAAACTTGCCGTATGTACCCGGCCGTCTCGAACCGGTTGCCCGCGGCAATTGGAATCGATTTGTGTATGTGGACTATGCCCATACGCCGGATGCTCTGGAAAATGTAATTCTTGCAATCAGGGCGGTCACTTCATGCCGTATTATCTGTATTTTCGGCTGCGGTGGTGACCGGGACCGTACAAAACGGCCCCAAATGGGTGAAATCGCAGGCCGGTTGTGTGATCTTTCCGTGATTACATCGGATAATCCCCGCACGGAAAACCCTATTGACATCATTGACGAGATTGTCGAGGGGATCCGTAAAACAGCTTCCGGAGTGTACCGGCCGGCCAATCTTCAAAACGGGTTTGTCAAAAAAGGATATATTGTTGAAGCGGATCGGAGCCGGGCCATTGATATCGGCATCCGGGCTTCACGTTCCGGGGATGTCGTGCTGATCGCAGGCAAGGGTCATGAAAACTACCAGGTGATCGGTAAACGAGCTATTGAGTTCGATGATAAACGGATGGCTGAAACAACGATCGGCAAATTTCGGTCGTTGAAATAGACAGAATACCTTTTATGGCTGTTGAGCGACATAAAGGGGCAGGGTTACATAATAAAAATGGCAAAAAACACAAATCTCATCCCATGGTCTGTTCAGGATGTCCTCGATGCTACCGGAGGCATCCTGGTTTCCGGATCACGAAATCACAATTTCGGAGGCGTCGGTATTGACTCGCGCACGATCACGAGCGTGGACTTGTTTGTTGCCATAGAAGGGGATCGCCATGATGGACATTGTTTTGCCACTGATTTAATCGACTCGGGGGTTCACGGTCTGGTAGCCGCTCGGGATAAAATCGACACCCTGCCCTGCAGCCGGTGGCAAAAGCAGGGTGTTGTCTGTATTGCGGTGGATGATACGACCCGTGCCCTGGGGGATATGGCCGCATTCAACCGGAAGCGGGCCCATGTTTCGGTGGTTGCCGTCACCGGGTCAAACGGGAAAACTTCCACCCGGGCCATGATAACCGCCGTCATTGCCGGGCGCCATGCCACCCTGGTGCCGGAGGATAATTTTAATAATGAAATCGGATTGCCCCTCACCCTTTTACAACTGACCCCGGCACATCGATGGGCTGTTATGGAACTGGGCATGAATCATTTCGGAGAGATCCGGCGTCTGGCTGAAATCTGTTCGCCGGACATGGGCATTATCACCAATATCGGGCCGGCCCATCTGGAGGGACTGGGTTCTATCGACGGCGTCATGCAGGCCAAGGCCGAGCTGCTTGAAAAAATCAAACCGGGGGGGATCATTATTTTAAATGCCGACGATCCCAGAACCCTGCAAATGGCCCCAAAACAGGTGCTTGAGGTACTTTTATTCGGAATGGGGGCAAATGCGGACATCAAGGGCAAAGCCATGGGTGCACCAAACCGAAAAAATTCTTTTATACTTGCACTGCCGGCGGAAGAAATTCGTATTGACCTTCAGGTCCATGGTGATTTCATGATTGCCAACGCCCTGGCAGCTGCAGCCGTGGGGTATCAACTGGGATTTTCGGCCGACGAAATCAAAACCGGTCTGGAAAGTTTTCAGCCCGTGTCCGGACGCATGAATGTTATGCAGACATCCATGGGGCTGAATATTATCGATGATACCTACAATGCCAACCCGGGCTCAATGGCGGCCGCCATAAAGACCCTTATGGTATTGGCTGCCGGAAATCCTGCCATCATGGTTGCCGGGGATATGCTTGAACTCGGCGATCAAGCAACGTCGCTTCATTTTGAAATCGGGGGTAAAGCCGCCTGTGAAGGGATTGGCCGCCTTTACAGTACCGGTTCTTTTTCACAGGTCATTGCCGACGGTGCCCTTGCACAAGGCATGGATGCAGGCAATATTTTTATCGGCAGCCAGGCGGAAATCATCAATGACCTCCAGCAATACCTGCGCCCGGACCACTGGGTACTGGTAAAAGGATCCCGGGGAATGGCCCTGGAAAGAACAGTCAGAGAAATCAGGAACTGGGCAAATAAATAATGGTTTATCATTTTCTATATCCGCTGCACACTATTTTTTCGGGCTTCAATGTATTCCGGTACATTACCTTCAGGACCATCTGCGCCGGCCTTACCGCCCTGCTGATCTGTTTTTTTCTGGGTCCCTGGGTCATCCGAAAACTTTCGGCCCTGCAGGTGAGGCAATATATCCGGGATGATGGACCGCAAACCCATCTGAAAAAGGCCGGCACGCCCACCATGGGCGGCATACTGATCATCTCTTCGGTGACTGTATCCGCACTGCTGTGGAGCGATCTGTCCAACTATTTTATCTGGATTGTTTTACTGGTCACCCTCGGCTTTAGCGGGGTGGGGTTTATTGATGATTACCTGATGCAGATAAAAAAGCAGAGCAAGGGCTTGAGTGCCCGCAACAAGCTGGCCCTGCAGATTGTTATCGCCCTTCTGGCCGGGGTTCTGGTTTATGTCAACCCGGGCTTTGATACCCGTGTCACGCTGCCGTTTTTTAAAAATATTTCACCGAATCTTGACTGGGGATATATTTTCTTTGCGGCCCTTGTGATCGTGGGGGCCTCCAACGCCGTCAACCTGACCGACGGACTGGACGGACTGGCCATCGGCCCGGTAATTGTGGCCGCCGGCACCTATATGATTTTTGCCTACATTGCCGGGCATGTAAAAATAGCCGGCTATCTCCAGGTCAGCTATATTGCCGGCGGCGGGGAAATAGCGGTTTTCTGCGGTGCTCTGGCCGGGGCTGGGATGGGATTTTTATGGTTCAATGCTTATCCGGCCCAGATTTTCATGGGGGATGTGGGTTCACTGCCGCTGGGAGCTGCCCTGGGAACAGTTGCGGTTATCACCAAACAGGAGATCCTCCTTGTGCTGGTAGGGGGCCTGTTCGTGATCGAGGCCCTGTCGGTTATTTTTCAGGTAAGCTTTTTCAAGGCCACACATGGCCGCAGAATTTTTAAAATGGCGCCGCTGCACCATCATTTTGAATTAAAAGGCTGGCCCGAACCCAAAGTGATCGTCCGGTTCTGGATCATCGCCATTACCCTGGCGCTGATTTCCATGAGTACATTGAAACTCAGGTAGGGGTTAAATGAAAATTATGAATTATAAATACGGACTGATGAATAAAGTAGCAGGTAGAATCGTAGGGTGGGCTGTGCCCACCAATAGACAAAATACCTTCAGCCTAAATAACCTTCAACCTTCAGTCTAATCGAAAATGGAACTTTCAAATCAAAAAATACTGGTTGTGGGTCTTGGCAGATCCGGTTTTGCAACGGCCTGTTTTGCCGCCCGGCAGGGGGCCCGGGTTACGGTGACGGATATGGCACCGGAAGAAAACCTGGCTGAACCTGCTGCCAAGCTGCGCGAAATGGGTGTTTACCTGGAACTGGGAGAACACAAACCCGTGTCTTTTGAAACGGCCGACCAGATCGTTATCAGCCCCGGGGTGCCCCATACCATTGCCCCGATCAAACGAGCACTGGCCTGCGGTGTACCTGTCGCCGGTGAGCTGGAATTTGCCGCACGTTTTGTCAGGGAGCCGGTGATTGCCATTACCGGAACCAACGGCAAAACCACCACCACCGAATTGACCGGCCGGATGCTTGAAAGTTCCGGTTTCCAGGTTTTTACAGGGGGTAATATTGGTACCCCCCTGATTGCTTATGCGGATAATGGTTCAAACGCTCAGAGAATTGTACTGGAAGTCAGCAGCTTTCAATTGGACACGATTTGCACTTTTCGTCCTCAAATTGCCGTACTGCTGAACATCCATCCGGACCACCTGGACCGTTACCCTGATTTTTCCGCCTACGCCGGATCAAAGTTCAGAATTTTTGAAAACCAGAAAAAATCAGACCTTGCGATCTTAAACGGATTTGATCCGCTGATCGAAAAAATGGCCCAGGACATCAAAGGCCAAAAAACGTTTTTTGCAAATAAAAACAAGAAACAGATGGGGGCTCAAATACAAAAGGACGGAATTTTCATAGATGTCCACTGGGGTATGCCCGGGGCTGCAGATACACCGCAGACTGCCGGGGTTGCCTCCGGAGGCGGAATTTTTCTGGAACTTGCCGGCATAAACATCTCCGAACCGCACAATTTGGAAAATATTGCCGCAGCATCTCTGGCGGCACTGGCGGCCGGCGCAACTGAAAAGGGCATCCGATCGGCCCTGCGCGGATTTAAGGGGCTGAGCCATCGAATGGAACATATCGCCACAATCAATG
The DNA here is from genome assembly GCA_964418755.1 of uncultured Desulfobacteraceae bacterium. Lineage (GTDB taxonomy): Bacteria > Desulfobacterota > Desulfobacteria > Desulfobacterales > 4572-123 > 4572-123. The sequence goes on from CAYQNS010000002.1 coordinate 28,712, forward strand.
ATGTCCGTTTTATTAACGACTCCAAGGCCACCAATGTGGATGCCGTAGCCAGAGCTCTTGAATGCTTTAACGCTCCGGTAATATTGATTATGGGCGGCCGCAACAAAGACAGTGATTTTTCGGTGCTTCGTTCTCTGGTTCGCCGGCATGTAAAATATCTGATTCTCATGGGGGAAAGCGGCCGGAAAATAGCTGCTGCCCTGGCGGAAGATGGCGGCCAGGCCCCTGCGTTTGCTGCGGATATGCAGGCGGCGGTGTCCATGGCCGGCCAAAGGGCGGTTTCCGGAGATGTTGTTCTGTTATCCCCGGCCTGCGCCAGTTTTGATATGTTCAGCAGTTACGTTCAGCGGGGTGAGGTGTTCACTGCCGCGGTTAAACAATTAAAATGAAAAAAGAAACGGGAAAAACAACAAAACATTTCCAGACGGCGGTTTATGATCTCAAGCTGCTTTTTCCCGTACTTTTTCTGGTTGGCATCGGTATTGTAATGATCTACAGCTCAAGTTCGGCCCTGGCTTTGGAAAAATATAAAACCGATTATTATTTTCTGGTCAAGCAGGGAATCTTTTCAGTGCTGGGTATCGTAGTGCTGGTATTTTGCCGGCATTTTCCGTACCGGTTTTATCGCTCACTGGTATACCCGATTCTGATTTTGGCCTGGCTTTTACTGCTGGCTGTCCTGATTACGGATCTGGGACATTCTGCGGGGGGAGCCCTGCGGTGGCTGAGGCTTGGCTTTTTCAGCTTCCAGCCGTCTGAACTGGCCCGTTTTGCCCTGATTATTTACCTGGCTTATTCCATGAGTAAAAAGGGGGGCCAGTTAAAAGAGTTTTCCGTAGGATTTTTGCCCCACGTGCTGATATTGGGTGTTTTTACGGCACTGATCATGCTGCAGCCTGATTTCGGTTCCGCGGTGATGCTGGCAACCATCACCTGGATCATGCTTTTTTTGGGAGGGGTCCGGCTTTGGCACCTAGGATCGACATTGGTGATACTGCTGCCCATAGGCTATTTTGTAATGATCAATGCTCACTACCGGTTTGTCAGGCTCATGAGCTTCATGGATCCCTGGCAGTATCCCACCGATGCCGGTTACCAGATTATTCACAGCCTGATGGCATTCGGTACCGGGGGGCTATGGGGTACCGGCATCGGCAAGGGGTATCAAAAACTTTTTTATCTTCCCGAGCCCCATACCGATTTTATTTTTTCAGTCATCGGTGAGGAGCTTGGCCTGATCGGTGTCATTGCAATCATGGGGCTTTATATACTTATTTTCTGGAGGGGGCTCACAATAGCCAGGAGCACATCCGATACTTTCGGCATGTTTGTGGCCGCCGGACTCACGATTTCCATCGGACTGCAGGTCTGCGTGAACATGGGAGTCACCCTGGGGCTTTTGCCCACCAAAGGGCTGAGCCTGCCTTTTTTAAGTTACGGCGGTTCATCTTTGCTGCTCAACATGGCGGCAATGGGTATATTGATGAATATAGGAGCACATAGTGGCAAACGGGCCTGAATTAAAAAACGGAAAAACAATTGCAGGGGGAAATGGCCCGGCAACCGAACTTCGTCCGCAAGGCCCTTTGAAAATATTGATCGCCGGGGGCGGCACCGGGGGCCATCTATTTCCGGGAATTGCCATTGCTCAAGCCTTTGAGGTGAAAAACCCGTGCAACCGTATTGTGTTTGTGAGCATCGGCAATGCCCTGGAGCAGTCAATACTGTCTAAAAAGGGTTTTGAGCTCAAACAGATCCGCGTCGAAGGTTTTAAGCAGCGGGGAGTTTTCAACCAGGCAAAGGCCCTGTTGAAAATTCCTCCTGGAATTTTTCAATCGATACGAATTATTAAAAAATTCCGACCCGACCTGGTCATCGGCGTGGGCAGCTATGCCGCCGGACCGGTGGCGGCAGCGGCATGGCTTCTGGGCATAAAAATCGTGCTGCACGAACAAAATATTCTACCCGGGCTGACCAATCGAATGCTTGCCGGGATAGCCGACCGGATCTATGTATCATTTAAAAACCCGCCGGCATTTTTCAGCCCCGCCAAAACAAGGATCACCGGCAATCCCGTCCGGAGTGAGATTCTGCATTCGGCAGGTCGGGGACGTGAAAAAAAGCAGGCATTTACGGTTCTGATCATCGGTGGCAGCCAGGGGGCCCACAGCATCAACATGGCTATAGCGGATGCATTGCAGCATATACCGGACAGGGATCGGTTTTTCTTTATCCATCAGACCGGCGCCAAGGATCTTGACAAGGTCACGCAGGCCTATCGGAAAAACCGCATGCCCGGAAAAATCCGAGCCTTTTTCAGCGATATGGCGCAGCCGTACAGCCTTGCCGATCTGATCGTCTGCCGGGCAGGGGCCACCACCGTGGCGGAGGTCACGGCTCTCGGAAAAGCGGTGATTTTTATTCCCTTTCCGTTTGCCGCCGATAATCACCAGGTATTAAACGCGCGTATTTTGAGTGATGGCGGGGCCGCCGAAACAATACTGGAAAATGATCTTGACGGCCGGCTTCTGGCGCAGCGAATCCGGTATTATGAAGAGCACCCGCGGCAACTTGCCGGTATGGCCGGACGGGCTGCAGACTGGGGGCATCCCGACGCGGCCGAGGATATTGTTACGGATTGTTACCGATTACTTGATAGAGGCTGAATTTCCAATTTCACCGTTCCGTGAACGGATACAATAAACCATGCCCTTTGGAGTTGGATGGACACAAAGCAAAGGCAGAAAATATAATGTATCAAAAAAAATATCATATCCACTTTGTAGGAATCGGCGGCATCGGCATGAGCGGTATTGCCGAACTGCTTTTAAACCTGGGTTACCAGGTTTCCGGTTCCGATTTAAAGTCATCGGATATCACACGCAACCTGCAATCCCTGGGCGGTATTTTCTTTGAAGGACATACTGGAGAACAGATCGCCGGTGCCGATGTGGTGGTTACATCGTCGGCCATCAATTCCGAAAATCCGGAAATCAAGGCAGCCCACAGGGCATCCACACCGGTCATCCCCCGGGCCGAAATGCTGGCCGAACTAATGCGCCTGAAATACAGCATTGCCATTGCCGGGGCCCACGGTAAGACCTCCACTACTTCCCTGGTCTCCGCAATCCTGGAACGTGGCGGCCTGGATCCCACAGTAGTGATCGGCGGCAAATTAAAAAGCATCGGTTCCAATGCACTCCTGGGCAAGGGAGAATTTATCGTTGCCGAAGCCGATGAAAGTGACGGATCCTTTTTAAGATACTCTCCCAGCATAGCCGTGGTCACCAACATCGATCGCGAACATCTCGATTTTTACAAAGACCTGGACGAAATCAAACAGGTCTTTCTGGATTTTCTATACAGGGTTCCTTTTTATGGAGTGGCCATCCTTTGCCTGGACAACGAGCCCATTCAATGTCTGATTCCACAAATAAAAAAGCGATTTACAACCTACGGTATGACCAGCCAGGCTGATTTCCAGGCCAAGAATGTCATATTCGATGGGCTCAAGACCCGCTTTACCCTTTATCACCAGAGCGAGGTGCTGGGGGATATTACATTAAATCTGCCAGGTACCCATAACGTGTATAACGCACTGGCCGGAATTGCCGTCGGGATTGAACTGAATATTCCCTTTGGCGTCATAAAGGAGGCTTTAGAAACGGTTGAAGGGGTTCAGCGCCGTCTGGAAGTGAAGGGCCGGATTCGTGATATCGTAGTTGTAGACGACTATGGTCATCATCCCACGGAAATTAAAACCACCCTGCAGGCAGTCAAAAAAAGCTGGCCTGACCGACGCAAAGTAGTGGTATTTCAGCCGCACCGCCACACCCGGACCCGTGCCCTGTTTGATGAGTTCAGTCGCTGTTTTTATCAATCCGATCTGCTCATGGTGCTTCCCATATATGCAGCCGGCGAAAAAGAGATTGCGGGGATTGACAGCCGCAGCCTGGTTGAAGCCATTCGCCGGCATGGTCATAAGCAGGTACTGTCTGCTGATAGCTTTGAAGAGGCCGTTGAAAAACTGTATCCGATTCTCAACAAGGGAGATATCCTTCTTACGCTGGGGGCCGGAGACGTATGGAAAGTCGGCACAACCATACTGGATAAAATGGGGAAACATTGAACACAGAGACTCGCGAGTGGCTTACAGACCGTTTCGGCGGCAGTATCCGATTTGATGAACCCATGTCAAGGCATACTTCATTAAAAGTCGGGGGACCGGCAGATATCCTGGCGCACCCTGTAAACCTTGAAGATCTGGTTGAACTGATCAACGGCTGCAGAAAAAGAAACCTTCCATTGCTGGTCATGGGAGGCGGAACCAACACACTGGTAAAAGATTCGGGCATTCGGGGCATGGTTGTTGTACTGTCAAAAGGTTTTGATAAAATCAAACAAAAGAGTCCGGCAAACGGGCAAACGGTTATTACCGCCATGGCGGGGGCCAGGCTCGGCAGTCTTTGTGCATTTGCCGCCAGACAGGGGCTCAAGGGTTTGAATTTTGCTACAGGTATTCCCGGAAGCGTAGGCGGTGCAATTCTTATGAACGCCGGAACGGCGTCCGGATGTATGGGCGATATTTTAACATCGCTCACAATACTTACTTCCAGAGGTAAAAAAATGACCTTTGGTCGGGACCGGCTTCGGTTTGATTATCGGAATCTATCCGGAATCACAGGCAGTGACGAAAACCTGGAATCAGCCGTCATTCTGGAAGGCAGTTTCGGATTGCAGCCCTTTGACATACACGTATTGCAGAAAAAGGCCCGTGCGCTAATGCGCGAGCGCATGAAAAAACAGCCGGTTGGTTTACCCGGGGCCGGATGCTTTTTTAAAAATCCCCGGACGGGAAAATCCGCCGGGCGACTCATGGAAGAGGCAGGGTTGAAGGGCAAACGCATCGGCGGGGCGCAAGTTTCGACGGTTCATGCCAACTTTATCGTCAACCGGGACAATGCATGTGCCGCCGACATTCTGGCATTGATGGAAAATGCTCAACAAACCGTATTTAAAAAATGTAACGTCAGGCTGCAGCCAGAGGTGAAGATTGTTGGGATATAAGAAAAAGCCGAAAAACTACTACAAAAAAAAGAGCCGGCCACAAAAATATATTCCGTTATGGAAACGATTGACGTCCGGCTTGAAGGTATGCAGTGGCCTGATAGTTCTGGCAGCCATAAGCTCCCTTTTTGTACTCGGCTATGATCTGCTGACCCAGTGTGAATATTTCAGCGCCCGGGAAATCAAAATTCAGGGGATACACCGGCTGGCCCGGGAACAGATCTGCAGCCAGGCACGGGTCCGTCCGGGTGTCAATATTCTGCATGTCAATCTTGCATTGACCCGCAAAAGGCTTATCGCCCATCCCTGGATTGATGATGCCGAAGTCCGCCGGGAGCTGCCGGATGCCATTGTCATCCGCGTAACAGAGCATATTCCACTGGCTCTGCTGGATCTGGGACAGAAATTCCTGATCGATACCAACGGAGAAATATTTAAAAAATACAGACTTTCGGACCCTGCGAATCTGCCGATTGTCAACGGGTTGTCCTATTCCGATCTTAATGTTGCCGGCGTTCCCCGCAGCCCGGCCTACAGTGCGGTCATAGATGTACTGAAGCTTGGGATGGACCGGAAAAGCGCCGTGCCGAATCATCTGATCAAAAAAATCCAGGTGGATCGGGAAATGGGGCTGACACTGCTGGCCTTTGACCAAACGACATTCATCAAACTAGGCTATGACAACTACCCGGACAAGTATGTCCGGTTGAAAAATGTATTGAGCTACCTTCGCAGGCAGCCGAATTTACCGGATATTCGGCAGATCGATCTTAACAATATCGATCGTATCATTGTGAATACCAATATTATAGGAACAAGCGCCGACCACAAGGAGGTCTAAGTTGCAGGGAAATGAAAATATAATTGTCGGTCTGGATATCGGAACAACCAAAATATGTGCCGTTGTCGGAGAAATATCCGGCAAGGAGATAAACATCATTGGTATCGGCACCCACCCTTCCATAGGACTGCGTAAAGGAGTGGTGGTTAATATCGAATCCACAGTGGATTCAATTAAAAAGGCGGTTGAAGAGGCCGAGCTCATGGCCGGTTGTGAAATATCCTCTGTATATGCCGGGATTGCCGGCGGTCATATCACGGGTTTTAACAGCCATGGCATCGTTGCCATCAAGGGAACTGAAATTATACAAAACGATGTGGAACGGGTGATTGATGCTGCCCGGGCTGTGGCAATTCCCATGGACCGTGAAGTAATCCATGTGCTCCCTCAAGAATTTATCGTGGATGACCAGGTCGGTATTCAGAATCCGGTGGGCATGGCCGGTGTTCGTCTGGAAGCCAAAATTCACATTGTTACCGGAGCTGTTACATCGGCCCATAACATCGTTAAATGCGCCAACCGCAGTGGCCTGGATGTTTGCGATATTGTTCTGGAATCGCTGGCTTCCGGGGAGGCGGTCCTCACTGAAGAGGAGAAAGAACTGGGGGTGGCACTCCTTGATCTGGGGGGTGGCACATCGGATCTGGCTATTTTTTCAGACAAAAATATCAAGCATACCTTTGTGCTGGCGCTGGGCGGGAATAACCTGACCAATGATATTGCCATCGGGTTGAGAGCACCGCTGGCCGAAGCCGAAAAAATAAAGAAAAAATACGGCACGGCCCTGACCCGCGATATCAACGGAGAAGAAACCATCGAGGTGCCGGGTATGGGCGGGCGCAAACCCCGAAAACTGCCCCGCCAGATCCTGGGGGAAATTCTGGAACCCCGAATGGAGGAAATATACACCCTTGTTCGGCGAGAAATCTATCGGGCCGGGATGGAAGATCTCATTACGTCCGGAATGGTTCTGACCGGTGGAACGGCTCTGCTTGAAAATGCCGGCGAAGTTGCTGAATCCATATTTAACGTACCCACCCGCCTGGGCCGACCAAGGGGCATCCGCGGGCTGGTGGATGTTGTCAATAACCCCATGTATGCCACGGGTGTAGGGCTGGTTCTATATGGCGCACGCCATCAAGTACGAAAAAAATTCAGAATTCGGGACAAAAATATTTTTAACCGGGTGATGACCCGTATGAAAAAATGGTTCCGGGATGTAATTTAAATGAACAGGTGTTTAACCCAAAATTATATATATTAACAACCAGAGAAAGGGGGGGAAATGTTTACCTATATCGAAAATGAAAAATCAGCAAAGATAAAAGTGATCGGTGTTGGCGGGGCCGGTGGTAACGCCATAAACAACATGATCGAATCCCAGTTGAAGGGGGTAAAGTTCATCGTGGCCAACACCGATGCCCAGAGCCTTGAAACCTCCGAGGCACCGGTGAAGATTCAGATGGGAGAACGGTTGACCGAAGGGCTCGGGGCCGGTGCCAATCCACAGGTCGGCCGGGATGCGGCCCTTGAAAACGCGGATGCTATCCAAAGCGCCCTGGAAGACAGCCATATGGTATTTATAACCGCAGGTTTCGGCGGCGGCACCGGTACCGGGGCCGCACCGGTTATTGCTGAGATTGCCAAGGAGATGGGTGCCCTGACCGTGGCGGTGGTGAGCCGGCCGTTTTCATTCGAGGGTAAAAAGCGTGCCCGCCAGGCCGACGAAGGGATCGACGCCCTGAAAGAGGTGGCGGATACGGTCATCACGATTCCCAACGACCGCCTCAGGGGACTGGCCTCTAAAAGTGCAAAAATGATCGATATGTTCAAAAAAGCCGACGAAGTCCTGCTGCACTCGGTAAAAGGTATCACCGATCTGATCATGATGCCCGGGCTGGTGAATCTCGACTTTGCCGATGTCCGGACCACCATGTCCAGAGCCGGTATGGCCATCATGGGCATCGGCATTGCCAGCGGTGAAAACCGGGCCGTGGAAGCTGCCGAACGGGCCATTTCTCATCCTCTCCTGGAAGATATTTCCATCTCGGGGGCCAAGGGTGTCCTGATGAACATCAGTTGTACCAGTGATCTGACCATGGAAGAGATGACCGAAGCCTCCGACAGAATCTACAAAGAGGTCGGCGATGATGCCGAAATTATCTGGGGAACGGTGATCGATGACAGCCTGGGAGATGAAATGCGGGTCACCGTTATTGCCACCGGCATCGGCAACGGTATCGGCAACGGTGCAGGCAATTTTGCCCGTCCTGTCAAAATAGAGAAATTTGCACCGAGGGGCAAAATAAGAGATCTTACCCCGGCTGAAATGCAGGCGGCGACCCACCTTGACGAGCCGACTTTCCTGCGGGAACAGAAAGCCGTGGGTGAATCATCAGGCGCCACTTATCGGGGCTATAAGGGGATTATAATCGACAATAATGACCTTGATGTACCGACTTTTTTGAGAAGGAAAGCCGACTGATTGCTGCCGTGGATTCCAAAAGCCGGATATTTTCCGTATTGGATTGCAATTGCCGCCGGCAACTATCAGACACCATTTTTTCATTTAATATCACCTGAATACAGGAGGAATAAATGAACAAACCAATACAAAAACGTGTATTATCAGGTAACGACAGACGTCTGCAGATTGAAAGAAGGCAGTTTAGCTATACACTGCATATCCCGGAGAGAAGATCAAAGGGTGAACGCAGGGGCCGGATTGCAGCAAACCATATCATTCATTTTATCACAGCGGATACGCCGGAAAGTGTTCTGGCTGCCTGAAGCAGGCGCCATGCGGACACCACCGGAGAACCGGTGTCGCGGACATTTCCGGGCAGGCCGAGGTTGAATTCAAGAAAAGAAATTATTGTCGGGTGCTGATGAGCACAAAAAACAGCAGGGCAGACAAAAGATTTATCGAAAAAGAAACCGGAGCGATTCGCAAGCAGTGGCGCAACCGGATCAGCCTGGCCCTTATTTATCCGAATCGCTATTTTGTCGGCATGTCCAATCTGGGATTTCAGACCGTTTACCGCCTGCTCAACAACATGGACACGGTGGTATGTGAGCGGGTATTTTTACCGGGGCCCGATGCCCGGCCGTCCCAGCCCATCGTTTCGGTCGAATCCGGGAGACTTGTTACCGATTTTGAAATTATCGCATTTTCGATCTCCTTTGAAAACGATTATTCCAACCTATTGTCCATTCTCGAGAAAACCGGCATCCCCCTCCTGGCCAGTCAGCGAGGAACCCCCCTTCCTATAGTCGTGGCCGGAGGGGTTGCCTGTTTTTTAAACCCCGAACCGGTTGCTCCGTTTATCGACTGTTTCCTGCTCGGAGAAGCCGAAGGCCTGCTTTCTGAATTTATTACCGGTTATGAAAAACATTGCCGCGGTGTGGATGCCCCCAGGGACAAGTGCCTTGAAAAACTGGCCCGCAGTGTTCCGGGCCTCTATGCCCCCTCTCTTTACCAGCCGTACTACAATGCCGACGGAACAACACGCGATCTTGAACCGGTGGCTGACGTTCCGGAAAAAATTCATCGAATTTATGTACCGGACCTGTCGACGATTTCGACCTGCAGTGCCGTCTTGACACCCGATACGACTTTTGCAGATACCTATTTGATCGAGGTCAGCCGTGGATGTCCCCACGGATGCCGTTTCTGCACTGCCGGGTTTGTATATCGCCCCCCGAGATTCAGGCCATTGGACCTGTTGGAAGAATGCATGGCCCAAGGCATTGCCGCCGCCGACAAAATCGGACTGGTAGGGGCCGCTGTTTCCGATCTTCCATGGATTCGGGAGCTGTGCAGGAGATATGCCGGTCAAAGCCGGGTCTCTTTCAGTTCTCTGCGGGCCGACGCCATGGCACCCGAACTTGTGGCGACACTTCGGCAAAGCGGGGTCAAGACCGCAACCATTGCACCCGAAGCAGGCTCCGAACGGTTGCGCAAAGTCATCAACAAGGGGATCACCGAAAAGGATATCCTTACTGCCGCCGAGGTCCTTGTTGCCGGCGGAATACCCAACATCAAGCTTTATTTCATGATTGGTCTGCCCACCGAAACCATGGAAGATGTCCATGCCATCGTTACCCTGTGCAAACAGATCAAAAGCAGATTCCTGAAATCCAGCCGGGTTCGGAGACATATCGGGGAACTCACCCTGAGCCTGAACTGTTTTGTACCCAAGGCAGTTACACCCTTTCAATGGGCTTCCATGGATGATATCGGTGCTCTGAATAAAAAGATCAAGTTGATCAAAAACGGCCTGAGAAGGGTTGCCAATGTCCGGATCAATACCGATATACCGCGCCGGGCCTATATCAATGCTCTCCTGTCACGCGGAGATCGAAAGGTTGCCCGGATACTGCTGGCTGCCCACGGTTATCACGGCAATTGGCCCCAGACCTTCAAAGCATCTTCCCTTGACGCCGATTTTTATGTCCGACGCCAACGCGCCGTAGATGAAGTTTTCCCCTGGGATTTCATTGACTGCGGCGTTAAAAAATCTTTTTTAAAAAAAGAATATGTACGCGCGCTTCAGGATAAATCGTAATTGCCATGCCCCATGCGGCCATGCATTGCATGCGGGGTGTGTAATAGCAATTAACCAATTAAATTTAATAGTTATTTGTTAAAAATTCAACCAAATTTTTTATAAAAATGCGTAAAACCCGGAGTAAAAAATACTTGAAAGATAAAAGATGGTATGTTAATTACCATCTTTGTTTTATTGATGTCCATGCAGCTTTTTGTTAGATGTCCAAATTGTGAAAGGAATCCTGTAGCATGACCTCAAAGAAGGAATTGAAGTTTGCCTACCGCCTTGCGATTGTTCTTATGATTTTAGGAATTTTCTGCTATGCGGCCTACTCACAGAAGATCCCGGATCCCCCCATGCGAATGATGTTTCAAAGCGCCGCCGGAAAGATTCTCTTTGACCACCAAAGCCATGATGTAAACTATGGCATCGCATGCATTGACTGCCATCATCACTTTGAAGAAGAGGAAACCGAGTTTCGGGCCTGTGGCGACTGTCATGTCCATCCCGATGCAAAACCACCGACTGCAGTCTGCCTGGAGTGCCACGAAGAGGACGAAGTCGATCCTGGGGAAGATGCTCTTGAAAGGGCGGACGCATTCCACGACCAGTGTATCGGCTGCCATGAAGAAAATGATATTGAGCCTGTCCAATGTTCGGGATGTCATGTCATGTAAAATCGAATTTTCCGGCCGACTCTTGTTTGTCACCATCCAAAATTAAGGTTAAGCTTATGATAAAGAGAGCATTCCGGGGTTTAAAAGCCCCACAAATCGAGTATGAACTGCTGCATGACACACCGGTCGGGCCCAGAAGCATCTTGCCGTCGAAAACAGTTACGCTCCTGCTGCCGGGTAAATACGAACGGAAAGACAAATTGACCCTGTGCGCCGGGGATAGCATTAAAACCGGGCAAAAACTCAGTCCCTATGAAGATAGCGACGATTATGCAATATCGAGCGTAACCGGCACGATTGCCTCCGTGGCGCCTTATACCGGCGATTTCGGGCAGTCCTTCACGACGATCATCATTCAGGCCGCTGAAAAAGAAAAAACCGATGACGCCTTTTCCGCTGCATGCAGTGATTCGGTGCGAAACGCCGTCACGGATTTTTTGGCCTGCGTGCCGGGAAGACCGCCGCTGGATCTTCTGGCCCGTCCTGACAAGCCCATTCACACCCTTGTGATATGCGGTATGGACGCAGATTTGATGATCGCCACCAACCAGCATATTATCAAAACCCGGATCGACGCAGTGACCCGCGGAATAAAAATTCTAAAAAATGCCTATGGCATTGAGAAGGCCATTATCGCCCTTCCCAGAGACCTGGTTTCCGGGTTCGGGCATGTGGGCGCCCGGTTGATTGCCGTCGATGCCTGCTATCCGTCCGCCAATCACCGCATGATCATGTACAAGGCGCTAAAACAGGTAGTGCCGGCGGATAAAAACTGCGAAGACCTTGGTGTCTGTTTTATCAGCGCCGAGGCCGCGGCTTCCATTGGAAGTGCCTTTGAAAAGGGCAGAATACCGTTTACCAAAACCATTACCCTGATCAACAAAGACCGAAAAAAAATAATGATTTCAGCCCGGATCGGCACCCCGGTAAGGGACATCTTCAAGGCCTGCGATGTCACGGTCAACGAACGGGACCGCATCATTTTCGGCGGCCCCATGACCGGCACGGCCGTCTTTTCGGAAAACCATCCCGTCGGGCCGGATACCGATGCCATTATCGTGCAGGCCAATAAAGACGTTACGCTGGTTTCAGATTATCCATGTGTCAACTGCGGCGAATGCGTCCGTCTATGTCCGGCCAACATTCAAGTCAACATGCTGGTCCGGTTTCTCGAGGCCGGAGAGTATCAGACCGCCGCCGATGAGTATGACCTCCACTCCTGCATTGAATGCGGACTTTGCAGCTTTGTGTGTGAATCAAAAATACCTGTTTTTCAATATATTCGACTGGCAAAATATGAGCTTGCCCGGGAGAAAGCAGCGGAGGCAATCGATGATGAATAACAAAAAGTTCATAGTATCCCATGCGCCTTTTTATCACAATGGAAGCAAAATCTCCTCTACCGGCTATAATATCATGGGGGCGACCCTGCCTGCCGTACTGATGGGCATTTACATATACGGGGTGCCTGCCCTGGGCGTGGTGGCGCTCTCCATATCTTCGGCCATGCTCTGGGAACTGCTCATGAACAAAGTGATGAAGCTTCCGGTAACCATCGGTGACGGGAATGCAGCTCTCATCGGTATGCTTTTTGCCATGCTGGTTCCGGCCACCCTTCCCTGGTGGGCGGTCGTCACCGGAACTTTTACGGCCATTGTCATCGGTCAACAAATCTACGGCGGCATCGGCGGTAATCCGTTTAATCCGGTGATCGTGGCCCTTACCATCCTCATGGTCTCCTGGAAGGATATCTTTGATTTTGACACTGCCCTGCTCAACTATGATTTTAATTTTGTAACCCTTTATCCTCTGGCAGCCCTGAAGCATTTTGGTTTGTCGTCAGTGGAAAGCTTTACACCCGGCGCACTTTTGCTGGGGCAGCAAACCGGCGGTATCGGTTCAACCTTCGGGCTGGGGCTTATCCTGGGCGGCATCTACCTTATTATAAGAGGGTATATCCGCTGGGAAATATCCCTTTCTTTTCTGGGAGGCGTCCTGATCACCGCATGGCTCTTCCAGTTGTCTGATCCGGCTGTTTATGCGGGGCCTGTTTTTCACCTTTTGACCGGTTATACCCTTATCGGGGCTTTTTTCCTGGCCACTGAAAATTCTTCCTCGCCGGTTAATTTCATCCCGATGCTGATTTACGGTGCCGGGGGTGGTATCATGGCGGTACTTATTCGTAATATCGGGGTTTATGTTGACGGCGTTCTTTTGGCTATTCTTCTTATGAACCTGGTTAATCCCATGCTGGATAAAATCAGACCCAAAGCACTTGGAAAGGTAGTGTAAAATGCGCGAAATGATAAAAATGGTAGTTGTTCTTACCATTCTGAGCTCTCTTTCAGGGGGCCTTCTGGCGGCGGTACGCAATGGCACCAAAGACAGGATTGAAAATCAGCAGCTTCAGATGGTTAAGGGGCCCGCCATTCGTGCAATCCTGGAAGGCTGTACAAATGATCCCGTGGCCGATCGTTTTAAACTCAAGGACGACGCCACGGAAAGAAGCTTTTTTATCGGTATTTTTAACGGCAAACATGAAACCATAGCTTTTGAAGCCAGCGGCAAAGGGTATGGCGGCGATGTCGGTCTGATGGTGGCCGTCAATCTCACAAACGACAAACTGGTGGGCGTCGGCGTTACCACCCACAGTGAAACGCCGGGACTCGGTGCCAAAGCAAAAACCGACCCTGCTTTTTCAAAACAGTTTAAGGGAGCTTCGATCCTGGAGCCTTTCAAGGTGACCAATGACGGTGGAGTAATCAATGCCCTCAGCGGTGCAACAATCACATCTAGAGCCGTTTGTGCGGCCGCCACTGAGGCAGGTCGAATTTACCAGCGGCTTAAACCCCAAATCAGCGATAAATTAAAGAGCTTACCCTAACAGGGAGATCAAAATGGCCAAATCGATTGTTCAGGAATTTACCAAGGGGCTGTGGAATGAAATACCGCCGTTCAGGCTGGTACTTGGTCTCTGCCCTGTTCTGGGTGTTACAACGACAATGGAAAACGGGCTCGGTATGGGGATTGCGACCACATTTGTCCTGTTATGCTCCAATGTTCTGGTTTCGGCCCTGCGCAGCGTTATTCCCGCCAAGGTAAGGATTGCCTGCTTCATCATCATTATCGCCACCTTTGTGACGGTGGTCGAACTTCTCATGCAGGCCTTTGCGTACTCACTGTTTCTCAAGCTGGGTATGTTTATCCCGCTGATCGTTGTCAACTGTATCGTGCTGGGGCGGGCCGAGGCATTTGCCTTCAAAAACAACATGGTTCTGTCCATGGCCGACGGTCTGGGCATCGGCATCGGATTTACCCTCAGTCTGGGCGCCCTGGGAGCCGTTCGCGAGATTCTCGGTACAGGCACATTTTTTGGTAATGCACTGTTCGGCGCATCTTTCCATCCGTTTGTCTTTATGGTCCAGGCACCGGGCGCCTTTGTATGCCTGGGCCTGATGCTCTGTTTCATGAACATGGTCGGGAATAAATAGATTTAGGAGAAAGTAAATGGGCGACTACATTGTCCTTATCATCAGCTGCATTTTTGTAAATAATATCCTGCTGGCCCAGTTTTTAGGAAACTGCCCTTTTTTTGGTACCTCCAAAAAGATGGAAACCGCGGTGGGCATGGCCATGGCCGTCATATTCGTTCTGGTTATGGCCGGAGCCATTACTTGGATGGCCGAAACCTTTATTCTGCAAAAGTTCGGCCTGGAATTTTTACGCACCATCGTATTTATCCTGGTCATCGCGGCTCTGGTGCAATTCGTGGAGATGTTTTTGAAAAAAAGTATTCCGGCCCTGTACGCCGGACTGGGTATCTTTCTACCGCTGATCACCACCAACTGTGCCGTCATGGGGGCCTGTCTGATCAACATCAAGGAAGAGTACACCTTTGTCCAGACTTTGGTTGCGTCTTTCAGCTACGCGTCCGGTTTCGGCCTGGCACTGATTCTTTTTGCCGGTCTGCGGGAACGGATACTGCTTGCAAGGGTACCCAAACCGCTTCAGGATACCTCTATTGCGCTTATTACCGCAGGTATTATTTCTCTTTCCTTTTTTGCCTTCAGGGGAATGGTGTAGGAAAATTACAGATGGCCGAACATGTATGCCCGGTATGGGTTGGATATCTTCTGGCCAGCCCTTTGAGAAAAATATTCCAGAATCCTGACAAAATACTTTCCGCCTACGTAAAAGAAGGTATGAAGGTTCTGGATATTGGTTGTGCAATGGGTTTTTTCAGTCTTCCCATGGCCCGGATGGTAGGTTCCGGCGGCAAGGTAATCTGTGTGGACATCCAACCTAACATGCTTTCATCTTTAAAAAAAAGAGCTGAAAAAGCCAAAATGGCGCAAAGGATTGAAATGCGCCTTGCCAATCGTGATTCCTTTTGCATTGATGATTTGAAAGGCAAAATCGATTTTATTATAACCTCCGCGGTTGCCCATGAACTGCCTGACCCTTTACTTTTTTTTTCTGAAACATGGGAAGTCTTGACGGAAAAGGGGACATTTTTACTGACGGAACCGTCCGGTCATGTTTCCAAAAAAAAGTTCAAAGCAACGATTTCAACGGCCGAAGCCCAGGGGTTTAAAGTCATGAAGAGGCCCCGGATAAAGCGCAGTCACAGTGTTTTACTGGGAAAGGCTTGATTCAACACTTCCTGCCGCCATTTGCTAAATCTCTATTATCCTGCCGACACCGCCTTGAATGTATTTATCCGGATAAAGTTTTTTGATTTTATCACTAAACCGGGTGCAGTGGGTAGGACAGATCCAATCAATTTTTTTGATCAGATTAAACGTTTGAAAGCCATGCAGCCCGCCGATAATAGCAGAAACATCACCAAATTGTTCGGCGACGGTAAAAATCTGGTCAACACCGGGGTGTGAGCATCCTGCAATGACAATAATTCCGTCCTTTTGTTTTACCATAAGGGACTGTTCGATCCCCGCCAATGTACCGGTTGACCAGATGTTTTCATGAATCATGCGACTTTTCTCGATCCGTATCACTTTAGTGTTTTGATCAGGATTTTTAAATCCTGCAGGCGCATAAACCGGCACGTTGTTTATTGCCAGGAATTGGGGAAGTCCTCCCGTGTGATCCCAGTGATGATGGGATATAAAAATCTCATCGACCGCCATGGGGTCGATATTCAGTTGCTTGATATTATAAAGAAGCAAACTCCCCTTTGCCCCGGTATCAAAAAGTATTGTTTTTCCGAATACTTCAGCCAGACAGGCAAAGCCCCAGTCGGGTTTTAAATTTTTATTCCATGTTGTATTGTCATATAGAATTGTAATTTTCATTTTTTCCTATCTTTTGTTAAAATCCATTATCTAAAAATCAATCAAAATTCACGATGTCTGAATTGATAATTTTTTTAATTTTGGTATCGCTTAAATCAAATCTATCAAATCCTGAAGTTGTTGGTTACAAATTTCTGCTTGTAGGATTCGTGCCAGCCGGCAGGTACCGGGAAATCGGCATATAACTGTGAACGATCCGCCTCAAGAAACCGTCGGGTCTGATGCATAAAATCGGCAGCACACATAATTTTCCCATGTGTTTTCGATTTCAGCCCATCCAGCCAGGAAACCCCGGCCCTGCACCGCAACAGATGATGATCTATAATGCAGCAAGGTACTTTGTCGGCCAAGGCCGTTGCGCGCGTGTATGCATCATCGATTTCGTGATTCGGAAGCTGACGATATATGGGCGTATGAGACAATCCGTGCGGCATGGTTTCCGAGAAGCTTATCCGGTCATGCGATTGACCGTTACAAGGATTAAATGGTTTTTCAAGGGCTGCAAACAGCTTGCGGCATCGATCCTCGATATGGACAACACAGCAAAGTCCTCTCACACCAAGGGATTCGGTTCCAAGAATTTCGATTCGCATGGACATGCCATTCGCTCTTTTTGCTATTTTAAAAACTATTGCCGAAAAATTTACTTTCAGCGGCCCAGAGCCTGGACCACCCATGGCAGAATGTGTGCGGTGATGGCGGCATAGCCGGCTGCTGTGGGATGAATCCCGTCGAACTGAACACCGCCGGTTTCTTCCAGTGCCGGTCCGTTAAAAGATGGAATCAACACCAGATCAAGAGCCTGTGCCACGGCTGGATAAATCGCGGCAAATGCTGTTTCGATTTCCGCATCGCCCATGGAAGGCAACACCATGCCCGCTAATGCCACGGGGACGGCCCCGGCCGTGAGCCGCTGCACTATGGTGGAAATCATATGACGGATCTGCTCCGGCATGGCTCCCATAAGGATATCATTAAGGCCGATTTCCAGTATGACAAGGTCGGGGGTGAAATCCGGCACCCGGTGCATTCGGGCCATCAAATTCCGGCAGGTGTCCCCGCTGCACCCCGCGTTGATCACGTTGCAGCCAAACCCTTTTTTGTTTAAAAGGGCCTCCAGCCTCACCGGATAACTGTCCCGGGGCCCAACGCCAAACCCTTCCGTAAGGCTGTCTCCTAAGGCCACGATGTGGGTATTCGAACTCATACTCTGCTTCCCTGTATGACATTGATGAGGGCGTAGGCCCCCTGTTATTTCTGCGATCTTTTACGGTAAGATTTTTTTCATCTTGAATATAAAAACAAAGCTATGCTATCAGAAAAGGATTGCGATTTCCATCGCAAATAAAAGATCTGTCAAATGTCAAATTGAGAACAAAATCATAACCCGGTCGGATTCAATGCTTTATTTTTATGACATACTGCCTGATTAGGGGCGCCTGTTGCCTGTTTGAAAACAGCGGTCCGGGGATTTGCTGCCGTGATTTTTAAAACGGTTGACAATGCCGTCCAACTATCATTAATAGAATTATTTTTTTGTTGTCGGCAGAGCGTGCTGACAGGTCTTGCCGTTTAATTCAAATTTTTTACAAGTTCATCAATTTTAATTCAGGGGAAAAGTTCTCCAGGAGCAGAAAGGAGTTGTCTTTTGATAAAAATAGAAACCAGCATGGGTGAGATCATTTTGGAACTGTATGAAGCCGACAACGGGCTCAAGAATGCGGCGTACTCCGTGGCCATGGCCCGTACTAGAGACCCTCACAGTGTCACGGCCCAGTTTTTCATCAACGTGAAGAACAATACTTTTCTGGACCATACCGCCAAAACCGACAAAGGGTGGGGGTACACGGTTTTTGGAAAGGTGGCCAGGGGACATGGTGTGGTCAATAAAATCAAGGCAGTATCAACCGGTAAAAAAGGTGGCTTTGACGATGTGCCCGTAGCGCCAGTGACCCTTATCAAGGCCGAGATCGTGGAATCGTAAGTCTGGCTTTTGCGTTGATTGCCGGATAACCACCGGTTTCGCTGCCTCTTGGTGAGTATGTAAAAAGGCATGGAACTGTTTGCTTCAATGAAAATAAGGGGCAGTCATCTGTCCCGGACAAGAAATTTTAAAAAGAGGTTTTACAATGGCCAGAAGAAATTTAAAAGCAAATTTTTCAACACGATCGGGGTTCGGTATCAATGCGTTTACAGACAACGAACTGGAGGCGATTCATTTTGCATCCCTTGAAGTGCTTCAAAGGACAGGAGTCAAGATTGAATCCGAAAAAGCGCTGGAAATTTTCCACGGGGCCGGGGCAAGTGTCGAGCAACACGACGGTTATGGTATTGTCAAAATCCCGAATTATATTGTCGAGGACTGTATCCGCCGGGCTCCCAGAATCGGATGCTATTACGGCAGACGTCCTGAAGACGATTATATTACCGATGGGGCCCGGGTCGGTTTTTCGGCAGGGTTCGGCGAACATGTCAAAATCATCGACCTGGATACAAAAAAGGTCAGGTCAACGGTAAAAAAGGATCTGGCAGCCATTACGCGGATTCAGGATTATCTGGATGTCATTACAATCGTAGAACGGGCCGCCTGTTCAGGCGATCAGCCACCGGCGACCCAGACGCTGCATAATTACGAAGCCATGGTCCAAAATTCCAGCAAGCACTGTTTTTTAGGATTCGGATGCGGCAAAAATGCCGAAAAAATTATCGAGATGGCAAAAATTGCCTCCGGCGGGGAGGATAAATTCAAAAACCGCCCCATTGTGACCGGCTTTGTCTGCCCGACCAGTCCGCTGACAATTATTCGGGACGGTTGTGAAACCATCATGACATGTGCCGAAAACGGCGTCGGTATTGCCGTGATTTCCATGTCCATTTCCGGGGCATCTTCGGCCGCAACCCTGGGCAGTGTCGTGGTGCAGCATAATGCCGAAGTCTTAAGCGGCATCGTACTGGCCCAGCTCACGGCCAAGGGGACCCCATGCACCTACTGCGGATGCAGTACCATCATGGATATGCGAACGGGCCTGTCTCCCGTGGGGGTCCCGGAAATGGGGCTGCTCAGCGTGGCATGGGCAAAGCTGGCCCAGTACTACCAGCTTCCCAGCCTGGTGGGCGGCTGCGGCTCGGACAGCAAGCTCCCGGACGCCCAGCAGGCTTATGATTTCAGTCTGACCGCCATGCCCGCGGCCCTGGCCGGTGCCAACATCATCTACGGTATCGGTGCCATCGAGTCGATTCTCACCTTTGACTATGCCGCCATGATCATGGGGGCTGAACAGGCGGAAAGGATTATGCGGGTTGTCGGCGGGATTGACGTCAGCGATGAGGCCATGGCCCTGGATTTAATCCATGAAATCGGCCCCGGCGGTCAATTTCTCACCCATGAACATACCTACCGACACATGAGAGAGATGTCCCAGTCAAAGCTGTTTGACCGAAGGACCCGTGATGCATGGATGGATGCCACAGGCGGCATGGATATTGCGCAGCGCGCTTATAAAGAAGCCGGGCGAATCATAAACGAGCATACACCGGCGCCCCTGCCCGAGGGCGCGGCAACAGCCATGCGGGCGATCATTAAAGAGTATGAAGCGGAGCTCGGGTTATAAACCGGCTGAAAAATTCGGTACAACCTCAAGCCGTATGGGTATTTTTTTTCATTCCTTTCTGTAATTTATTATTTTCCGGCTTATCCGGGTGGATATATTTTAATGACAGCACTTTTCACTATTTTTTTTACATCTTTTATAGTTGCCTTTTCAGGTGCCATGATGCCCGGACCGCTGCTTACCGTAACGATCAGTGAAAGCTCCCGGCGCGGTGCCGTTGCCGGACCCCTGCTCATCGTCGGGCATGCCATCCTGGAACTGGTTCTTGTAATTGCGCTGTTGTTCGGGCTTGCCCCTTTTCTTTTGAAAAAATATGTGTTCGTTATCATTGCTCTGGCGGGGGCGGTCGTGCTATTTTGGATGGCTTTTTCAATGTTGCGGGCACTGCCGGGCTTGAGCCTTCAGGTCAGCGGTGAAGAAACAGGAAAAAACAATCTGCTGATCACCGGCATACTGATGAGCCTTGTCAACCCCTACTGGATCATCTGGTGGGTGTCCATCGGTCTGGCGTATATCATGCATAGCCTGCGTTTCGGCAAATGGGGAGTCTTTTTTTTCTTTACCGGTCATATTCTGGCTGATTTTATCTGGTATGCACTCATTTCAATAGCCGTGTGGAAGGGGAAATCTTTTTTGAATGATCGTACCTATCGGTATCTTATGGCGGGGTGCGCTGTTCTTTTGTTTTTTTTCTCAGGTTTTTTCGCATATTCAGGATTCATGAAGCTTGCTGCTTGAAGTTTGGTACTTGAAACTTGAAATTAGATAACACATTTGCATGCTTCTGTTTTTCAGGTTAAAGGTTACAGGTTTAATCCATCGTAGGGTGGGCTGTGCCCACCAAATAGACTGCAAGATACATAGTCAAAAAAGTGTAATCACGAATGAACAGTTCCGCCGGGCTGTACTGGAAATGTTGTTTTAATCTTGTATGATTCTAATTTAAGGAGAAAAAATTGAGCGATGAACAACTGAAATGGCTGTGGGAAAAATCCGGACAAAGATGCGTGAAAAATATGAAAAAACGTGGTTTCGACGCTTATTTTACCCCGGATACGAAGAGCGCCCGCACCAGGGCTCTGGACATTGCCGCCGACTGCGAAACATTTGGTTTCGGCGGGTCATCTACGACCCGGGCTCTGGGAATCGTGGAGGCGCTTAAAAAATCCGGCAAAACCCTGTACGACCACTGGGTGCCCGGTCTCACCAAGGCGGAAGAGATGGAAATAAGACTGGCCCAGGGGCGCTGTGACTGTTTTTTCTGCAGTGCCAATGCTGTGGCTGAAACCGGTGAAATCGTGAATGTGGACGGTATCGGCAACCGCAGTGCCGCCATGACTTTCGGACCCGGAAAGGTGATCATCATAGCGGGCATGAACAAGGTTGTGCCGGACCTTGACTCGGCCTTTGCGCGCATTCGTGAAAAAGCCGCACCTATGCGGGCCAGGAGCCTTGAAACGCAGACGCCCTGTGCTGAAACCGGAATATGCAGCGACTGCCTGTCTCCGCATCGCATCTGCAATATCACCACGATACTGCATTACAAACCCATGCTGACCAGGGTGGCGGTCATCCTGGTGAACCAGGCCATGGGGTTTTAATTTTTTATGGGGCTACAATACTGTTTGCGAGGTCATCTTGTTTAACAGACAAAAAATATTTCCGGCCCTGGCAAGCGGACTGCTGCTTACCGGGGCCTTTCCTGATTGGGGATTTTCATATCTGGCCTGGATCGCACTGGTTCCGCTGCTGATAAGCCTTAGAGACCTGTCTCCGGGCAACGCGTTCAGGGCCGGCTTTCTGACCGGGATGGTCCATTACCTGACGCTGATGTACTGGCTGGCCTATACCATCAGTACTTACGGCAAGATGCCCTGGTATCTGTGCGGCCTCATACTGTTTCTTTTTGCCGCCTACCTGGCCTGCTATTTCGCCCTTTTTTCAATGCTCCTGATCCGGGTGAGCCGGGGCAGCCGGGTGGGCCTGCTCACGGCACCGCTCCTGTGGGTTGCTCTGGAATATGTCAGGTCCTTCCTTTTTTCCGGTTTTCCATGGGAACTTTTAGGATATACCCAGTTTGATGTGTTGCCTCTGATTCAATTTTCGGATATAACCGGTGTCTATGGGGTGTCTTTTTTAATCGTGCTGTCCAATGTAGTGATCTGCCGGATGATTTTATGCCATACCGGCAAGACATGGCAGGATGCGACAGCCGACAAATATGCAACTGCCGTACAATTATTAACGGTGTGCCTTATCGTCGGTGCCCTGTGGGGATACGGTATCTGGCGTATTCGCGTTGTTGATCAATCCATGGCCCGGGCGCCATCCGCCCGGATTGCCGTTGTCCAGGGCAATATCGATCAGGCCCTGAAATGGGATCGGGCGTTTCAAACGGCAACCACCCGAAAATACGTGCGCCTTTCGCTTGAGTCACGTGAAAAAAATCCGGAATTGGTCGTCTGGCCGGAGACGGCCACGCCGTTTTATTTTCTGTATCATACGCGGCTGACAAAAATGGTGAACGAGGGGGTTCGCAGGACGGGCTGTGATTTTCTAATCGGCAGCCCTTCTTTTTCCAGGCAGGGAGACAAAAACGAATATTATAACTCGGCCTATTTGGTTCATCCCGACGGTACGCCGGGCCACAGGTACGACAAGGTCCACCTGGTGCCCTTCGGCGAATATGTACCGCTAAAAAAATGGCTGCCGTTTGCCGGAAAAATGGTGGCACATGTCGGTGACTTCAAACCGGGGTCCCGGGGTGTTACCCTCAACTGGCGGAATTATCGACTGGGCGTACAGATCTGCTATGAAATAATTTTCCCGAATCTGTCCAGAATCGCGGTTAAAAATGGGGCCAACCTGCTGTTTAATTTAACCAACGATGCATGGTACGGCCGCACCGGCGCACCGTATCAGCATTTTTCCATGGCGGTACTGCGGGCCGTTGAAAACCGGCGGTCGGTGGTGAGGGCAGCCAATACCGGAATCAGTGGATTTATTGATCCGGTCGGCCGTATCACGGCAAGTACAACTCTTTTTGAAAATGCGGTGGTGACGCAAAAAGTGTTTTTTGGCAGGGATATCAGCTTTTACACCAGCTGGGGCGACCTGTTTGCGCAGCTTTGCCTGGGGGGAATACTTTTTATCATCGCCTGGCAACTGGCATATCGGTTCAGGGAAATCAAACGGTAAACCCGTTTCGATCTTAAAAAATTTTAAAAATATCAGGAGGCATAACATGTCCATCGAACTTAAACAATCCATCAAGGACAGCAAAACAAAACTGGCCCAGTTACTGGAGTATCTTTGACCTGACCGGCAAGGAAAAAAGAATCCAGGAAATAGAAGCGGTCATCGCCCGCCCGGGGTTTTGGGACCATCCCGAAAAGACCAGAAACATCCTGCGGGAACGAACGTTTCTGACCGGCAGGGTGGACGGCTTTCAGGCCCTTGAAAAAGACCTGGAAGACAGTGAACTGCTGTTTGAAATGGCTTTAGAGGAGTCGGACGCCCAGACCATCGAGGAGGTCGGGCAACAGATGAAATCCATAAGGACCCGAATTCAAAAATACCGGCTTGATATGATGCTCGACGGTAAGAATGATAAAAATAATGCCATCATTTCCATCAATGCCGGAGCCGGCGGTACCGAAGCCCAGGACTGGTCTGAAATTCTTTTCCGGATGTATGCCCGCTGGGTTGAGCGAAAGGGGTACACGTCCGATATCATTGATTTTCAACCCGGCGACGAGGCCGGCATCAAGAGTGTTACCTTTACGGCTGCGGGTGAATATGCTTATGGATACCTGCAAACCGAGCAGGGAGTCCACAGATTGGTTCGGATCTCCCCGTTTAATGCCAACGGCAAGCGTCACACCTCCTTTGCTTCGGTATTCGTGTATCCGGAACTGGATGATGAGATTGTTATCGATATCGATGACAAGGACCTGCGCATCGATGTTTTCAGGGCCAGCGGCGCCGGAGGCCAGCATGTTAACAAGACCAGTTCTGCAGTGAGGATCACCCATCAACCCAGCGGGATTGTTGTGCAGTGCCAGCAGGAAAAATCCCAGCACCGCAACAAGGAGATGGCCATGAAGGTTTTAAAATCAAGGCTGTATGACAGTGAAAAACAAAAGCAGGAAGAAAAACTGCAGAAAATTCATGACGCCAAGGATGATATCGCCTGGGGCAGTCAGATCCGTTCCTATATTTTACACCCCTATCAGATGGTAAAGGACCACCGCCTGAAGATGGATGTCGGCAATGTAAACGAGGTGCTGGACGGGGGCCTGGATCCTTTTATCGAAGGGGCGCTGCTGGCTAAAAAGTTGACCTAAAATTAAGCAAGCAAAAAAGCAAGCTATTTCCCCCTGCAAAAAATAGCCCCCGGTAGGTAAAAAACTATATGCCCCCCGAATTTTCACAAAATTACAATCTCATCGATAGATAAAGCATTGCTTTTTCACACACGATCCACAAAACAATAGTGTGGCAATTATAAGCAATTATCATGCCGGACGTTGGAATCAATAAAAAATCTGTCTAAAATACCAATACATTAAAAAAAATAAAGGGCATTTTAAAAACTTAGTGATACTATTTCATAAACAATGGATAAATTATTTCACAATTATTACTCCGTGGTGGATAGCGGTTACAGGAGCCAATATTTACAAAACAGACAAAAACACCGTCATTGCGGCAATCCATCCGCAACATCAGAACAAGAGACCCTGAATATTTCCCGAGGCGCACATGGTATTGGAGATCGGCCCGGTTGCAGCAATTCTAATTATGGCTTTAAGCCGATGCTCATGATGCGTAACGTATTGAAATTACGTTAGCTGGAATTGTCAATTCCCATGTTTGAGCCCCATGCTGCTTCATAATTAGAATTGCCGGCCCGGTTGCTTTATGCTTGACAAATATTTCTGATTTATTAACCTATAGAGTTTATTTTACCGGAATCGGGGACATGCGTGTTGCTTGGGGCAATTGACAGCCTGTGTTTAGACATAATTTCCGAATGATTTTTTTTTAAATAGAGAGGGAACATGAAAGTCTTGGTAAGTGATAATCTCGGTGAAATCGGGATTGAGATGTTTCAGAAAGCACAGGGAATCGAAGTTGATGTCAAAACCAGTTTATCTCCTGAAGAACTTAAAAGCATCATCTGTGAGTATCATGCACTGGTGATTCGAAGTGCTACCCGGGTGACCAGCGAACTGCTGGCGGCAGCCAAAAACCTGAAAGTTGTCGGCCGGGCCGGAATCGGTCTCGATAACGTGGATATTTCCGAGGCATCCAAACGGGGTATTATTGTCATGAATACGCCGGGCGGCAATGTGGTGACGACGGCAGAACACGCGATTTCCATGATGCTGGCGCTGTCCCGCAACATTCCCATGGGAACCTCATCCTTGAGAGAGGGACGCTGGATCAAGAAACAGCTTCAGGGGCGGGAAATATACAATAAATGCCTGGGAATCATCGGTTTCGGAAAAATCGGTTCCATCGTGGCTGACCGGGCCCGCGGTCTCAAGATGCAGGTTGTTGTCCATGATCCTTTTGTTACCCCCGCACAAATCGAAAAGGCCGGATTCAAAAGCGTTCCGTTTGAAGAACTGCTCAACCGGTCGGATTATATCACGATTCATGTGCCCAAACTGAAAAACACCATTGGATTTATTAATAAACAGAGTTTTGATCAGATGAAAGACGGCGTCATGCTTATCAACTGCGCCCGGGGCGGTATTATCGATGAAAAAGATCTGTATGATGCTATGAAATCGGGAAAGGTTGCCGGGGCCGCTCTGGATGTCTTTGAGACGGAACCTCCAGGTGATTCGCCACTGTTTGAGTTTGACCGATTCATCTGTACTCCGCACCTCGGGGCCTCAACCAGGGAGGCCCAGACCAATGTCGCGGTCGCCGTGGCAAAACAGATTATCGACTATCTGCAGCAAGGAACCATACACAACGCCGTTAACGTACCGTCGATTACCGGCGATCTGCTTGAAAAACTTGGCCCCTGGCTCTCCATCGGGGATAAACTCGGTTCTCTCCAGGCCCAATTGATCAACGGTCCGGCCAAAGAAGTGGTGATTGAATACGCCGGAGATTTCAAAGATCTTGACATGGCTCCGGTTTCAACGGCTATTTTAAAAGGGCTGCTGACGCCTATTCTTAAAGATGATGTTAATTTTGTCAACGCGCACATCCAGGCCAAGGAGCGGGGGATAACGGTCACCGAAACGAGAACGGCTGAAGCGTACAGGTATATCAACCTGATTACAGTCCGGGTAATCACCACTGAAATGAAAAATTCCGTATCCGGAACGATCTTCGGGAAAGATGATCCCCGAATCGTGGGCATAAACACATTTCGCCTGGAAATGGTGCCCGACGGTCATCTGGCACTGATATACAATATCGATAAACCCGGTTCCATCGGTCAAATCGGCACCACTCTTGGCGAACACAAAATTAATATCGGCCAGATGCAGGTAGGGCAGGAAGAAGAGGGGGACCGCAATATTATTTTTATAACTACGGATACGCCTATTCCCGCGCAGGTGTTTGAAGAGCTGCGCAACCTGAGTCTTGTAAAAACAGTCATTCCGCTTGAATTTTAGCACCGGATAACCAACGGGCATTATTGACGGAATGCATTGCGTTACCTGATTTTATAAATTGCCGGCTTGTAATTTAAACAGGAGACCTTTTATTATGGAAGAAACAAAAGATTTTATCCTAAAAGAACAGCAAAAGAGTGAGGGACAAGATGGGGCCGCGGAATCGGCGGATACGCCTGAGGGTGCCCCGACGGATCAGGAAACAGGCGGTACTGAAGGTTTTGACGAGGATTCTCAATTACCGGCGATTAATTTTGCCACTTTTATTTTTTCCCTGAACTCATCGGCCCTGGTACAGCTCGGAATAATGGATGACCCGAGCAGCGGCAAGAAGGTTAAAAATCTGTCGATAGCAAAACAAACCATCGATATCCTTGGAATGCTGGATGAAAAAACCAGGGGGAATCTGACTCGGGAAGAAGAGGATATGCTCAAACACATCCTCTATGATCTTCGAATCCTGTATGTAAAGGAAAGGAAATAACACCCGAGTGGTGACTGTGGAAACAAAACAGATTCCGTCCTTAAAACTTCCGGCACCGGCCAAAATAAATCTATTTTTGGCTGTAACGGGTAAAAGGCCGGATGGCTACCATGACTTGATCAGCCTTATGTGCACTGTCGGACTTCATGATACGCTTTCACTTTCACTGGAACTGGGTGGAAACCGGATTCGGATTGTATGCAGCCATCCGGATGTTCCGGAAAATAAAACCAACCTGGCATGGCGGGCTGCCGATCTTTTTATGACAAACTTCAAGCGGCGGGACACGGTAACCATTACGATTGAAAAACGCATTCCCGTGGCCGCCGGACTGGGCGGCGGCAGCAGTGATGCCGCCGCAGTGCTGCTGGGGTTGAACCGCTTATATCAAACTCCTTTTTCGACAAAAAAATTAATGTCAATGGGACTTACCATTGGAGCGGACGTGCCTTTTTTTATATATGGGAAACCATCTGTTGCCGGAGGTATCGGCGAGAAACTGGAACCCTGCACCGGACTTTGCCCCTACCCTGTTTTGCTGGTTTGCCCGAGAATCAATGTTTCAACCAGGGCGATTTATAAAAAACTGAATTTAGGATTGACAAAATGTGAAATAAAAATTAATAATTTCTTTTTTGGGGATCGGAATTTTGATGTACCACACCATCTGTGCAATGATTTGGAAACGGTATCGGTGCCAAAATATCCAATTGTCCGAAAGGCCAAACAGTCTCTTTTAAGCAAGGGTGCCATGGGCGCTTTGATGTCAGGCAGCGGACCGGCTGTGTTTGGTCTGTTTTCCGATGCAGCCGCTGCGCACAGTGCCCGGCAATCTCTTGCAGATAATGAAGACTGGCTGGTTTATCTTACAAAGTTAATTGTTTAGGGGTAAGTATTTTCAACAAATGATATAAAAGGCAGCAATAAAAAAATATTATTGGGGCGTCGTCAAGCGGTAAGACACAGGACTTTGGTTCCTGCATTCGGAGGTTCGAATCCTCCCGCCCCAGCCAATAATTTTAAAGTCCGCAACAGGTAGGATAATGGTTGATTTTGCAATATTTACGGGGAATTCAAACCCTGTTCTGGCTAAAAAAATTTGTGACTATCTTGACATGCCTTTGGGCGGGGCAAAGGTCAAAACCTTCAGTGATGGTGAGATTCAGATTGAAATTGATGAAAATGTAAGATCAAAGGATGTCTTTGTTATGCAGTCCACCTGTCGTCCGGTGAATGACAACCTGGTGGAACTACTGCTGATGATTGATGCGTTCAAACGGTCCTCTGCCCGCAGGATAACCGCTGTTTTGCCCTACTACGGATATGCGCGACAAGACAAGAAGGTGGCGCCCAGGGTACCGATCAGCGCTAAACTGGTGGCTGATCTTATTACGACGGCCGGAGCCCACAGGGTGATTACAATGGACCTGCACGCCGGACAGATTCAGGGTTTTTTCAATATCCCGGTGGACAATCTTTTTGCAGCAGCGGTTCTCCTTGATTTTATACGGAATAATTTTTGCAATCATATCGTAATCGTCTCACCCGATGCCGGCGGCGTCGAAAGAGCCCGGGCCTTTGCAAAACGTCTCGGGGCTGATCTGGCGATTATTGATAAACGGCGTCCGGCTCCCAACCAGGCCAAGGCAATGGCTTTAATCGGCAATGTTAAGGACAAAGTGGCAATCATTATGGATGACATGGTTGATACGGCAGGCACTTTGACCCAGGCTGCCGACGCCATTATGGCAGATGGCGCCATGGAGGTGCATGCCTGCTGTTCCCATCCTGTGCTTTCGGGCCCGGCCATAGACAGAATTATTGATTCACCGCTGAAAAGCCTGATGGTTACCGACACCGTTCCGTTGAGCGGCAAGGCCTCGGTATGTGATAAAATAATCGTATTGAGTATTGCTAAACTGGTGGGAGAAGCCATTGTTCGAAGCTATAAAGGAGATTCGGTAACGTCTCTTTTTGTATAATACGAAATAAAAAAAGTTTTTTAAGGAGGAAATATTTTTGGAGTTAATTAAATTTAAAGCAAATATCCGAACACAGACCGGAAACGGCCCCGGCCGGGTCCTGCGCAGAGACGGCAAAATGCCGGCCGTGCTTTACGGCCCGAATACCGAGCCCGTCTTACTGTCAGTCGACATAAAAGAACTGAAGCAGATCCTGCGTGAAAGCAAAGGTGCCCAGGTGATTCTGGAACTGGTTATTCAAGATAAAGAGACATCAAGTAGAACCGCTATACTCAAGGAACTGCAGACCCATCCTGTTTCGCAAAATTATCTGCATGCCGATTTTTATGAAATTGCCATGGACCGCAAGATCAAAGTCAACGTTCCGGTTGTGGCCACCGGCAAATCCGTGGGCGTTGAAATGGGCGGTATGCTGCAGGTTATCCGAAGGGAACTGGAAGTCATGTGTCTGCCGCTTCATATTCCGGAAGCCATTGAAATCGATATTACGGATCTGGATATCGGTGATTCCGTTCATGTGGATGAGATCCCTCTGGAAGGGGATGTCGAAATTCCAACCGATGTTAATTTTACTGTATTGACAATCCTGAGCCCGGCCAAAGAACCGGAGGTCGAGGAAGATGAAGAGGAAGAAGTCGAAGAGGGCGCTGAAGAGGAAGAGGCTTCAACGGCTGATGCCGAAAAATAATCCTTTTCTACCGTATTTGACCACAGGCACTTGATTTATGGGGCAGTGTTTTGGCATAGGAACCATGCGACGGCTTTTTTCCTCAAGAGGCAATGATTTCTGCAAAAATGAAGGACAAATGCTCGGCGACAGGCTCCGCCTTGTTGCGGGCCTTGGTAATCCAGGAATCGAATACCAAAACACCCGCCATAACGTCGGTTTCATGGCCGCTGAAAAGATAGCCGCTGCATACGCGATTGACTTTGATACCAAAAAATTCGGGGCTCTTTGGGGAACCGGGGTGATTGAAGGCATTCGTGTTGTGCTGTTCAAACCACAGATGTATATGAACCGCAGCGGTCTGCCGATTTTCAGGGCAGCCGAACATTTCAAAATATCAAGCAGGGATATATTGGTTGTTCATGATGATATAGACCTTGCTTTCGGAAGAATAAAAATAAAACAGAAAGGAGGAACAGGGGGACATAAGGGTATTCGTTCGTTAATAGATGCTTTTGGCGGGGGAGAATTTACCAGACTTCGCATCGGCATCGGGCGTGACTGCGGACAATCCGGGGATGCAAGTGTAACGGATCACGTTCTGGGCAGTTTCAGCGAGGATGAAATTAGATACCTGGACCCGATCCTGAAAAAAACCCTGGAGGCCGTTGTTACGATCCTCTCCGAAGGAATACTGGAGGGAATGAATCGTTTCAACAAGAGGAAGGTATGATTTTACGTTAATCAATTAGATGGAGGAAAGAATGGAAGCTGTATTAAATAATCTACCGTTGTATTGTGCGATGGTTGGTGTTGTGGGCGTAATTTTTGCCATAATACTCGCCGTTTCTGTCAAAAGTGCACCGGCCGGCGATGAAAAAATGCAGGAGATTGCCGGAGCTATTAAGGAAGGCGCCATTGCCTATCTGAACCGTCAGATGAAAAGCATGGGAATTGCCGGTGTTATTATATTTATTATTATTTTTGCCACGTTAGGTGCCACGACCGCCATTGGTTTTCTGATTGGCGCAGTGGCGTCCTTTATAGCCGGCTACATTGGAATGCGGGTGTCCGTAATTGCCAATGTCAGGACGGCGGAAGCAGCCAAAAAGGGAATGGCTGCGGGCCTTGCAATGGCTTTCAAGGGCGGATCGGTCACCGGTATGATCGTTGCCGGTCTGGCACTGTCTTCAGTTGCCGGCTATTATGCGTTTACTCATGATGTGATAGCCCTTGTAGCCTTAGGGTTTGGCGGAAGCCTGATCTCCATATTTGCCAGGCTTGGCGGCGGTATCTTCACCAAGGGCGCCGATGTGGGCGCTGACCTGGTGGGCAAGGTCGAGGCAGGAATCCCCGAGGATGATCCGCGCAACCCGGCTACCATTGCCGATAATGTCGGCGACAACGTGGGGGACTGCGCCGGAATGGCGGCCGACCTTTTCGAGACCTATGCAGTTACGGCTGTGGCTGCCATGCTCATCGGTCACCTGCTTTTCCCCGAGATTCCCATGGCAGTCGAATTTCCGCTGATGCTGGGCGCCATCTCCATTATCGCCTCCATTATTGCCGTATTTTTCGTACGGCTCGGCAAGAGCGAATATATCATGGGCGCCCTCTACAAGGGGATGTTCGGTGCCGCTATCATCGCGGGCGTTGCCTTTTATTATGCCTGCACCCGGTTCATGGGTGACCTGGGTGATATCAGTGCGATGAATATCTATTACTGCACGCTGATCGGTCTGGTGCTGACCGTTGTAATTGTTATTATTACTGAATTTTACACGGGGATCTACAGCCCGGTAAAGAGCATCGCAGAAGCCTCCACCACCGGACACGGCACCAACATCATCGCCGGTCTGGCCGTTTCCATGCAGGCTACTGCAGCCCCGGTTCTGGCCATCTGCCTGGCCATCTTTATGTCCTATAATTTTGCCGGCATCTATGGTCTTGCCATGGCCGCCATGTCCATGCTTTCCATGACCGGTATGGTGATTGCTATTGACGCCTACGGCCCCATCACCGACAATGCCGGCGGCATCGCCGAGATGGCCGGGATGGATGAGAGTGTCCGTGCCGTGACCGATCCTCTGGATGCGGTAGGCAACACCACCAAGGCCGTTACCAAGGGATACGCCATTGGATCAGCCGCTTTGGCCGCCCTGGTTCTTTTTGCCGCTTATGTGCAGGAATTCACAATCCACGGCGCCGAAGAGGGTATCAAATTCGATCTGGCCGATGTCAACGTTCTTATCGGTCTGTTTATCGGCGGACTGCTGCCCTACCTGTTTGCCTCCATTGCCATGAAGGCCGTTGGAAATGCAGGCGGCGCGGTTGTTGAAGAAGTGCGTCGTCAGTTCCGTGAAATCCCCGGAATCATGGAAGGAACCGCAAAACCCGATTACGGTGCATGTGTGGATATTGTCACCAAATTCGCCCTCAAGGAGATGCTGATGCCGGCACTGCTGCCTATTATTGCGCCTCTTCTGGTTGGTTTCCTGCTCGGCAAAGTCGCCCTGGGCGGTCTGTTGATCGGCTCCATTGTTACCGGCGTGTTTCTCGCGCTGTCCATGACCACCGGCGGCGCTGCCTGGGATAATGCGAAAAAATATATTGAAGACGGTCACCTGGGTGGTAAAGGCAGCGAAGCTCACAAAGCTGCAGTTACCGGCGACACAGTCGGCGATCCTTATAAGGATACCGCAGGTCCGGCCATTAACCCGATGATCAAAATTCTGAATGTTGTTGCACTGCTCATGGTTCCCTTTCTGCTGTAAAAAGGTACCTGCAGCAATCAGAATATGATTGCACTGTAAAAATAAAAAGGATTGGTGCTTTTTTGCACCAATCCTTTTTTATTGATTGTTATCGGCAGGTGTGGTATTATTCAGTACTCAATCGAAATCACTTCACATATTTTTTTTACTATTGCCGTGAAATGGGCCTCGAAATAACGGATAAAACAACAGGAGATAAATTGGAAACTCCAAAACCACAATCCCGGGAGTTTAAAGTCGGTGACCTGGCGGTTTATCCCGCCCATGGCGTAGGACGGATTGAATCTATCGAAAGCCGGATGGTAAACGGTGAGACTCATGACTTCTATATTATGAAAATTCTGGAAAACGGCATGGTGATCATGATTCCAACCTCCAATGTGGAATCTGTAGGATTGCGGAACGTAATCAAAAAAAAGGATATCCCAAAAATTTTTGCCGTCATTCAGGACAATCGTGACAATTTGATTGACAAGCAAACCTGGAACCGCCGTTACCGAGAATACATGGAAAAAATCAAAACCGGATCGCTTTACGAGGTGGCAGAGGTTTTCAGGGATCTTTATCTTTTGAAATACACAAAGGATCTGTCTTTTGGAGAACGCAAGCTGTTTGATACAGCCCAGATTCTGCTGGTAAAAGAACTTTCCACTGCCCGCGATGCAGATGAAAAATCAATTCTTGAAGAAATAATCGCACTATTTCCTGCTCCTCCAGAGGATGAAGAATCCGCCTGATCAGCAAACATGTCCGCAAAAAATGTTTTTACGATTATAGCAGATAAATTGGATTCAGGCGAGCGTCTTGATGTCACTGTAGCGCATCATGTTACGGATTGCTCCCGTTCACAAAGTGCCCGAGTGATCAAGATGGGAAATATAACGGTTCACGGTTTATCCAGAAAACCGGGCTACCGTGTGCTGGACGGCGATATCATCCATATCTGTTTTCCACCTCCTTCTAAAATTTCCTGTGAACCGGAAGATATCCCCATCGAAATCCTGTATGAAGATGATCAGCTTATTGTGGTCAACAAGCAGCCGGGGATCGTTGTTCATCCGGCTCCGGGACATTATTCGGGAACGCTGGTGAACGGACTGCTGAATTATTGCCCTTTTCTGGAAGGCATCGGCGGGGAAATGCGGCCGGGGATCGTTCATCGGCTGGACAAGGATACATCCGGAGCTCTGGTTATAGCCAAAAATGACAAGGCCCATCAAAATCTTTCCGCACAATTCAAATCCCGGCAGGTGAAAAAAACCTATCTTGCACTGGTCCACGGTGAAATAAAAGATGAATCCGGAAAAATCGTGCTTTCCATCGGCCGCCACCCGGTTGACCGAAAGCGGATGTCTACCCATAGCCGTCACGCAAGGGAGGCCCGGACATTGTGGAAAGTGCGGGAGCGGTTCCCGGGTCTAACGCTCCTTGGAGTTGATCTGAAGACCGGTCGGACCCACCAGATAAGGGTGCATTGCGCCGCCATGGGGCACTGTGTGGTCGGGGATGCGGTTTACTGCAGCCGCAGGAAAAATAAATATGCGGGTATAAGCGGAACCGGGGAGACGTTGAAAAGTATTCAAAGTGTTTCACGGCAGATGCTTCACGCCCGACACCTGGGTTTTAACCACCCCGTCTCCAATCAATGGATGCATTTTGAAGCACCTGTTGCTCAGGATATGGCAAGGCTGCTGGCAGCATTGCGATCGGTCACCTCACACCTTTTTTGACATAGGCCGATTCCCGGCTTATTTTTCCGGCAGCACCCAAGCATAAGATTTTCATAAAATTTATCATCCTATGTATTACAAAATTTATCGCTAAATTTTATTGACATCAAACCGCGGATAGTCTAAATACGCGTCTTTAAAAATAGTTTGGCTGCATAGAAAAAATCGGTGAAATTGAAGAAAAAATATTTTGATCCGGCGGGAAAACGATACCCGTTAAAGGCAAAATCGTTGTCTACCGCCGGAGATTTAAAAAAAATGGAGGTAAATTAATATGAGACTTATTGATATTCTGGTTGACGCATTGGTCGACACTCTGAACAGCATTTTCAAGGCATGACCCGAAGCTGTTTCGGCTTGAAGAAGGAATCGGCGGGCAAAGCAAGCCTGCCGATTCCATCCCATAAGGTTGGCCGCCTATCTCAATTTTATTTTTACTTTTTCTTTTTTTTTAGCGCGTGTACGGTGCGCGGCACGGTAATTTTGACTTCATCGTTTTTTCTGAACTGCTGTGAACCGGCTGGATTGTACTGGTCCACGACCATTTCCTTATCTCCGAATTTGACCGTATATTTTGCAAGATTGCCCGCGTACATACGGCTGAGTATCATGCCGTGAAACGTATTGGTACGCTGAGTACCTTTTGATGGTGAAAGAGATACGGTTTCAGGCCGGATCACGAGCACCACGGCATCCCCCTTTTCAAGCGGTTCCCGGCCGCGGTCCAGTTTGATATCACCATACTCGGTAGTCACGTGACAGGTGTTTTCCTCCATCGATGCTACCCGGCCTTCCAGGAAATTAACATACCCAACGAACCCGGCAATAAATTCATTGGCCGGCTGATCGTAAATATCTATGGGAGACCCGATCTGTTGAATGACACCGTCACTGAGTACCAGGATGCGATCAGAAATACTCATGGCTTCATACTGGTCGTGGGTCACAAATATGGTGGTGACGCCGATTCTCTCCTGAATATTGCGGATTTCTTCACGCATAACCACTCGCAGATTGGCATCCAGATTGGATAACGGCTCGTCAAGCAAAAGAACTTTAGGTTCTAATGCCAGTGCCCTGGCAAGAGCGACCCGTTGCTGCTGGCCGCCGCTGATCCGGTCGATGGTGCGTTCGCCAAAGCCTTCCATGAAAACCAGGGAAAGGAGTTCCTCCACACGGGTATCGATTTTTTTCTTGGGCCATTTTTGAAGCTTAAGACCAAATCCGATATTTTTTGCCACGGTCATATGGGGAAAAAGCGCATAACTTTGAAAAACCATTTTTGTATCCCGCATGTTCGGCGGCAATCCGCTGATATCTTCGCCGTCTAAAATCACGCCTCCGGAAGTCAGTTCGGTAAAACCGCCGATAATTCTTAGCAGCGTTGTCTTTCCGCATCCGCTTGGACCTACAAATGTCAGCAATTCGCCTTTTTTTACCTCTGCTGAAATACCCTTGAGTACTTCCACATCACCAAAATTTTTATAAATATCCTCCAGTGCCAACATCGGTTTTTCCTGCGAATTCATTTATTATGCTCCTTGCTTTTTAGTAACATCGAGTCCGGTTTTTTTGGCAATCAGTTTCAGGATAGCCATGCAAAGCCCCACGATGAAAATCATTTTGACCGTTGTTGCCGATGCCAGTCCCAGTTCGCCAAGCTGGGCCGTCAGATAAATATATACCGAGGCCAGATCAAATCCGGGGGTGACCAGAAAAATGACCGAACTTAGAGACATCATGGTCGTCATGAAAGTATAGAGAAAACCCGCTACAAAGGCGGAAAACATGATGGGCAGTATGATCTTGAAAAATATGGTTAAAAAATCGGCACCCAGATCAGCGGAGGCCTCTTCAATTTCAATGCTGATCTGGTGCAGTTTGCTGATGCCTGCCTCAACACCCACGGCTACAAATCGAAACACACAATTTAGAATAATAATCCAAATGGTCCCGGTCAAGAGAAATGGGGAGCGGTTGAATGCTATGATATAGCCAACTCCGATAACCGTACCGGGAAGGGCAAAGCCGGAAAGGGCTATCATCTCCATGATATGCCTGCCGGGAAACTTTCCGCGCATAATCACATAAGCCAGCAGTGTCCCGACAATTGCGCCGAACAAACCGGAAACCAGAGAAATCTTGATACTGTTCCAGATTGCCTCATTGGCCTGAGTATTCAAAATATGTTCTATTACAAACGTATTGTCCACTCCTATAATCTTTACAAAAGCTCCCAGCAAAATAACCCCGAAGCTTAAAAGAATCATCACGCCGACAGTAAAAGTAATTATCATAAAGGGAATTTTGATTCCAAGGATCATCTCTTTATATTCAACAGCGGTAGGTTTCCCGACAATCGTGGTGTACCCTCTTCCCTTTAGCACATAGTTATGGAGAATAAAGATAATCACACAGGGCGTAATCAGGATAACGGAAAGTACACTCGCCATATTGAAGTCACCTTCACCTGTGATCATAAGATAAGTGTCCGGTGCCAGAAAAGGAGTCCTGCCACCCAGTATTGCGGGATTGCCAAATTCAGCAATTGCCATCACAAATACAAGCAGGGCAGCTTTCAGGAGGCCTGGAGCTGCCAGAGGAATGGTTATCGACCGGATAATTCTGTATTCAGAAGCCCCCATGTCACTGGCTGTCTCTTCCAGGCTGGGGTTTAATGAATTCAGAACGTTTTCAATCATCATGAAGGACAGGGGAAGGAAAGCCAGACACTGGGCCGCAATAACCCCGGTCCAGCTATAAATGTTAAAATTAAGATTAAACAGATTGTTAATTAATCCGTTTCTGCCAAACAGAGTGATCAGTGAAATGGCAAAAATATAAGGCGGGGCCGCCAAAGGCAGGAGTGCAATGATTTTAAGCGGTTTTCTAATCCACAAAGGCCCCCGTGTGGTCATATAGGCAAAACAGAAGCCAACGACCAGCAAAATTACCATAACGCTGGTTCCCAGAATTAGAGTGTTAAGTAGAGACCAGTAGTAAAAATTATAACTGAAAAACTCTACATAATACTCTAATGTAAAACCATTTTCGCCCCAAAAACTTTTAACCAGGACCATCGCAATCGGATAGAGGAGGAAGATGGCAAGAAGGGTAAAAAGAGCACCGGCAAAAATATTGATCAGTCTTTTGCTGAAAAATACTCTGAGTTTATACAAAAAACTTCTATGATAAATACTTTCCACTACCGCTTCCGCCATCAGTCATTCCTCCTGTCTCCAGTTAATAGTTGACAGTTTTTATTGTTTTTTTGCCGCTTCTGCTGCCTTTTTTTCTTTTTCGTCACCGACTTTCTTAGCTTTTGGGGTTTCTTTCATCATAAACTTGCTTTTCCATGTCTTGATGATTTTTGCCCGGTTTTTAACCGCCCATTTATGGTCAAGATCAATGTAGGTTGGCTTTGCAGCACCGTAAAGAGCACTTGCGATGCCCGGGCGTGGGGGAAAGTATCCAAACGATGCCAGAAATTCGCTGAATTCCCTGGTACCAAAATAATCCATGACTTTTTTACACAGTTCAAGCTTTTTGGTGTCCTTTAAAATGACCGTATAGTTACCCTCGTATCCGATACCCTCTGCAGGGATTACCCATTGGAGGGGATAGCCATCATTAATCCTCTTAAGCACGTTTTCGTCCGCTGTGATTCCCAAGAGGTATTCGCCTCTCCCCACCAGGTCGGTCGGAGCATTCCCACTCTTGGTATAAAAGGCCATGTTCTCATCAAGAGCTTTTAGGTACTCCCACCCTTCATCCCAACCGTAAAGCTGGAGAAACGAATAATTGAGCATAAAAGCCGTACCGGAAGTCCTGGGTGAAGGGGCGACAATCTGTCCTTTCCACTTGGGGTCCAAAAGGTCCTTCCAGGACATGGGCATGCCATATCCTTTTTCGGCCAGTTTCTTTTTGTTGCCTACCAGAACAAATGAGAAGGTTCCGAGGGCGTACCAGCAGCCATCAGGATCTTTGAACACCGGATCTATATCTGCCCATGAAGGCGCCATAAAGCATTCGTAAAATCCCTTTTTTTTTCCCTCGATAGCCTGGGCCGCACCATACGAAATAACCATGTCGGCATTGAAGTTTGGCGCTTCAGTCTTAACTCTGGCCCAACATTCACCCCAGGAAAGGGTGATGTGCTTGACTTCTATCCCGAGCTTCTCTTCCACCTGCTTAGCGATGCCCTCATTCACCTCCCTGGAATATCCCATGTAGGCGCTGATCGAGTCCTTGGCCTGGAGGCCACTAGAAGCAAAACCGAATGTTAAAACCAAGGCCAGTGCTGTAATAATTAGACATTTACTTTTCATCGTACACCTCCGCGTTTTAAGGTCTTTGAATGGATAAGTAACCATGACCCAAATAGCCATGCCTTCGTATGAAAAAGTTCACCTGAAAAGTACCTTTTCACCTCCTTTCCTTAAAAAATGTATGCCTACGGTTAATCTTAAGAATTCCTCGATGCTCTGCATCGGGGTTGAAAAGATAAAAATTCATCTTGATACATCGCAGCCCTGCTGCGGGGTAGTTCATTTTTTTACGAAATAAGCAGACACATAATTTTTATATCAAATGACGCTTAAAAAATCCGGTGGGAAACTTAGAACCAAATTCGATTCATGGATAAATGCCTATTAATATCTTAAAGGGCTTTATTTACAAACAGTTACAATAGCTTTATAAAATAGCAAGATTAATTCTAATAAATTTTAACACTTTAAAGTGAGTTTTTAAAGCGCCATACGTCATATAAATATATATAAGTTGGTGTTGAATGCCGAACGTTATAAACTTCGGATGGTAACCATCTTAATTTGATTTTATTATAATTTTTGATGGTAATTTTTATATTGCTAAGACGTTTAAAAGCAAAGCTAAAATTGATGTTAAATGATTTAATAAAAAAATGTCAACTATAAGTCAAATTAATAATAATTATAATTCTGATAACAATAAGTTATTATTGGGTGACTACAGACCTCGTGAAAAATGGCCTTTTAAAGCATGATTTTTTTGGGCACTCACCTTTTTTAAGCGGCGACCGGCCAACTTCAATATGTAGCATTTTCCCGATCGGAATATAGCTTAACGCATTCAGCTTTTTACAAAGCTGTTCCTGCGTTTTTCGACGACTCGGTTGCTGCAGTGGTTCCAATCAGACAACTACCCTATCTACTTCAGATTTGATCCATCTTTGTTGAAGACTTCTTTTGCTTTTGAATTTTTTTATAAGCGAAAACAGACCAATTATGCAAATAATGTCAATTAAATCACAAAGTCATGTTGCAAAAAGAAAAAACGACTTTTTTCCTACCTGCATGTAAAAATACAGTCTTGATATTTTTTAAATAATTGAAAAAACAATGTTTTTGTTTAGTGCCAAGGGGCTATATCAGGGATTCTGAAATCTGTCCTCATTGATAAGAGGATAAATCTTTTACCTGTAGATTTAGACCAAGTCATCAGCAGGCAATATGCCTGAATATGCTTGGGAATACCGCATTAGGTTCAAATAAAAATAATTAGGGACTTGTTTTTCTAAACATCAATTTTCCGCTAAAAATGAAAATTATTAGAAATAACAAACTATTAATTATATTATGAAAAAAACGATGTCAAGCAATAATATCGCTATACAGGGAGTATCTCCCATATTTTTTAACCGCCTCAATCATGGCCAGGAAATTTTCGGATTTTACACCGGAATGTATGCTGTTGCTGGAAGAAAGAATATGACCACCCCCTGGAGATGCCGACTTTATGCACATTCTCACCGCTTTGATCACCTGTTCGGGAGTACCGTTGGTCAAAAGATCCCCGCAATCGATATTGCCGATGATACAGACCCTGTTCCCATACATTTTCTTGATTTTTTGAATGTCCATCCCTGCAATAGGATCAATTGGATTGATTCCGTCAATCCCTGTTGCGATGATCATATCCAAAATCTTCATGAGATTGCCATCGCTATGCTTTATGCAAAAGGCCCCCATTTCATGGACAAGGGTTACCATTTTTTTCAACCCCGGAAGAACGAATTTTCTAAAATGTTTTGGGGAAATCATCGGGCCTTGATTATATGCGTAATCATCCCCTAACATCACTATCTCAGCCCCGGCTTTAATGGCTTTTTTAACAACTTCCATTTCATAACTGAAGGCCATTTCTGTGATTTCATGCGCAAATTTCGGATTTTCTATATAATCGAGGAAAAGATTTTCTGTTCCTCTGAGATACCGCGGGTTACTCATGACGTCACGGTTTTCCCATATAATTGCCTTTTCCCCTTTGAATCTTTGAACGAGATCAGGGAAAGGACCAAGAACATCAGGGTCTTCTGGGTCTGGAGGAGTATATGATTTTAGATCCTTTTC
Organism: uncultured Desulfobacteraceae bacterium; assembly: GCA_964418755.1. GTDB lineage: Bacteria > Desulfobacterota > Desulfobacteria > Desulfobacterales > 4572-123 > 4572-123. The sequence goes on from CAYQNS010000002.1 coordinate 69,446, forward strand.
GGAGTCGATGATCCCTTCGATGGGATATGCGATGGCTTCCCCGGTGTACACACGGGTTACCCCCCATTTATCTTGGAATTTATAGCCCGGTTGAACATCTCTCTGGTGACCCGACAATGTATGCTCATATCCCAAACTGACGGCATCCATTCCGATTTTATCTAAAAAATCAAAGTATGAGCATCCCGGATGGATAGCATCAATTACTTTTGAATCGATAGACCATTCCAGCATTGGAACTCGATCGGGTTCTTTTCTTTCTAAAGCGGCAAAAATACGTTGTCGCGAATTCATGTCAGCCTCCTTTAACCTTAATTCCATTTTTTTGAAAAATCACCTTTTTTTATTGACGATGCATTATCATCACGGTGAAATCGAGAAGAACCGGGCCGGGCTGTCTGCCCTGGGAGTGTTAAAAAACATTCAGATGAGCAGTAATGGGTTATTCCATCCCGGCATAAACTCAACACGATTATTAATAGAAAGTTCAGGCCTCATGAGAAGGGAATCTCCTCGACTTTTTCATGTACTATGATACCTCGTCTGGAAAGCTCGGTGAATACCGCTGATGGTTCAAAAGCCAGTTCAGGGGCGATCACACCGGACCCGTGAACTCGGCCACTGTCGATCATCTGGGCACCGATACTCATGGGGATGCCCACACAGCGTGTATAGGCACGCAGCTTTTCCCATCCTTTGACCGAGCCGTCCGAGGCTGGATGAGTGTGAGTGAGGAGATGTCGGTATCTTTTCCCCTCCCGGCTGCCGGTGACCTCAACGTGCAGCGCATATCCGTAAAGATCGGTGGTTTGCCCCTCTTGGGACTGCAGAAGATAGTCTGCAACGGCATCCAGTATTCCTACCTGTACGCCGTCTACTTCGATTCTGTCGTTACGCATGAAACCCCAGTCATAAAGAGTGCGAATAAGCGCCATGTTTTCAAGCGGCCAGGTACCGCGTACTTCGATCAGTTGTATCTGTTTGTCAGCCAGCGATTTTGGAAGGGTCATGGTTTCAGCATGGGGAATGATGTACTGGACATGGGTTCCAAAAGGCGGCGGCAGTTCGATTTCCATAGGGCGGGCAAAGGGCGGTACCTGGATAAATTTCCCATTTTCATAAACCACGCGGGAGGGCAGATCAGGATCGTACTCCATGCGTGTGGTTTCGGCAATTGCCGGTGAAAAAGCCACCGGTCGGAATGCACCGTGGCTGATACGGATTGTGTCCACCGTCTCCAACTGGTCGGCAGCATGCCTGGTCATCATATTCGTAATCCCGGGGGTCATCCCCATGCCCGGAATACAGATTTTCCCGTTGTCTGAAAATTCTCGATCAAATTCCCATTCGGCACCACAGCCGTTGAGGTTGATACCATGTACACCGGCTTCGGCGATGCAGGCGGTTGAGCGGTCGTTGAGAGAAATGGTGGTGCCGTCCATAGCCAAATCATAGCCTTTGATAGTGGCCACCGCTGACTGACGATCATTGACATCGATTTTTACAAAATCCACCCGGGGGTCGTCAAGCCACTTTACCACCTCCAGCCCTGCATTTTCATTATAGTCGGCGATAGTAATTTTTTCAAAATCCGAATACTCCACGAGATCATAAACCGATTCCCGGCTTATTTTACCGGCGGCACCCAAACACAAGATTTTCATTTGGCCTTCCTTTCAATCCGAGGTATAATTATATGTATATACATGAATGATGTGTAGCAACCCTAAATTGTCATGTCAATAAATAATTTTTAAACGATATGTTTATACCACCCATTTGACTATAATTATTTGAATAACTAGCAAATATTAAAATTTAATAAATTCTAATAAAATATTAACGAGCACACTTGTCAAATAAAGTGGTTGACTTTGTATATACCGTTACTATACAAAGAGTAGAGTTGTCCTATTAGGATCGGAAAAGACAAAGTTTATCTATGAACCGGACAAATTTAGAAAAAACAGGCAGTGCGAAAGGAGTAAATGGAATGGGCTTGAATTATCGCAGAAAAATTCCTAAATATTTACAGATCCATCAGTACTTGCGCAACATGATCGACCGTGGGGAAATTAAACGCGGCGATAAGCTCCCCATCGAGACCGAGCTGTCCAGTATGTTCGCGGTCAACCGCATGACGGTGCGTAAAGCGATGAATTTATTGGTAGCCGACAAAATGGTAATCCGCCAACCGGGCAAAGGGACTTTCCTGATCTCCGAAAAATCTAATAATTTAATCTATAACCTGAAAAATATCACCAGTTTTGTTGATGACATGAAAAGCTCCGGATTTAATCCTACATATCAAACGATTGATGTGAAAGTGGTTCAGGCGGACGACGAAGTAAGCAAATTGCTAAAATTGAAAAATGACCAACGAACCATTTACTCTTTACGGGTGTTGCATGCCAATGATGAACCGGTACTTATCGAGAAAAGCTATCTTCCCTATTTAAAATTCAAAGATATCCTGGATATGGATTTTAATACTACCCTTTATCAAATTCTCACGGAAAAGTTTGATATCACGCTGGATTATGCTACCCAGTGTTTGACGGCGGAGCTATCCGGAGAGGAAGATACCGGAATGTTCAAACTGGCCCAGCCCATCCCCTGTATGAAGATGGAATCCGTACTGTACGATTCGGGCAACTCTCCGGTGGAGGCCCTTTTCGCCTGCTATCGTGGTAGTAAGTACAAATTCAGATTCAAGGCAGGGCGCTATATTCGTCATTCGATCCTGTAGCCCGACTATCCTGGCAGTTAAAAATCATTTTTGCCTAACTCAGGATGTCGAAATTGTATATAATTGTTTTAATACACCAAATTCTCAATTTAAAGAATTCCATATCTCTGAAACCGTATGCTTGCCCTTTGAACATTTTGATTTTATTGTCTGTCCCTCTAAATATCCTATTGAATAGGATAATCGTAGTAGTTGAGAATATCGAGAATATGTTCATGAATGGTTGTGGACTGAGGGTTATTTTTGACGTGATGCAAAAAATCTGGTAGAAACCGGACGCATGAAAAATATGATTCTTTATTGCAGGGGGCAGGATGCTGAAAGGACACGGCGGTGATATTTATGAACTGGCCCGGGAGTTAAACTGCCGGACAGACACAATTATAGACATGAGCAGTAATGTCAATCCACTGGGTCCCATGCCGGAGATGATGGATTTTCTCCGGGACCGGATTGGAGACATCACCCGGCTGCCGGAGGTGAATGCCAAAGGGATTATCAACCTGTTTGCCGGGGCACTGGGCGTTGATCCTGAACTTGTGATGACGGCCAACGGCAGCACCTGGTTTATCCATACGATTCCATTGGCCCTGAAAACAAGACGGGCATTGATTATCGGCCCGACCTATTCGGATTATGCTGCCGGATGCCGGATGCACAATGTTGAGCACAGATTCTGGTTCAGCCGGACAGATAACGATTTTCAGCCAGTGATACAGGAGATTGACAAAGCCCTGCGGGGCTTTGACACCGTATTTATATGCAACCCCAACAACCCCGCTGGCGCGCTGATACCCCATGGCGATATCCTTGATCTGTGCATACGTCATCCTGGGGTGGTGTTTGTTGTGGACGAGGCCTATTTGCCCTTTGTCGCCGGCGGTGCCGAATCCAGCGTAGCCGGGTGCGGTCTTCTAAATGTGGTTGTGTTGAATTCAATGTCGAAAATATTTCGAATTCCCGGGCTCAGGATCGGTTTTATGGTCTCATCCGCCCCGGTGATTCAAAAAATGGCCCGATATGCATTGCCGTGGTGTGTAAGCATTCTGGCCCATGCGGCTGTTGCCTGGGTGCTGACCAATCCTGCAACAACGGATGAATTTGTTGAAAAAACAGTGCGATTTGTCACGGCCCAGAGAACCGTTGTAGCAGAAGGCCTTGAACCCGTGGCAGATCTGACGGTATTTCCCGGCAGTGCGAATTTTATACTGGTGCGGCTTCCAGAAGGGATTTCTGCAGAAACGGTTTGCGCTGCCCTGGCGGCAGACAGAATACTGATTCGAAACTGCGCCAATTTTAAAGGCCTTTCCAACCGGTTTGTCCGGATTTCGCTGAAAACAGAGGATGTCAACCGAAAACTGATCCGAAAATTGTCGGATATCTGTAATAATATCTAAAGAATGAAGTTTCATGATTTGCTGTATTTTCCTTGACAAATATAATCGATAAATTATATCTTATTTTTTCAAAATCGAATGCCATAATTCAATGGTTCCATTGTTTTTGTTTCTCTGATTTTCAAAAGTTTCTGAAAATATTGATAGCAGAATTATCACAATATATTTCATATGTGCCGTTTTTTTAATCTTTGTTCCTACTGCTGTATAATTTTACTTATCACGTGATCATCAATGCCAACATCTAAAAAAGGAGGACGTTTTATGAAAAAGTTTGGTGTATTATTCGTTTCGATAGTTGTTGTGTCTGTGTTTTTGGCCGGGCCGGTCATGGCCAAAGACAAAGTAGTTATTTATACTTCTCTGGAAAATGAAGAAGTGGTGGAATACATTGCGCAGGCTAAAGTGGAGTTGCCGGATCTCGATATTCAGGCGATTCGACTTTCCACCGGAGAACTGGGCGCCAGAATGCTGGCTGAAAAAAACAACCCCCAGGCGGATTGTGTCTGGGGCTGGGCCGTCACCAACATGGAGGAATTCGTCCCCAAAAATATGATAAAACCATACAAACCGACAGGATGGGACAAGATTCCGGCTCATTTTAAAGACCCCAATGGATACTGGACCGCCATCGATTTATATGCAGCAGCCTTTGTGATCAATACAAAGGTAATGGAGAAGAAAAACCTCCCTATGCCCAAGGGATGGAACGATCTGCTGAATCCAGCCTATAAAGATATGCTGATCATGCCCAACCCTGCCAGTTCCGGTACCGGATTCCTGCAGGTCGCCAGTCTGCTGGAGATGCTGGATCCGGATTACAAAACCAAACCGATTGAAGACAACAAAGCCTGGGATTTTTTAAAGAAACTCGATAAAAATATGGGCCAGTACATCAAAAGCGGTTCCAAACCGGCCAAGCTGACGGCAGCTGGTGAATACGCCATCGGCTGTTCCTTTGCCTTTGTATATTCCTCTTTAAAGAAAAAAGGATTTCCGGTCGTGATGGTACTGCCCGAAGAGGGAGCCGGTTTCGAACTGGAGGCCAATGCACTGCTCGAAGGCGCCAGACATGAAGCAGCCGCCAAAAAATTTCTGAATTGGGCCATTTCCAAAAGCGCCATGAAGGGATATGCCAAGTTTAAAATAGGCGTCACCTACCCGGGCATTCATGGACCCAAAACCATGCCGCCGCTGGACTCGATCAAGCTGGCGCCCATGGATTTTCCGTGGCAGTCTAAAAATCGTGCCAAAATTCTTGAAGTCTGGTCGAATCTTTTTCTGCATTAATTTGATTGCATGAGCAACCAAAGGGCTTCATGGGCAGCTGGTGACAGGGTCCATGAAGCTCTTTTTTACGCTGTTGCTGTATAAACATCTATGCATTTTGAGTGTTTGGATTGGTCCGACACGGTTCCCGATTCATGGAACAGAATATCCATTATGGTCATCTAACGGACAGTGCCGTTATCCCCTGATGCCCATCGTGTTGTGAAAAGTATCGCTTTCTCAATGTTATCTGTAGTGGAAAGGAGCATGCACAAGGAACATGTCAAAAAATCTGGTTTTAAATAATATTAGCAAATCATTTGGTTCACTGGTTGCGGTGGACAATGTTAGTCTCACCGTTGCTCCCGGAGAATTTGTCTGTTTTCTAGGACCCAGCGGATGCGGCAAGACCACGTTGCTGCGAATCATTACAGGGTTTGAGTTTCAGACTTCCGGGGATATTTCATACGGTGATATAAACCTAAACAATGTGATACCGCAGAAAAGAGATTTTGGAATTGTTTTTCAATCGTATGCTCTGTTTCCCAATATGACGGTGTATCAGAACATCGCCTTTGGGCTGAAAATGCGCAAGATGCCGCTGAATCTAATCGATAATCGCGTCGATGAAATGCTCGAACTGATGGGACTTGCCGAATGGAAAACCCATTATCCGTCCCAGTTGAGCGGCGGGCAGCAGCAGCGGGTGGCTCTGGGCCGCGCCATTGCCATAAAACCGAATGTGCTGCTGCTGGACGAACCCCTAAGTGCGCTGGATGCGAAAATCCGGGTGCGCCTGCGTGCCGTGATCAAACGATTGCAGCACGATCTGGGCATTACCATGATTTATGTTACCCATGATCAGGAGGAAGCACTCAGCATGGCCGACCGCGTCGTGGTCATGCGTGAGGGACAGTTCAGACAGGTGGGTTCACCCTGGGAAATCTATAAGAAACCCAAAACCAGTTTCATCGCCGAGTTTGTCGGGACATCCAATTTTTTTGAAGGCCGAAAAAAAGATGACCGGGTCCTGTACGGCCAGTCTGCATTCAAGGTCTCTGAAATAGATACGGCAGACAGTGAAAAGGTCTATTTGGCCATTCGCCCCGAAGATATTGAAATCGTCGGAGCAACGGTTGCATCAGACGATTGCGTTGCTTCCAATATTGTCGATGTAACGGCTGAACTGGTCACGTTTCTTGGCGCTGTTGTCAGTATTCTCGTTAGGTTTGAAGGTCAGGAGATGTTAGTTGATATCGCCCAGAAAGAGTTTGCGAAAAAACCGATTAAAGAAAAAGATAAAATGAAACTCTATTTTCCGCCGGATGCCTTCCATGTTTATTCGGAAATATTCAAGAAATTGATTTAAACGATATGGACCGTTTTGAATACCGGAAAAGGAAGATGGAAAAATGAATTCAATCCAAAGAGAAAATGCCCCCCTGGCCAACTATACGGTGTCATCCGCGCGAATGGAATTTGACAAGTTCATTGTTCCCACGGTGACCATTTTTATTTTGCTACTGCTGTTTTTTTTCATGCTGTTTCCCCTGTGGATGATTTTGAAACTGAGTTTTTTCAAAGGGGGAGAACTGGCTTTAGCCAATTTTACCTTAAGTAATTTCCAGCAGTATTTTACCACTGCCCACACACTGAGGTCGCTGTGGCACAGTCTTTATATAGCGGGCGTCACAACCGTTATCGTCACGGTCCTGGTGTTCTTTTTTGCCTATGGTATGACGCGCACCACCATTGCCGGTAAAACTTTTTTCCGTAATATTATCATGATGCCGCTGGTGGCCCCTTCCATTGTGCAGGCCCTGGCGTTGATTTATCTTTTCGGCCGCAACGGGCTGATTACCTCTCATTTTTTTCACACGGACTGGAATATTTACGGCGCCACCGGGATTATTGTCTCCGAAGTGCTGTACTGTCTGCCTCATGCCTTTGTGATCCTGTTTACAACTCTTTCGGCAGTAGACATTCGCCTGGACGAGGCCGCGGAAAGCCTGGGAGCTTCGCCGTTCAAAGTGTTCACACGGATCACGCTGCCGTCGGCCAAATACGGGATTTTGAGTTCCGCGGCCCTTACTTTTAACCTGACCATCACCGACTTTGGCAATCCTGTGGTGATCGGCGGCAACTACAGCGTACTGGCCACTGAAATATATGCGCAGGTCACCAACCTTTACCGGTTTGATTTAGGTGCCACCATCAGTATTATCCTGCTGGTGCCGTCACTGGCTGCCTTTATGCTCAACTACTATATCTCACGCAAGAGTTTTTCCATGATCAGCGGGGCTGCCCGGCCTTTTATCCCGCCAACAAGGCGGCTGAAAAAAATATTGTACAGCGCATTTTGCTATTGCATGGCTTTTTCGATCATCCTGATTTTTGCCACGGTAATCATCGGTTCGTTTGTAAAGGTGTGGCCCTACGACTGGTCCTTAACCCTGGCACACTACAAATTCCCCTCCATCGGCGGGTATTCGGCTATCTGGACCAGTGTCTGGATTTCGTTGATCGTGGGGGTGGTGGGATCATTCATTACACTGGTGGCGGCCTATGCCATGGAAACCCGGAAGCCCTATTTCAAGCAGGTGGTTTATTTCTTTTCGGTGATGCCGGCCGCAATTCCGGGTCTTGTCATGGGACTGGGATATATTCTGGCGTTTAATAAACCCATCTACTGGTTTTACGGGACCCCCTGGATTGTTGTCATCAATATTGTTATCTGTAATTTTACCCTCGGGATTTTGTCGAGTATTTCGAATTTGAAAAATATCGATCCGTCCATTGAAGAAGCCTCCATAAGCCTTGGGGGCGATACGGTAGGCACTTTTTTCAAGATCATCTTTCCGTTGTCCAGGGTGGCTTTTGTTCAGAATTTCACCTATTTTTTCATGCGCTCCATGACCACCATCAGCGCCGTTATTTTCCTGGTTTCCGCCACTGTTCATCTGGCGGCCATCGAAATTATCATGCTGGATAATGACGGCTGGACAGCCAGCGCCAATGCCATGTGTACCTGTATTATAGCCATCGTGTTTGCGATGCTGGGGGTACTGCATTTTATCAACCGATGGGTCAGTAGAAAATCCGGTGGAGAAGTTGCCACCGGTTGAAAATTTTATTTCGGGCTGAATGATATCAATAACGGGCCTGTTGTCAGCGTGCAGTCATTTGCGCTGTCGTCAGGCCCGTTTGTTTTTCACTGGATGGAAACTCATTTGTTCTTTGTAGAATATTCACAGGGTCGCGACCCTGCGCAGCAATGCCCCTTCGTTCAAGAAGAGAGCCTTCCAGTCGGTAAAAGCTGACCAGCGCTTTAAGGTAGTTAACCACAGCCTGCACCTCGTTAATGCGGCTTGCCAGAAGGTCCCGCTGTGCCTGAGCCACAAGCAAATTGGTAGAGAGACCAACCCGAAATTTTTCGGTTTCAATCCGCAATTTTTCTTCCTGAAACTTTCTGGTTTCAGTACTTGCAAAAATTTGCTCTTTTGTGCGATTGACTTCAATAT
>CAYQNS010000003.1:0-59502 GCA_964418755.1 uncultured Desulfobacteraceae bacterium
TTTTGAATATGGAAGGGAAGATACTAGGGTGGATAATCGTTTTGGAGGATATGTCACAATGGGTAGAACAAGCATAAAAAGCAAGCTGATTCTCAGTTTTTTACTGTTGCTGCTGATCGTCATGATTGTTGTGAGCATTGTTAATTTGAATTCTAAAAGCTTTTATCTGGCGCAGGCCATATCAACCGCAATTGCGATGGGGTTTGGGATCATTTTCGGCACTGTTTTTTCCAACTCGATTGTCAGACGACTCAAACGGCTGAGCACTGTTGCCTGCGAAATCAGAAAGAGGACATGAAAGAGATCGTTGTTGCCATGAAATCTCTGAATATCCTTTCCCAAAAAATGAATATGGCCCAGCAGCGTTTCAAATTGGAAAAAGGTTGAAGGTAGAGTATGGAATATTTTACATTCAAAGCCGATGGCCGATACTAGGGAGTTGAAGCCCAATTTGTTCATCGGGTGCTGATGAGCATGCCGATTGCCAGGGTTCCTTTTGTGCCGGCATGTTATCTGGGATTGATATATTACAGGGGCGAGCTGTTTGCCGTCACCATCAGAAACCTGGCCAGGGAGCATGACAAACAAGTGGATTTCAGGATTGTCGGTGGGGATCTTCAGGCGGACATAGCTTTGCTGGACAGATTGCGGGAACCGTTCATTCATCTGATTCGGAATTCCATAGCCCATGGCATAGAAACGGTAGAGGAACGTCAAAGAGCCGGTAAAACGCCCATGGGCCTGATTCAACTCGAAGCCTGGAAAGAGCGGGAAAGTCTTTGCGTAAAAATCAGTGACGACGGCTGTGGAATCAGTCGAAGGGCTATCATAAGGCATCTGAAAAACAATCGATCAATGTCCGATGAACAGATTGCAGTGTTGCCGGATGCGGAATTTTTTGGCACTATTTTTGATATCGATTTTTCATCTGCTGCCGAGACAAGTGATATTGCGGGCAGGGGCATTGGTATGAATGTGGTTGCCCAGGCGATCGAATATCTGAGCGGGTCCATTACGATTGCTTCCACTCCGGCCCGGGGTACTGAATTTTTAATAAGGTTGCCGGTTTCGTTGAGTGTCGTGTACACCATTACATTTAAAATAGGACCCTATATGCTTTCGATCCCGACCGCCGATGTCGAATCCATTGATCAATGGAGCAGTATCGGCAGTATCGGGAAAAAAGAGTTGTATGATCTCGGCAGCAGGCTGGGTGTTAAACAAGATACGGAATTTTCTCATGTCATGAATATAAAATATTCTGACAATAAAAATATCATCGCACCCGGGCAGAAAAAAATAGCATTTGCGATGGACACGATTATCGGAAATAAAGCTGTGATGGTGATGCCAGTGGGTGAATTACTGGCAAAAATCAGGGCGTTTGGCGGCGTCGGCATAATGGAAAATGGTGATATCACCATGTTGCTGGACCCGGGCTCCCGATTGTTTGACTCGTTCATGGATGGAGAAACTTTATGACTCAACAGATATCTGCTTTTCTGAAAGGGCAGATGGTTCTGGCAATGCCGGGGATGGCTGATCCGAATTTTTCCCAGGCGGTTACCTGTCTTTTCGAGCACACCAGTCAGGGCGCTGTGGGGGGAATCGTGAACCGGGTGCATCCATTTTTGTCGGCAAAATCTATTTTTGAGGAGTTGAAAATAGACTGCGGCCCGGAAGCGGCAGACATACCGGTTTATATGGGCGGGCCGGTTCACATGGGGGAAATTTTTGTACTGCACGGCCTTCCCCTTGAATGGCGGGGCTGCCTCAGGTTTACACCTGGTTTCGGTATGAGCAATACCCTTGATATATTGAAATCCATAGCGGCCGGCAAAGGGCCTGAAACATTTATTATTATGCTGGGGTGTGCAGGCTGGGGGGCCGGCCAGCTTGAGTCGGAAATTATGGAAAACACCTGGCTGACCTGCCCGTTTTCCGAAAAGATTATTTTTGAACTGCCGGTTGTATCCCGCTGGAAAGCCGCCTTGCAGAGTATTGGAGTGGATCCGGCACTTATTTCGGGTACGGCTGGAAACGCCTGAATTTTGAAATCCGGTTTTCAAAACGCAAGCCTGGAATTACAAACACCAAACGACAATATCCAAATTTTGACACTCTCGTAAAAAGTCCGCCGAAAATATTTTTGATACAATATACATGCTTTTTAAATCATCTAAGCACTATATATTGCGGTTGAAATTTAAGCTTTCGACTTTTTACGAGATCATCAATTTTAAATAAGATCAAAAGCCATGCCGCAATTTCTTGTGAACGGCTATGATAAAAGGTAAAGGAAGATCGGTAGAAGAATGGCAATGAGTACAAGTAGTCCAGGAAGGCTGAGGTAGGGTGTGTACCACGGGTTGCGCCGGGTGCGGCTTTTTTTTATTTCCCTTAAAAACCAGTTGCCCAGGATTGCCGCTGCTGCCAGAATGGCGATCATTTTTATAATTTCAACAATCTGCGCCAAGGGCCTCTTCCTATCCGTTTGTTTTTTCGGTTTTAAAAATGATTCACTGATGTTATAGTATTTTTTGACGGTAAATGGTAGTTTTTTAAAAAATGTAAAATTATTTTTTTGAACCCTGAAGCTATGAGCGGTTACGATTTTTTTACTTTATGGTTTAACGGTTCAAAGAAAAAAAGGATCAGCCGTAATCGGATAACCCCTTATGGTATTTGGTACGCCTGGCAGGATTCGAACCTGCGGCCTACGGATTAGAAGTCCGTTGCTCTATCCAGCTGAGCTACAGGCGCACAGCAAATTCAAAGGGTCAATATCACATGTTTTAACGGTTGTCCAATAAAAATACAACTCATGTCAAAATGATAATATGACTAAAAAAATAAATAAAAGAACAAAGAAGCCATCCAACGCAAAGGTCAAAAAAGTCGAGAGCGCAGCCCGCTCCGTCGATGGGGAATCAAAGAAAACGGCCGTCGATAAATCGCTGGTTAAATTTGATTCACTCCAGCGATATTTAATGGAGATCAGTGAATACAAGCTGCTGACCAGGAAGCAGGAAAAAGAACTGGCGTTGCGCATTTTCGAGGACGACGATCAGGATGCGGCATACCGAATGGTCACCTCTAATTTGCGACTGGTGGTGAAAATTGCCCTTGAATTTCAGCGGGTATGGATGCAGAATTTGCTGGATTTGATTCAGGAGGGCAATATTGGGCTCATGCAGGCGGTCAGGAAATTTGATCCCTATAAAAACGTTAAATTTTCCTATTATTCCTCTTTTTGGATTAAGGCCTATATCCTTAAATTTATAATGGACAACTGGCGTCTTGTGAAAATTGGCACGACCCAGGGCCAGCGCAAACTGTTTTTTAAGCTGAAAAAAGAAAAACAGAAGCTCCTTGATCAGGGCTTTGATCCAAAACCCAAGCTTCTGTCCGAGCGGCTCGGAGTTTCCGAACGGGAAATCATTGACATGGACCAGCGTCTGGACGGCTGGGATATCTCTTTGGATGCGCCGTTAAAAGAGGATTCGAACACGGAACGTATAGAATTCATCAGCACCGAATCCGACTCTGCCGAAACAAGGGTGGCGCAGAAACAGATGGAATCCCTGCTGCACAGCAAGATTGCCGAATTCAAAACCAAAATGACGCCCAGGGAAATTGAAATATTTGAACTACGGATTTTCTCGGATACTCCGGTTACTTTGCAGGAGATCGGAGATCGCTATGGTATTTCCAGGGAACGTGTGCGACAGGTTGAGAAAAATTTGATAAAAAAAATGAAAGAATATTTTAAACGCGAAATTCCGGATTTCGAGTCCTATGCCGCCATTGGAAGAGACGCTTGATATCTGAAATTATAATGATAAAATAGTGGATAAAAAACAATCAATATCAGCAGGTTAAATCTTTAGTCGTAAGTATAATGATATTGATTGTTGACTATATAAAAATCAGGAAAACTAAACCATTGAAGCAGATATTGAGCAGAACAGGTATTTGGGCTGTATGTATTTTATTTTTGGCAGGTTGTATGCCCGGCACCTCAAAAATTGTGCGGCCGACGCTTGAAAAGAAAAATGAATTTAAGTCAAAAATTCCGGAAAGGGCACCTAACGGATATTATTTTTTTGTGGAAGCCCGGTTGCAGGAAAAAAAGGGAAATCGCCCGGCAGCGATAAAACATCTTATCAAAGCCATTGAAAATGATTCGGATTCATTGTTTTTACAAAAGGAACTGGGCGCATTGTATGTTGATCTGGGAGAAAATCAGAAGGCCCTTGAGGTTGTAAACAAGATACTTGCAGCCGATCCAGACAATCTGGAAGCTCTGCTCATGTACGGCCGGATCAACCAGATGTTAAAGAACTTTCGGCTTGCGGCTCAAACATATGAAAAAGTTATTAAAATCGATCCTCTGAAGCAGGGGGTTTATCTGCTTTTAGGCGGAATTTACCTGGATGCCGATGACTTGCAGGGCGCCCTGAGAATATTTAACAGCCTGGTCGATCATTTTGAAGACTCCTATGCCGGATATTTTTTTCTTGGGAAAGTTTTTGTTGCCAAAGGCAATATTGTTGAAGCTGAAAAATATTTTAAAAAATCACTCAGCCTGGAGCCCAGGCTCGAAGAGCCGCGGTTTGAGTTGTTGAATTTGTATAAGTCTTCCGAAAATAGTGAGAAAATAGTTGATACTTATCTGGATATCCTGGAGCAAAATCCAAATAATGCCAGGGCAAGCCTCGAACTGGCCTACTTTTACGACCAAAACGGACCGTCGGATAAAGCTGCCGTGATTTTAAAAGACCTGGGTCGGAAAAGCCGCACAGATACAAATATTGTCAGGAAAATCGTTCAACTATACCTGGAACCTGCGGATTACGAAACGGTACTGGTGCTTATCGAGGGGATGCTGGAAGGAGCGCCGGAAAGCTCGGACCTGCATTATATTGCCGCTATGGCACATGATGGCATCAAAAATGATACCGGCGCAATGCTTCATTTCAAACAGGTTAAAAAAGATTCGCGTTTTTACCGGAATGCGGTCATTCACATATCCTTTTTATACCACAAAACGGGTGAAATCAAAAAAGCGGTTGCTTATCTGGAAGATGTTCTTAAAAATATACCGGCCAATATTGATATCCTGATGTATCTGGGATCATTTTATGAGGATCTTGAGGATTATGCCCGGGCCGAACAAACACTTGTCCGTGCGCTGGGCCTGAATGCTGAAAATGTCGAGCTGAATTTTCGCTTAGGGGTTATCTATGATAAATTGGGGAAAAAAGAACATTCCATCGATCAAATGAAAAAAGTCATTGAACTTGACCCTGAAAATGCAAATGCGCTGAATTATCTCGGCTATACCTATGCGGATTTGGGCCGCAATCTGGATGAAGCCGAAAAGCTTATTCTGCAGGCTCTTCAATACAAGCCCGATGACGGCTATATTACCGATAGCCTGGGATGGGTGTATTTTCAAAAGGGGCTTTTCAAAAAAGCCCTGAAATATCTGGAAAAAGCCGCGGGCCTCGTTCCTGATGACCCGATCATACTGGAACATCTCGGGGATGCCTTTCGTGCGCAAAATAACCAGGAAAAAGCCTTGGAAGCATACCGCCGTTCATTGTTAAATAAAAATAAAAATCCAACCAGCCTTAAAAAAAAAATTTGGGAACTGACCGGGCCGGAGTCATAAGCCCATGCGATTGAAAATTTTGATACTGATTTTTGGATCACTCCTTTTTTTTCCCGCATGCAGTACCCTGCATAAAGAGCAGCTCCCTCCATCCGGTTCGAATTTTCAGGCAAAACGGTTCATTGAAAATGTTTCAAGGATTAACAATAAACTCGAGACATTTCAAGGTGTCGGTAAATTCAGGCTGCGTAACAAACAAGGCGCTCTGACTTCCCGGATCGCCTGGATCGGCGCCAAAAACGGCAAGTTGAGGATTGAAGTATTGGGACCTGCGGGGCGATCCCAGGCCAGTTTTGCCGCCGACGGCAAATGGTTTTATGCAATCACCCGTAACCCGATTCGGTTTCATAAAGTGCATTCTAAAAATGCCAGTCTTAATTCCCTGATTTCAATTCCGATAAAAACAGATGATCTGCGCCGGCTCCTGGCCGGCAAGATACCGGTTTACCCGCATCACAGTGTTTTTGTCCGGCCGGACAGGTCAGGCAACGGATATGTTCTTGTGCTCAAGAAGCGCTGGATGGGAACAGTTGAAAAAATTTTTCTGGATAATACCGGATCAAAGGTTCGAAAACTGGAAGTATTCAGCGCCGGTGGAACCCTGGCCTATTCTGTTGTATTCCAGGACTACAGGGTAGTGCAGGGGTACCGGGTTCCTTCAAAACTGCTGATTTCAGATGCCGCCGATGTGACCTTCGATCTGGAAATTCAGAAATTCAACGCAGATATCAAGCTCGCGGATTCGGCCTTTGTCCTTGAATCCTTGAAAGTGAAGGAAATGAAAAATGAAAAGTGAAAAATTAAGGAATTATGCCGATTATACAGAAATGAGCTTGCGAGCAGTCTTCGCATAGTGGCTGTGGCGTCTCAAAGCGATACCATATATTCAATATTCAATCTATGGTCGATTATCCGAACCTGAACCGTTGAACCCAAAACCTAAAACCCAAAACCCATATGCCGCAACCAAGGACCGTCATAGCTCTGGAATCCCGGCTCAGGAATTGCCGGAACGTATTGACGTTGGGTGTCAAGCCGAATTTTGAAGATTACAGCCCGGAAAATTCGAAACTTATCCACAGGGCTCCAATTATCTATTATCCCTCCCTGTTTTATGCGGATCTTTTTGCTTCCATGGGTAAAAAAACTTTCCCGGGATATCACAATTACATGTGTGTTCAGGATAAAATCAAACAGACTGCACTGTTTAAACTGCAAAAAATACCGCATCCTGAAACCAGAATCTTTTACGGCCGACACCAGCAGAAATCAATTACCGATTTTTTTTCTTTTCCGCTTGTCGCCAAGATTCCCCGGGGCTCAGCCTTGGGACGGGGTGTCTTTTTGATCAAAAACAAGGCAGACCTGGCAGACTACTGCCGAATAAACCGCACAGCGTATATCCAGGAATATCTACCCGCAGACCGGGATATACGAGTGGTCGTCATCGGCGAAAAGGTGGTCCATGCCTACTGGCGGATCGCCCCCTGCAATGAATTTCGAAGCAATATTGCGCTGGGAGGGTCGATTCACCTGGAAAACGTCCCTGCCGGTGCCCTGAATCTTGCCCTGTATACGGCCCGAAAATGCCGCTGGGATGATGTGGGTATCGATGTCCTGCCCCATGACGGTAAATTCTACGTCCTGGAGGGAAATATGAAATACGGCAGGCAGGGGTTTGAGGCTGCCGGAATAGACTATGTCGAGATGATGGAGCGAATGATTGACAAAGGGGAGATATAGAGGGACCTCCCGGTTAACTGTGCATTTCTTTCCTGTGCCAGTTCCAGGCAGTTTGAATGATGGTTTCGAGGGTTTCGTAGCGGGGACGCCAGCCCAGTTCGGTTTTTATTTTTTCAGAACCGGCCACCAGTACGGCCGGATCACCGGCCCTTCTGTCTGTTTCCACAATCGGGATCTTGCGGTTGGTGGTTTTTTCGGCCAGGCGGATGACTTCATGCACGGAAGCGCCCTGGCTGTTGCCAAGGTTATAAACGGCACTCTGTCCGCCGGACAGCAGATGGTTCAGGGCCAGCAGATGGGCCTTTGCAAGGTCTGTAACATGGATATAGTCCCGCAGGCAGGTTCCGTCGGGGGTGTCATAATCGGTTCCGAAGATTTTTATATCTTTGCGTTCACCGGTGGCAACTTTGAGTACAAGCGGGATCAGATGGCTTTCCGGCTGGTGGCGTTCACCGATATTTCCGGATTCATCAGCACCGGCGGCATTAAAATAGCGAAGGCAGACGGATTTCAGCCCATGGGCCTGATCACAGTCCTGCAGCATCCGTTCCACTGCGATCTTGGTCGCGCCGTAAGGGTTGGTTGGATTAGAAGGGTGATTTTCAGTGATGGGCACCTGAACCGGTTCGCCATACACGGCTGCAGTGGATGAAAAGATGAAATTTTTTACGTTAAACCGGATCATGGCATCCAGCAATTCGATGGTGCGGGCCAGATTGTTCCGGTAGTATTTCAAGGGATTGACAACCGATTCCCCCACCAGTGAAAATGCTGCAAAATGCATTACGGCATCTATTTTATGCTGTGTAAAGAGAGATTCCAGCAGTTTTGGATCACCCAGGTTTCCCTCGATGAGGAGCCCGCCCGGCAGAAGATCCCTGTGGCCTGTGGAGAAATTATCCAGAACGATAACAGTATGTCCGGCTTCCAGCAGCTCTTTGACCATGTGCGAGCCGATATATCCGGCCCCTCCGACCACCAGTATGGTGTTCTCTTTCATTTTGTCTCATTCCTTCTTCAGCCGCTCACAATCCACAACTTTCAATCTCTTTTTCGGCATCTTCGGGAGTGTTTTTGATATTAAACAGCTGCTCTGTTTTTGTGATACGAAACATTTGACGCACGGTTTTGTTGAGGTTGCACAGAAACATGCGTCTGTTCAGGTTTGCCAGGTGTTTATGAATTTTAAAGAAAAACATCAGCCCGGAGCTGTCGACAAATTTAAGATCCTTCATATCCACAATACAGTCGGATTCCCCGATTTCGGTGAAGACTGCCTCTATATTGAGTTTTCCTCTCTGAGCGGCATCAAGAAAGCCATAAAGGCGGATATATGCAAAGTCGGCTTTATTCTGACTTACAAAATAAAAGCCCTGTGTTGTTTCTTTGATTCGGTCTAAAACATTTTCGGAAGTATCACAGATCCGGTCTTCAAGACGTTCCAGCATGCGGGTAAGTTTAAAAAAACGCCGGGTTGAAGAGGTCAGGCCGGTTAGAAAAAGTTTTTTGTCGAGTTCCTCGAGTTTGCGCCAGAGAGTAATAATAAAACCCAGGCCCGAAGAATCGATAAAAGTGACCTGGTCAAACTCCAGTACAATATTGGATACCTTATCAATCATGGGTTCGACCTGGTCTTTGACACTGTTTACAATGGATGCGTCCAGGTGATCGGGCAGCCTGACGATATTGATATGCGGGGTACTGCCGTCTATGGATTCCGGGATACGGGTTTCCAGAACCGATAGCCGGTTGCGTTTTAACTTAAATATAAAGTGCCTTAAACGGTAATATAAAATGGCGGGCCAGATCATTAAGCCGAATTTGAAAAACCCTACGAAATAACGTTTCCACAATCGTTTGGGATCCTGGGTAATCCGGAAAATCCATTCGGTTCCGGTTTTCTGCATCCACAGCGGCGCCCTTTTCACCGAACCGACGATAAATTCAAATGTTTCGCCGATACCTATGGATACGGGGACTTTGAGCCGGTGCCGGTTGCGATCGAACCAGATCTCTTGCTCTGGATTGCCAAATCCGATGAGCAATATATCGGCTTTGGACTGGTTGATTCGATTAACGATTTCCCGGTCCTGGTCTTCTGAATCGGCAATTTTGGCTCCTTCCACATGGAGGAACGGGGAATATACATCGGCAATTTTCATTTGTGGGTATTTTTTCTGCAATTTTTCAGCGGCCTGCTGTCCGACATCCCCCTTGCCGCCCAGAAAAAATATGGATTTGCCGCGTCGGGCTGATTCCTGTGCCAGCCTCGGCACCAGATCCGCTCCCGTGGCCCTCTCCTTGAGAGGGGTTCCAAGCAGTCGGCCGGCCAGTACAATGGGCATGCCGTCCGGGGTAACAAGGTCGGATCGCATCAGTATATCCAGAAGTTCGGGATGTCGAACTCTTGAAAGCTTCCAGGTCAGCGTATTAACGACGAAATCCATATTGACCGTTGCTACCTGTCGGGCCCTGCCGTCTATTTCCCAGGTATCGATCATGGAAAAGATATGATCGATGGTTTCTTTCATGTTCAGGTTGCTGATGGGGATCCCCAACAAAACAATGGCTTCACTGATTTTAGGGTTCGACATTTGTTATCCCTGCTCTTTTTCTTCCGCTGCAATTTCCATCAAATATTGACCGTAATCGTTTTTCAACATGCTCTCGGCCAGCTTTCCCAACTGTCCTGCGGAGATATAACCCAGGCGATAGGCAATCTCCTCTACGCATGAAATTTTGACGCCCTGGCGGTCCTGAATCGCCTGAACAAAGGCCGACGCCTGGGCCAGGGCTTCGTGAGTGCCGGTATCAAGCCAGGCAAAACCTCTTCCAAGGAGTTCTACCCGCATATTGCCGTTTTGCAGATACGCCCGGTTTACATCAGTAATTTCGAGTTCTCCACGCGCCGAAGGCTTAAGATTGGCGGCGATATCCACCACGGTGTTGTCATAAACATAGAGGCCGGGAACGGCATAATTCGATTTTGGCTTGAGAGGTTTTTCTTCAATATTGATGACTTTGCCGGAAGCATCGAACTCTACCACGCCGTAGCGTTCAGGGTCCCGCACCCGATATCCGAAAATAAGGGCGCCTTTTTCCAGTCTGACCGCTTTTCTCAATATTTTCTGCAGGCTGTGGCCCTGGAAGATATTATCTCCCAATATCAGGCACACCGGATCAGGGCCGATAAAATCCCTGCCGAGAACAAACGCCTGGGCCAGCCCGTCGGGACGGACCTGCTCTTTATAGGAAAAGGAAAGCCCCAGCCATGATCCGTCGCCGAACAGGTGTCTGAATTTGGGCAGGTCATCGGGAGTTGAGATAATCAGTATTTCACGAATGCCTGCCAGCATCAGCACAGACAGGGGATAATAGATCATTGGTTTGTCGTAAACCGGCAGAAGCTGCTTACTGACGGATTTGGTAATTGGATACAGCCGTGTGCCGGATCCGCCGGCAAGAATGATTCCTTTCATAATACTCCCTTTTTTGCATTGAAAATTGAATATTTGTGGAAGTCGATGATTTTATGCTGAGGGACCGAAGTGCTCCGCCTTTGCAATTAGATATTGATTGTTGAGGATTAAATTTGTTGTATCGCTTTGAGCCGTCGTTGCCACTATGGCGAAATTTGCTCGAGATTTCATTTTTATATAATAGATAGAATTTCTTAAATCCTCATTTTTTAATATTCACTTTTCAGTTTACTGGCCGTCCATACATATCTTCCAGCCGTACAATATCCTTTTCGTTCAAATAACTGCCCGACTGGACTTCGATAATTTCCAGGGGGGTCTGGCCCGGGTTTTCCAGCCTATGGGGTACGCCCAGCGGAATATAGGTGGACTCATCTTCCCTGAGTATGAACTGATCCTCTCCCCTGGTCACCAGGGCCGTACCCCGTACGACGATCCAGTGCTCGGCCCGGTGGAAGTGTTTTTGCAGCGAAAGCTTGCTGCCGGATTTCACAGTAGTGCGTTTGACCAGAAACCGTTGGGATCTGGCTATGGTTTCATAGGTTCCCCAGGGCCGGTAAACCTTGCGATGCGTATGGACTTCCGGCCGGTTGTCCGCCTTTAAGCGGTTGACCAGTTTTTTGATGTCCTGGACACGATTCCGGGGGGAGATTAAAACCGCATCAGTGGTTTCAACCACGATGTGGTCTTCAAGGCCCACAGCCGCGATCATGCGATCTGCGGCATAGAGCAGGGAATTTTTCACATCATGCATCAGGACGTCTCCATGAATGACATTTTGTCGCTCATCTTTTCGTCCAACCTGCCATAGGGACTCCCATGAACCCAGATCATCCCAGTCGGCGTCAAACAGTATCATGGCCCCGTGCCGGGTTTTTTCCATGATCGCATAGTCAATGGAGTCACTCGGGCAGGCTTCAAAGGCTTCCTTGTTCAACCGGAAAAAATCAAGATCCTCCTTTCCATGCGCAAGGGCTTCGGCGCAGGCCGTGAGAATTTCAGGTACATATTTTTCAAGCTCTTTAAGTATCGTTGACGCTTTAAACATGAACATGCCGCTGTTCCAGCAGTAATTGCAGGATTCAACATAATGGACAGCCGTTTTCAGGTCCGGCTTTTCAATAAATTTATCAATTAGAACGACTTCGGGGCGGCTGCCGGTGTCGTCAGTTTTGAAAAGGTCAGGTTTTTTCCCTTTTCGGATATAGCCGTACCCGGTCTCCGGCCCGCTGGGAATAATGCCGAAGGTGATCAGGTATTCCTTCATTGCAAGGTCGGCGCCGGTCAGTACCGTTTCGCTAAAATTTTTGGTATTTTTTATATCATGGTCGGCCGGCAGGATCAGCAGCACTGCATCGGGATCTATTTTTATTGCCTTCAAAGCGGCCACGGCAATTGCCGGAGCAGTATTGCGGCCCACCGGTTCCAGTAAAATTACTGCCTTGTCGGTTTTAATCCGGCGCAACTGTTCGGCCACCATAAAACGATGCTGCTCATTACACAGAACAATCGGGGCGCCGATGTTTTTCAGATCGGCGAGTCGGAGCACCGTGTTCTGAAGCATGCTGTTTTCATCGATCAGGCCAAGTAACTGTTTGGGGTACAGTTCGCGGCTGAGGGGCCACAAGCGGGTCCCGGAACCGCCGGCAAGTATAACGGGCAGTATCATGTTCACCTCGCAGATATCGGATTATATTTTTGGGACGAACTATGCATTGGAAGCCAATACAATAGCCCTTATTCTTTTTCTTCAAAACTGCATCTAAGGACTACAAAACCGTCTTCATAAATACTTGTTATTTTATAGGGCAATGTTTTAAAAAGTTCAATCATTTTCCTGTTTTGTGGGGATGTATAGGCTATAAGGTTGGCGATTCCGTTTTCCATGGCGGCCTTGGATAATTTACTGATCAGGACACGGCCTAGACCCTTGCCCTGCCATTTTCGGTTGATTGAAAAGGCGATTTCCGCGGTGTTGCCGGCTTTTTCAAGGAGGTATTCCCCAACACCGATGATTTTGCCGAAACCGAATTCCCCCACCACCACGACTATCGTAAGATTATTGACATAATCAATCTGGGATTTTTGCTCTATTTCATTTCGTATAAAACGGCTTTTAGCATGCATGAACCGGGAGTAGATATCCTCGGAATCCATATTATAATAGTGTTCCTGGATTCTTCGCATGTCCACCGGTTTTGCCGGACGGATGGTAACTTTTTCACTGTCGACTTCCCGGGTCTCTTCAATTTCCAAGGGATATATACCGTGGATCGATTCCGAAAGAACCCGATCCTTTCCCAGCAGGCCAATTTCCCTGGCTTTCAGAAACAATTCATTCCGAAAATTCGGGTGGGCCAGACTGATCATGGCCATGGCC
Source organism: uncultured Desulfobacteraceae bacterium (assembly GCA_964418755.1). GTDB lineage: Bacteria > Desulfobacterota > Desulfobacteria > Desulfobacterales > 4572-123 > 4572-123. Next base: position 13,280 of record CAYQNS010000003.1, read on the forward strand.
CTCTCCTGGAGGCTTTTGCCGTGTAGATTCACTGCACCGTACTCGGTCACAACATAATGGACATCCACCCGCGGTACCACAATGGCGGTCTCTTTCAGAATGGGAACAATGCGGCTCTTTTTTTCGTCCACTGATGTCGAGGTGAGCATCAGGATCGATTTTCCGCCTTTGGCCAGAGTGGCACCCCGCATAAAATCAAGACTGCCGTTAACCCCTGAATAATGGCTGGAGGCCAGGGCATCGGTTGCCACCTGGCCCGTAAGGTCCATCACCATCACATTGTTCATGGAAACCATTTTACGATTGCGCAGGATCAATGCCGGGGAGTTGACATAATCGGAAGGATGAAATTCAATGCCCGGATTGTCATCCAAGAAGTCATACAGGATACCGGTTCCCACTGCACTGCTTGCCACTATTTTGCCCTCGTTGAATTCTTTGAATTTGTTGGTAATAACACCTTTGGATACCAGATGCATAATTTCATCGCTGATGAACTGGCTGTGAACCCCCAGGTCATTTTTATCGCCAAGGGCCGCCAGGACCGTCCGACATACCGGCCCTATTCCGGTCTGGATAGTGGAACCGTCCTCCACCAGCATGGCCACCTGGCGGGCAATTTTCCGGGCGGCCTCGGAATCGGCCGATGTTTGAATGGAGATGAGCGGTTCTTCATGTTCGACAATAACATCCACATCGTTTACATGAATAAAACTGTCACCCATCACGCGGGGCATTGCCGAATTTACCTGGGCAATGACAAGGTCGGCAGACAAGGCTGCAGCCTGGGTGATATCCACCGATACACCCAGGCTCATCCAACCAAAATCATCCGGCGGCGTTACCTGGATAAAGGCAGCATGAATATAAAGTTTTCTATGCTTGAACAGCGGGGGAATGGCAAACAGGTTGACAGGCGTGATAAAGCGCATGTCCCTGGCAAGCCTTTTGGACATCAAAGAGCCGCTGTAAAATGATCTGATATTCAAATTTTGATCGTTGGTTTGATGGGCAATCAATGTCAGGGGACTGCTTTCCATAGCCATCAGGCGGACGACTTCAACATCGGTAAATCTCAATGCCTGTAAAAAAAAGTGACGCACCAGATGCTGCGGTTCACCACAGTAAGAACCAAAAAATACACGTTGCCCCGGCTTGATTAAACTGATCGCCTCCTCGGCGGTCTTTTTTTTCCCTACATAACGATCTACCCAGGGTGCAGTTGTTTTCATATTTTTTTCCTGTAGCTGTTTATAGGTTCGGGATTCAAGGGCCAGCGTTTAGTGGCTTTGCCATAAACGTGCTCATGAACGTATACGGAAACGAGCTTGAGCACCTATTGTTGGGGGAAAATGCTTGTGTAAAACATTGTAATTGGCTCGTTTTTTCTGTGAACTACAATTGCGATGTCATCAAAACACAACACCCCGTTTTACCTGAGGTAAAGCGGGGTGTTGTGTTGGTTTCTGTTGATTTCCATCAAGATTCGTAGTCCTGAAGCTTTTCCTTACCTTTGTGGTCCTGAAGTTTTTCCTTACCTTTGATAATCTGTTTTTTGACTTTGTCCATCACCAGATCAACGGCAGTCTGCATGTCGGCGTTTTCTTCTTTGGCAATAACCGAAAGCCGGGAGCCGACCAGATTGATTTCAACGATGTTACGCAATTTTTCGGAACGTAATACAACCTCGGCAGCTCCGGGTTTAGGCAATAGTTTGTCAAAGCGGCCCAGTTTATCCTCAATATAGGTTTTTAGATATTGGGAGGATTCAAGATTCTTAAAGGTTACCGATGTCTGCATGTTTTGCCCTCCTTTCATGGTCTTTTGATTTGATTTTGCTTCAGCGGGAAGAAACAATCACCAGTTGATATGCTATTGTTCCGCGGAATAATTTGTCAAGAAAAATATTGCCTTTCAACTGAGGTAAAATAGCGGGCCCGGTGGATTTTTTTTATACGCAACACGCCTATTTTCGCATACTGCCGGCGGCTGTTTTGATTTTGTCGAACAGGCTTTTTTTAATAATAATTTTCAAATAAAGATCTCCGGGTTCTCCGCCGGCCTTGCCGTTTTCCCCCATGTTTTTGAGTCGAATGCGCTGGCCGTCCCTTATTCCGGGGGGGATCTTGACAATCAGTTTTTTTGATTTTTTTTTCAGATAATAAGCATACGGGCCGCCCTGCATTGCCTGTTGAGGGAGAATTCGCAGGAATTCATGGATGTCGACGCCTTTTTCGGGGATTTTTACGCCGCTTAGTTTGCCGATCAGATTTCGCGCCAGTTTGCTCAGAGTGCCTCCAGGGGCAACCCTGCCTGAATTTATTCTGCCTTTACCATGCTGACCCAAACCACCCTGAAAAATAAAACCCCGCATGGAAAAGCCCTGTTTTTTGAAATTAAAGCTTTGATATCCCTGGCCGTAAAATTCTTTAAAAATATCGTCAACTCCCCGAAAACCGAACGAACGGGCCATCTCTTCCAGGATGCGATTGATGTCGGAACCGCTGAAAATATCCCGATCCGTGTAATTTTTTCTGAAATGGCTGTAGGCCGATGAGCCGAATTGATCGTGCAGCGTGTCATATTCCTGTCTTTTTTCAGGACTAGACAGCACGGCATAGGCTTCATTTACAGCCTTCATCTGTTCTGCGGCTTTTGGGTCTGAATTGTTGCGATCCGGATGATATTTAAGCGCCAGTGTCCGATAGGCAGCTTTTATTTTTTTTGCTGGGGTATTTTTTTCCACCCCCAGAATTTGATAATAATCCCTTTGTTCCATAGATTATATAATTCCCGTAAAGAGTTGAATTCCTGCCCTCTGACCTCTGATCTCTGTTCCCTGAATTCGTGAGCGGTTACGTTGTTTTTATTTCCTGAGTTGTTTGTAAACTCTGTACATTCGGCAGACAAAACCGATAATCAGAGCCCCACTGATTAAAATAATCAGATTGGATGCAAAAAAGGTCAAAATAAATGTGAAAGGATCATTCTGATCATAGGCCAACATCAGAACATTGATGCCGAACAGCAGGAAGACGCATCCTGCAAGGGTCAGGACTGCCTGTCGAATCCACCAGAAAAATGCGTTCATGCGTTTTCCCTTGATACGGCCGGGTAAATGCAAAATTTTAGGAACGCGTCAAACAATGAAGCCATGGGGGCATCAGTCTGGGCCGAAGGCTGCAATTCCAGCAATCTTGATCCGGCAGGCGAGAGCATCGACGTGTCGGAAAAAGGCAGTTTCAATGGTTGCTGCAAGTATGGTATACGCATAATATCGCTTTGTACCTTGTGGATCGATGTTTGATTGAATAAGCAAAACATTTTTAGATATATTACTATAATACGGAAAATTTGATTTGCAAAGAGGCTATTCTCAAGAGGTATCGCTCTTGAGCCGGCGTAGCCCTGAGGCGAAGGCTGCTTCGTTTTGTCTTTTCATAAATAAAATCGATGGAATAACGCTATTATTCAATTTTTATTATGAAGGAGGTGAATCATGAATGTGAAAATTCGCAGAATTGCCGAAAAAATTGCCGCAAGAGGCAAAAACATCATCTTTACCGGTGCCGGCATCTCAACGGAAAGCGGAATTGCCGATTATCGCAGCAAGGGCGGCATCTGGGATAAATTCAAGCCGGTTTATTTTGATGAATTCATGACATCCAGAGATGCCCGCATTGAATACTGGCGTGAAAAATCGGAACTCTACCGGCATCTTGCCAAGGCCGGACCCAACATGGGGCATCAGGCGATTTTTGAACTGTATGAATCCGGCCTGGTTCAGGCGGTGATTACCCAGAATATAGATGGGCTGCACCAGGCTTCCGGCCTGCCTGACGACCGGGTCATCGAATTGCACGGAAATACTTTGCGCGTGCGATGTATGCAGTGTAATAAAATTTCCCCCATTCATGAAATTCAAAAACGCATAGATGCAGGTGACCCGGCGCCCGAGTGTGAATGCGGCGGGTATCTGAAACCGGACACCATATCCTTTGGCCAGGCCATGCCCCATGATCTGGTACGGAAAGCAGTGAAACTTTCACAGGATTGCGACCTGTTTCTGGTTGTGGGCTCTACCCTGATCGTGCAACCTGCAGCGATGATGCCCCGGTATGCTCAGCAGGCCGGGGCATTTTTATCGATCATCAACCTTTCCGAAACTCCGATTGACCATATGTGCGACGTGCTGATTCGCAGCAAGGCAGGGCCGGTGTTGAGCGATATCGCAGTCATGGTAAAGGATGTTTTGTAAAGGGCTATGATTTTTTTAATTGAATTACCAAATGAATCGTTGTATTACGGAAGCCATAAAAAAGAATGTGTTGCCGTCCATCCATATTTAGATTTTTCAGATGGACACGGCTTTAATGAATCAATTCAGCATACGGGAGAAAAAATGAAAAAAACAATATCACTGGTTGGAATTCTGCTGATCATACTATCTGTTTTTTCCTGCGCAGGTCCCACTAACCGTGAGAGGGGTGCTAAAACCGGTGTCCTGATCGGCGCGGGAGGCGGCGCTGCTCTGGGCCAGGCCATCGGCGGCAGTACGGAAGCCACCTTGCTGGGTGCGGCGATCGGTGCTGCAGTCGGCGGAATTGCCGGACATCAGATCGGTGCCTATATGGATCGCCAGGAGCAGGATTTAAGAGCTGCCATGGCCCAGTCTGAAGCTGCCAGCATCCAGCGTAATCAGGATGTATTGACCGCCACCTTTAAATCCGAAGTTTTTTTCGATTTTAATTCGGCCATCCTTAAAGCCGGAGCCTATCCTGAAATCGGGCGTGTTGCCGGTGTATTGAATAAATATCCCCGGACCTCGATCAGGGTGGAAGGGCACACCGATTCCAAAGGCGCTGATGCGTACAACCAGAAATTGTCTGAAAAACGTGCCCAGGCGGTCAAGGCTGCTCTGGTCCAGAGAGGTGTTGACCCTTTGCGTATCCAGGCCATCGGTTTTGGCGAATCTCAGCCTGTTTCCTCCAGCGATGCAATGAATCGCCGGGTGAATATTGTTATTGTGCCGATTGGGTAGGGTACTTTGCGCGAATCCTTGGCTCCCGGGCATCAATGGGCCCGGGCCCAGTTGTCTCCTTCCGCTACATTGACTTTTAGGGGCACTTTGAGGTCCCAGATGCCTTCCATAACATCTTTTGCCAGGGCCTTTACGGTCTCCAGTTCGCCCGGCGGCACCTCGAATACAATTTCATCGTGTACGGACAGCAGCATGACGGATTTGAGGTTTTTCTTACGCAATGCTGCTGCGGTCTGAATCATGGCCAGTTTGATCAGGTCCGCGGCCGTGCCCTGAATCGGTGTGTTGATGGCTGTTCGTTCGGCAAATTTGCGGATTGTGGCATTGGAACTGGCAATATCGGGAAGCAGGCGGATGCGGCCCAGCAGGGTGCTGGTTTTCATGGTCTGCCGGGCCTGTTCTATGGTTTTGTCGATGAATTGTTTGACGCCGCTGTATTGCGCAAAATAGTTATTGATGTAAGTCTGGGCCATCTTACGGCTGACGCCGATCTGTTTGGAAAGGCCAAAGGCGCTTTGTCCGTATATAATGCCGAAATTGATTGCCTTGGCCTGCTGTCGCAGCTCTTTGTCGATGAAAGAGGGAAAGACCTGAAAAACTTCGGCGGCGGTGCGGGTGTGAATGTCTTCATCGTCTTTGAAAGCTTTGATCAGGATTTGGTCGTCGGAACAGTGAGCCAGAATGCGCAGTTCTATCTGTGAATAATCCGCTGCCACAAAAGACCATCCCTTGCGCGGTATGAATGCGCTCCGGATTTCCCTGCCTTCGGTCGTGCGAATGGGTATGTTCTGCAAATTGGGATCGGAACTGCTAAGCCGTCCGGTGGCGGTGACCGTCTGGTTATAGGAGGTATGAATTCGTCCTGTATCCGGGTGGATCAGCTCCGGCAGGGCATCCGTATATGTCGATTTCAGCTTGGCCAGGGTCCGATAGCGCAAAATCAGGGCCGGCAGTTCATGTTTTTGCGCCAGGGTCGTCAGGACGTCGACATCAGTGGAATAGCCGGTTTTTTTCTTTGTTTTTTTCTGTGTCGGCAGCCCGAGCTTGTCAAACAGGATATGGCTGAGCTGCTGTGAGGAGTTGATGTTGAATTGTTCACCGGCAATGGAATAAATCTCCTTTTCAAGCGCTTCCAGCTGCATTTCAAGCGATTTGGACAGGTCCTGCAGTCTTTCCCGGTCAACACTCACCCCCTGCATTTCCATGCTCATAAGAACCGGAATCAGCGGCATTTCAACATTTTTGAAAAGATCCGTCAAATTGGCATTGTCCAGCTCGCGGGCCAGGATGTTTTTGGCCATCAGTGTTATGTCGGCATCTTCACAGGCATAAGGCGTTGCTTTTTCAAGGGGGACCCGTGCAAATCCGCCGGTTGCTTTGCCTTTGCCGGCGACATCCTGGTAAGATATGGTGGTGTGATTCAGAAAATCAAGGGCGATCTGGTCAAGACCATGGGCGCGCTTGGACGGATTGAGCAGATAGGATGCCAGCATGGTGTCGAATGTCACCCCCTTAAGGTCAATGCCGTGACGTAAAAGGACGATCCAGTCATATTTGATATTCTGACCGATTTTTTTTAAATCCGGATTCTCCAGGACCGGTTTGAGCTGATCTAAAACTATTTTTCGATCGAGCTGGGCCACTGCCCCGGGATAATGATGGCCGCAGGGAATGTAGAACGCTTCATGGGGAGTTATGGCAAAGGATAAACCCACAAGGCCCGCCACCATGGGGTGTTTAGAGGTAGTTTCGGTGTCAAGGGCAAATATTTCCGCGGCCTGCAGGCGGGCAATCAGTTTTGCAAGGTCGTTTTCATCCATTACTGCCCGGTAATTTTTACGGCCCAGGTCTGATTTTTCCGGATACGCTTTTTGAAGCTGTCTGAATTCAAGTTTTTTAAACAACCTGGCCAGCGAGGTATTATTCGGTTTTTTTATTATAAAATGTTCCGGCTCAAAATCGACGGGGGCCCTGGTATCGATAGTGACCAGTTGTTGACTCAGAAAGGCCTGCTTTTTAAAATTGACCAGGTTTTCATGCTGTCTCTTTGGGACAATCGTATCCACCCGGTCATACAATTTTATGAGGCTTCCGAATGTTTTGATCAGTTTCAGCGCTGTCTTGGGGCCAACGCCCGGGACCCCGGGAATGTTGTCGGCCGTGTCGCCGGAAAGGCCCATGACATCGATAAGCTGGCCGGGTTCGACCCCCATGTCGGATCTAATCGTATCCGGATTGATGACCTTTTCCTTCATGGGATCCCAGATGGTTATGCGATCTGTAACAAGCTGCATAAAATCCTTGTCACCGGTTACCATGACCACCTCAAAGCCGGTCTTTTCCGCCTTGCACGCCAGGGTGCCGATGAGATCATCGGCCTCAAACCCCGGCATTTCCATCTGTGACAGGTTAAAGGCGCTTGTAATTTCTTTGATATAAGGGATCTGTAGGGCCATGTCTTCGGGCATGGGCGGTCTGTTGGCTTTGTACTTCTCGAACATTTTGTGCCTGAAGGTCGGCCCCTTTGTATCAAACAATATGCCAATATATTGCGGATTTCGGTCCTCCAGGAGTTTGATAAGCATCCGGGTAAAGCCGTACACTGCATTGGTGGGAAATCCCCTGGAATTCGTCAGGTTGCGGATGGCATGATAAGCACGATGGATATAGGCGGTTCCGTCGATCAGATAGATTGTTTTGCGCATGGTATTATCCGGTTTTTTGTCTTTGTTTTTTGGTATTGAGAAAACCCTGCCCTTTGGGCTTAACTCATTACCTGCCCTTTTGGGTTGGATTTTTATATTCTCCGACTGCAGCCGGCTGTAGCTTGACATATAGTGTCGGTTGAATTATTTTTTTAACATACTTCCGTAGCATGATCATGAATAAACAACAAGACTATAGGGATGAATATCCAATGCGACATGGTAAAATGATTACACAGGATAAAGATATCCGTAATATTCTGGAAAACTCCAAAACAATTGCCATTGTCGGGCTGAGCCCGAAAATCGATAGAGACTCCTATAACGTGGGACAATATCTTCAGATGGCAGGATACCGGATCATTCCGATTCGGCCTGCCCAAAAGCAGATACTTGGAGAAAAGGCATTAAAAAGCCTTGATGAGCTGGAACAGCCGGTGGATATTATAAACGCCTTCAGGAATTCTGCCCAGATCAAGGTTCATGCCGGAGAGGCGCTTCGCTTGAAACCAAAAGTTTTCTGGATGCAGCTGGGTATTGAAAATTTTGAGGCGGCCCTTATGCTGAATGCTGCCGGTATTGATGTGGTGATGAACCGGTGTATCAAAGTAGATCATGCCAGACTCTTCAGATAAATTGACATATCGTGAAAAACGCTGTCGTATGCGGAAGGGACCATGTCACTGTTGCGGAAAAGAAGCGCCGTTTTACTGGACATGCAGATGTGGTTTTAAAATCTGTCAGGATTGCATGCATGAAAATTTCTGGGGTGTGTCCTGCAACGGGATCACATGGCAGTGCCCCGATTGCGGGGCTCAAAATGGATTCGGAAATCAATAGATTGTGAAGGAAAACTTGGAACCGTCCTGCGATTCACTTTTCCCCGATGCTGCGGGGGTGAATGACGAGCCGGTCTCCCGGGTGGATGGGATGTGTAAGATTGAGCCGGTTCCAGATAAGCAGTGCGGCCAGAGGGATGTTGTATTTTCCCGCAATATTAGACAGGTTATCCCCTTTCTTGACGATATAGATGCGCTGGCTCCGGGTAGACAGGTACTGTTGAACCAGGTCACTGTATTTTTTCTGAAAATCTTTTTCGGCGCCTTCGGGGATCAGCAGTGTGTGGTTTCCCGGGGCAAGATAGTGGCCCCTTATTTCGGGGTTTAGATCTTTGATCTCTTTAAAGCAGGTGCCGGCGGCCAGGGCTGCAATTCTGATGGGAATTTCCTCAAAGCAGTCAATCCGGATTTCATCAAATTTTAAGGGCGGGTAATAGTCTGTCCGGGTAAGTGTAAAACCGTATTTTTCAGGATCTTCCACAATCAGCTTTATGGCAAGAATGCGGAAGATAAAACGCTGGGTTTCAAGGGGCAGGTAAAGTCGGTAATAATCGGATATGCCCTGTTCAATGGTTTCGGCAATCAGTCCGCCTTCCCCCATGTTATAGGCTGCTGCTGCCAGGGTCCATCTGCCTGTCTGGGCATACAGATGCTTAAAGTAGTTTATGGCCGCCCGGGTTGAGAAAAAGATATTGCGGCGCTGGTCGGTCCTGTGGTCTATGGTCAGTCCCCATTTGCGGCCGCTGCTCAGCATGAACTGCCAGAATCCAAGTGCCCCCTTGGGAGATCCCACATGGGGCCGCAGAGCGCTTTCCGCCAGGGCTACATATTTGAGATCGTCAGGAATCCCGGCATCCTTCAGCATTTGTTCGATGGCCGGCATATATCTGGTGGAGCGTTTCAGCCAGAGAATCACCTGGGGCCGGTCCCACAGGGAAAGCAGCAGCTCTTTTTCCAGGCGTTCGCGGACATCCCTGATTTCCAGAGGGACCTGTTCATTACAAAAATAAAGCGGACCTTCAATTTGGAGCGAAGATACCAGCGAGGGAAATCGGGCCGGTTCTGCTGCTGCACTGAATGCCTGCCCCAGAAATATCAGGACGGCTATGATGCCAAACAGTCTGCCTTGCATGATATTTTTTCCTTTTCAGCAGAGAAAACCTGTGCTTTTTTATAAAATGTCGTCGAGTTCCTTCAGGTTCCGGATATGTAATTTTGCAGTCAGATTCATGTTGTCGTAGGCAATAAAGGGAATACCGGCTGCCGCAGAGGCCAGTTCATCCACCTGGGAATCTCCAATATAAACCGCCTGGCAGGCTCTAATGCCGAAATGATCCAGAATTTTTAAAAGCGGATCAGGATGCGGCTTGGCGCGTTCAACATCAAGGGACGTGACCACCAGATCAAAGCACTCTTTGATCTGGAATTCGGCCAGAAGGAGTTCCATGGTATCGGAGCGGTTTGTTGCAATTGCGGTTTTATACTTTCGGTTCAGTTTTTCAAGGAGGCGGATCAGGTTCGGTTCAATTTTCATGTATTTTAAAAAATCGGTATAGCACATTGATTCGCGAAAACGATGCACCGCTTCAATGCACTGGTGATCCTTGAATAAGTAGGCAATGGCCGCGTCAACAGTATGCATGTGAACATAGTCAAACTGTTCGAGTGTCAACGCCCGGCGGTTGAAGTGGGTCAGAATATGATTGTAATAGGATTTGTTGGCCGCTTGCGTATCAAAAAGCACCCCGTCGCAGTCAAACGCAACAACCTTGGTGTTATTCGTAAATATCAGCCTGTTTCCTTTTTCTTGGATTTGATGATATTGCCGTACACCTTGATTTTTAAGATTGGTTTGAGCTTGCTGTCGGTTTTGATAATAACTGTATCATAATACCTGCCGATTGTTTTTTTCAGATTCTCAACAGTCAGGATATAGCCCGGGGTTCCTTCAGGCCTGGGGGCAAGATTGACTTTGATATCGACGCCCTTCTCGGCAAAGGCTTTTATTATTTTAAAGTCGTATTTTTTTTGGGGAGTAATGGTTGCCAAGCCTGACATCGGCTGCCCGGCCATGCCTACCATGCGCAGAAGACGGGGTGTGATGTTTGCGAATTTTTCAACCCGTCCTGTCATTGTCAGGATATGTTCGGGTTTGCCGGTGTCATTGGTTTTTACGCGGGCTCCTTTGCTCATGGATTTCCCGCCATAACCACCGGTTTTAACTTTGATTGTGATTTTTCCCTCGCCACCGGGAGGGATATGTCTCGAGTAGGAGACAGCAGCGCACCCTCAGCCGGTTTGGACGCCCAGAATTTTAAGCGTTTCCGATCCGCTGTTTTGAACAATAAAATCGTGTTGTACTTCAGCTCCTTCGATAACCGATTGAAATTCAAAGTGTTTTTCCGGGAAAACCGCTTTGGGGCCGGGTGCCGCCGACTTTTCGGCGGCCTGGCAAAAAGCTGTTATAAAAAAAGTGCTGCAAACAAGTGCAATCAAGATCGTTTTGGTTTTCATGCAATAGGGCTCCTTGTTTTTTATATTTTTCTATTCTAAAGAGATTGATTTTCATGTCAAGGCATTCTTTTAAAAATAGGCTGAAGGCTGATCCCCTACAGCCTAGCATCCTACAGCATAAACACCGGGTCTACATCGATGGCCAGTCTGATTCCCGGACGATTCAGCGTATTTTTATTGTCGGCGAACAATTGCCGTACAAATTTTTGTAATATTCTGATATTTTGATTTTTCAGAAGAATCTGCCAGCGATGATATTCTGCAATCCTTGTGATGGGTGATTCAACCGGGCCCAGTACTTCCACTGTCGAAAAAACTTCTTTAAAACCGGTGGTAAGATTCAAACATAAAATGCCCAGGTCCCGGGCCAGGTTCCCGGTTTCTTCTTTATCCTTTCCAGACAGTTTGAGCTGGATCATTCTGGAAAACGGGGGATAGTTCAAAGTCTTGCGAAATTTTATTTCAGCATTGTAAAATGCCTTGAAATCGTGGTTCATGGCGGCCAGGATACTGAAGTGGTCCGGATTATACGTCTGCATGATGACCCGACCGGGAACCGTTCCCCGTCCGGCACGCCCGGCAACCTGGGCCAGAAGCTGAAAAGTTTTTTCTCCGGCTCTGAAATCGGGAAAGCCCAGGGAGAGATCGGCACAGACGATGCCAACCAGGGTAATGCCGGGGAAATCGTGACCTTTGGCCACCATCTGGGTCCCGATCAGGATGTCGATGGCATGGTTGTTGAGATCCTTCAGTATCTTCAGGATCGAACCCTTGCGCCTGGTGGTGTCCGTGTCCATGCGGGTTACGCGGGCCTCGGGGAAAAGGGATGTTATCCAATCTTCCAGTTTTTCGGTTCCAAGACCCATGTGTTTGATCCTGGATGAACCGCAGGATGGACAGGGGGAGGCCGCCGCCATTGTATATCCGCAGTAATGGCATTTATACGCATTGATCTGCCGGTGCAACGTGAGGGTGATGTCGCAATGTTTGCAGCGGATGCCTTCCCCGCAGGCGGCACAGATCGGGAAGCTTGCAAAACCCCGGCGGTTTAAAAAAAGCAAAATCTGGTCACCACGCTGCAAAGTTTCCTGCATGGCTGTCTGAAGCCGGGGTGTTATGAATCTGGCAATCCCCCTGCTGTCACGATTTTTTCGCAGATCCACAATGTCAACTTTTGGCATGGGCATTTGCCTGATCCGCCGGGTCAGGCTCACTTGCCGAAATTTTCCGGTATAGACATTATAAATGGACTGGAGTGATGGTGTGGCGGAGCCTAAAATGGCGATGCAGTCATTGAGTTTGGCTCGGACAACGGCCAGATCTTTTGCATTGTACCGCAGTCCCCCATCCTGCTTGTAGGAAGTGTCGTGTTCTTCGTCAACCACGATCAGTCCGATGTGTTTCAGTGGAGAAAATATGGCCGATCTCGCACCGATGACGATCGAGGCTTTATGGTCCATGATTTTACGCCACTGGTCATAGCGCTCTCCAGCGGAAAGCCCGCTGTGAAGCACTGCAACGCATTCGCCGAAACGGCCGCGAAAGCAGCGTTCGGTCTGTGAGATGAGGGCGATTTCAGGAACCAGTACAAGAACAGATCGCCCTGTTTTGATCACTTCGGCCGCCAGGTGCATGTAGACTTCGGTTTTACCGCTGCCGGTAACTCCGGCCAGAAGATAGGTTGTAAATTTTTTTCCAATAGATTCTCGGACAGTTGTGATCACATGCTGCTGAGCCGGGGTCAGTTCCGGCGGTTGATCCGGGCTGACAGGATCTCCCAGCGGGTCGCGGTAGACCTGTTTTGATGTTATGGCAATGTAGCCGCCGTTTTTTAGAAAATTTAAATATCCTGTGTGGCCGGGAAGGGTGTTTTTTAACTTTTTAAGGGAAATATTATCGTGTGATTCGAGCAGATCCAGAATTTGTTTTCTGGCAGTGTAAAACCGGTCGTTGGGAATATCGGAACGGATCAGTGAAACAAAGCGGTGGGTTATAGGTTTTGTTCGCCCCTGTTTCAGTTCTCTTGTTTTTAGAATCCATCCGCTGCGTTCAAGGTTGTGAATTACGGCCCGTGGCACTTCCGTTTTTAAATGCCGGTTTAAATTTTTTGAGCTACAGGGGCCTTTCAACAGGTGCTTCAAAACCATTCTTTCCATGGGCGTTCCTGATTTCCGGTGCAGGGCATGCCTGCCCTGCCCGGTCAGGGTCAGGGTCAGCATGTCAAAGACGTTCAAACCGCCGGGCAGGGCCGTGCGAATCACTTCTCCGATGGGATGCAGATAATAATCCGATATCCATTTGAAAAAGGGTAGCATTGACGACGGGAAAAGCGGTTTTTCATCGAGAATGTCTAAGATGAACTTTAGCTTCTCAGGTACAGGCCGTTTCGGTGAACCCAGTATATAACCGGTAATACTTCGCCTGCCGAAAGGAACCAGCACTCGCCTGCCAACGGTTGCCGAATGAATCAGACTTTGCGGGACCTGGTAGGTATATGTGCCGAATACCGGCAGGGCCACGGCCACATCTATGCAGGGGGTAATGGTTTTTTGAAGGGGGGACTTGCTGGTAATTTTTTTATGCATCATTTGGCATTTTCCGGTGCCCGGTACCGTATATACAGTACCGATTGTACAGTGCCCGAATGCAGGTGGCAAGAACCGAGAACCCGTAAAGCAGTCCTTTTGTATTATTTGCCAGCTTGCTTTGAACCTTTTCTATTGCAAAAAATAAAAAAGTTTGTCAATATTTATAAAATTACAGTAAAGGTAAAATTTTTTATTATATTCTGTCATCGGCGGTTGTAATGAAAGGAGATTTATATGCATAAAATTGTAAAACAATCCATGGTTCTTTTTATGGCGATAGCTCTGGCTGTCATTCCATTCACATCAACGGCCCTGGCCCAGGATTCTCCGGATCAGCCGAAAATCAGTGCGGACATGATGGCTGCCGACCTGTTGCTGGTCAGACCTATAGGTATTGCGGCAACCCTGATCGGGACGGTATTTTTTGTTGTTGCCTATCCCTTTTCAGCCATGGGCGGCAATACGGAAGCAACCTATCAGAAACTTGTTGTAGAACCTGCAAAACATGCTTTTAAAAGACCGTTGGGCGAATTTTAGCGATACCAGTTCCTTAATTTGATAACTTGCTGTTACAGTGGCGACTGCCCGGCCGGTTTGAGAAAGCAAAAAACCAGCCGGGTACATTCATGCGGTGGATTGTGGCATAAATTTCGGCCATATCAGATCCTTATTGGTTTGTGTTCTTATGCCCAAAAATAATTGATTTAAAAACAAACAAATTATAATTCGTAAAATTTTAATATTAACCTTTAATTTAAGGAGACTCTTGTGCCGGTACATGTACTGCAACATCCATTGATCAAGCATAAACTGGGAATCATGCGGAAAGCGGATATCACAACCAAAGATTTCAGAGATCTGGCCTCGGAATTGGCAAATATGCTGACGTATGAAGCCACCAAGGATTTGGAAACCGAGACAAAAACCATTGAAGGCTGGGCCGGTCCGGTTGAGGTTGAACGGATCAAAGGTAAGAAAATAACAGTTGTACCGATCCTAAGGGCCGGTATTGGAATGATGGATGGTGTGTTGAACCTTATTCCGTCCGCCAGGGTCAGTGTGGTAGGACTTTACCGCAATGAAGATACCCTGAAGCCGGTGCAGTACTATGTTAAAATGACCAGTCGCATGGACGAGCGGATCGCATTGATTCTGGACCCCATGCTGGCCACCGGCGGCACCCTGGTGGCCACGATTGATCTTTTAAAACAGGCTGGATGTAAAACCATCCGCGGGATATTCCTGGTGGCCGCTCCGGAAGGGATACGGAAAGTGCAGGATGTACATCCGGATATTGATATCTATGTTGCCGCTGTCGATGATAAATTAAATGATATCGGATATATACTGCCTGGGTTGGGTGATGCTGGAGATAAAATATTTGGAACCAAGTAAGGGCCGCGAAGAAAATTGCCAATGACAAACACTTGTAATATGCAATTACACCCAATAATTCACATTTGTTATTTGCGGCGTGAGCCTTTTCCAACAGCACCGATTTATCCGGGTTAAAAGCTTGTACGTCATCCCCAGTAAATTCAAGCGATTATTCGTTTAAAGCCAAAGATTGCCTCGTGTGCCCACAGATGATGTTTGTTGCATTTGGCGCCCTTGTTCCGGTGCTGCCGAAAAGAATTGCAAAAGAAAAGTAACATGCAGTTGATTCCCTGGCCGTGAAGAACAATCCGGGGTGAAAAAGACCGATGCGGTCGGTAAAGCCCCGTTCTGTTCAAAGGATCGGGGTTTTATTGTTTTTAAGCCTGTGGTCTCATCCGGGAGGAAGGAATATGTCATTCAAGGAAAATTTACTGCAAAAGATTAATATCGACCACACCGTTCAAAAGGTTCTCAACTCCATTGGTCCGGTGGGTGGCGAACTCAGGATCGACAAACAGTGCATGCGCAGCCTCTTGGAAACAGCAGTTTATGAGTTCAGGCACGTCAGGGATCTGGATCTGTATATTCAATCTCACGGACCCGGCAAGGGTCGAATTCTGGTTCTGGATAACGACCTGGCGATCTATGATACCTCTATTGAAGACGTGGCCATGCGCAAGAGCCCTACGGTCAAGGAGATGATCAGTATTAAAAATGCCATCCGCATATTAAATGACAAAGACGTGGTTATCAGTAAAAAAGAAAAATCGCTTAAAATCGTTCATCAGCTATGCCTTATCGGTCTGGATCTTGAATTTAATCAAACAGATATTCAGTCACTGGCTGCGGAGGGCATCGACTCTCTGGTTAACAATGATTATGAAGGAGTGATCGAATGCCTGGATCTTTTTTCGGAACTACTGGGATACGGACCGCCTCCGAAGAAGCTGAGAATCAGTAACTGCCGGATAAGGGGCGTTCTACACCGCTCAGGAACAGGTGATCTCAAATTCGGGCCGATGGTTGTCTACCACCGGGTTCAGAACAGATTGACCCTGATCGAACGCCGGCTAAGGCCTCAGGACCCTGAAGACCTGGCATATTTGGAGGAGTCACTGACCCCGGTCCTTGATTCTTCAAGGAAAGATGCCGCTGTTTTTAAATATCTGGCGGCCACCGTGCTCAAGTCCGGGCCTGTATCCATCCCCGAGTGATTGACAGTGACAGCACCTTTTAATTCTTCAAACCGGAGTTGTTTTGTTATGAAATATTTTGCCAAGGATTTAATGGTTCCCATTGCTGAGTATGCCACGGTTTCCAAAGGGGCTACATTGCTGGAATCCCTGCTCGCCCTGGAAAAAGCCCAAGAGGAATTTACTCAGACCGGATACTCTCACCGTGCGGTTTTGATCATGGATAAAAACAAACGGGTCGTCGGCAAACTGAGTCAACTGGATTTTTTGCGTGTGCTGGAATATGCAGATGAACGGATTCACAGGGAGAGTGATATCAGCAAGTTCGGGTTCAGCCCGATGGCTATTGTAAGACATCGGGAAAAGAAACGTGGCAAGGGTGCTTCCATGGAAGAAATTTTGTCCACGGCTGCAAATTTTAAGGTGGAAGATTTTATGCAGTCCCCCTCCGAGGGGGAATATATTGAAGAGGACACGCCGCTGGATACTGCCGTCCATCAGCTTACTACCGGACTCCATCTGTCTCTGCTGGTGACAAAGGGGGAGGAGATCGTGGGCGTTTTGAGGATGGCGGATGTGTTTGCAGCGGTTTTTCACACCATGAAAGAATCTGAATTAAGGCAATAAACAAGGACCTATGATGAAAGAACTGGAAAAACTTTTTAACAGGATTGTGCAGCGCTGCAATATTAATCTTCGGGAACTTACACACGATGTTAAACCCTTTGTGCAAAACATTATTCCACCCGATCAGATGACAAAATTTTATGCATTTTACGGCATTACACCTCATCATCCGTTAAATTTTCAATTCAGGCATTCCAGCTTGTCCGGCAGTTATTTTCTGGGTAAATGCCAGGTGACCAACTCTTTGCTTTATAAAAGCGACATCCGGGGCGATGAACTCAAGAAGAAAGGAGACCTGTTTCGATATCAGGATTTTGAGATTCCGATCACCAAGGATGAAGAAATTGAGATCGAAGACAGTTTTCTGATCAAAACCCTGGTCCATAATCATTCACATGACCCGGAAACCCCTGAAAAATTTTTCATCCGGGATACCATCTCAACCCATTATGCCAATATCCACGGATCACCTTCCGACGGAAGTTTCTTAGGACCTTTTTCCACAATTGATCTGACCACCATGCACGATTGCCTGATCGGCGCTTTTTCATACATACAGGCAGGAGAGGTAAGCCATTTGAACACTAAACCCGGAACCGTATGGGTGCGTAAGCCCGAAGCGTTTAATTTTTTATACCGCTATCCCGACCACCTCCTGGCCCCCTACATCAGATTTGCCGCAGGCACGCCACCTCAGGGGATATTCATCGATTTTATGGAAAATCACAAAGAAGCTTTCCAGCGGATTTTTGACGTTGTCAATATCGAACCGTCCGTACCGATTCCCCAAAATGCCTCACTGGATCGGTTTTCGGTTATAAAACCCAAAACCCATATCAGTGAAAATGTTCTGGTGGCCCAGCGCGCCTACCTTCAGAATGCATGGCTCGGCAAAGGGGCCAATGTGCAAGAAAATGGTTATATCATCAACTCACGATTGGAGGGGTTTGATATCACCGCACACGGTGCAAAGATCATTGAAGCGGATCTGGATAAGAATGTGTTCGTGGGATTTAACAGTTTTCTGCGGGGGCGACCTGAATCTCGTCTGACCATTGGTTCGGACAGCATCATCATGCCCCATACCATCGTTGATATCCGGCAACCGCTCACAATTCCGGCAGGCCATCTGGTCTGGGGCCTGGTGACCGACGCCAAAGACCTTGACGCCCACTGTATTTCTTTGACAGATCTTTCACAGGTAGAAACCCTTCTTTCCATGGGAAATATGGTTTTTGAAGGCAGTGGAGCAGATTTTGTCATGTCCTTTAAGGAACGGATTCACCACATCCTGGAAGAGAACGGTGCATTTTTTGACGGCAATGGGAAAAGGGGACATGCACAGAGGAATCAGAATATTTCGTTCAATACCATTCAGCCGTACCCCAAAGGGGATAAGGAAGGATTGTATCCGACGATTATTATCCAGCCCTAACCCGGATAACCCGCAAATAACATATTGCACCAAATCTCAAATAAAATTAAAAGCCATTGCTGATCCTGCATTAAACAATCGTTGTATGGGAGAAAATTTACACGGAACGTTTGGGAAAAGTGATGATGATGCGGTTCCAGGCATCTGGGCTGCTTTCCATTTTTATGTCGCCGCCATGGAGTCGGACAATCTGCCGGGTAATGGCCAGTCCGAGGCCGGAGCCCCCGTATTGGAGAGAACGGGACTTTTCCACTCGGTAAAACGGTTCAAATACCCGATTCAGTTCTTCGGCGGGGACTCCCGGTCCGGTGTTGAAACATGTTATATGGATGACATCGGCGGCTGGCTCGACTACGAGCTTTATTGTCCCGTTTTTATGATTGTATTTAATCGCGTTATCTATAATATTGATTAAAAATCTGCGAATCATATCCCGGTCGCCCTTCATCTGCAGGGCCGGCGGAAAATTTGTCTCCATGTGAATATTTTCTACTGATATCACTACGGCAAAGTCTTCCAGTACGGACTGGATCAGCTCTGCCAGGTCGAAATTTGTCGGAGTAAGGGTCTCTTTCAACTCCAGAGCCGAAAGATTCAATAAATTACAAACTAGACGATCCATGCGCAGCAGTATTTTGCCCTGGTTCATGGCCTGCTGCTGAAAAGATGCGGGCAGGTCCTGACGTCGGACCGTTTCATCCCAGAACAGCCGTATCAGGGTGATGGGTGTTTTCAGCTCATGGGAAGCATTGGCAATGAATTGTTTCTGGTGGATAAACGAATATTGCAGACGATCAAACATCCGGTTCAGGGAACTGGAAAGCATATGGAGTTCATCCTGGTTGCTCCCCAGCGGTATGCGTTTGTCAAGGGTTTTTTCGTTGATTTCCTGGGCAAGGATGTTGATTTTGTTGATGGGTTTCAGTATTCTGCCGGCTACAAAATAGCTGATACAGATCAATAAAATGGTTGAAAGGATCACCCCGAAGATCAGGCCAAAGGTCACTTCCCGGATCTCTTCGGTAAGTTTTCCGATGGGTCTGGCAATCTGGATCGTTCCGGAAAAATTATCGGTGTTTACGTCCAATACCCTGACCCTGAAAACGACCTTGTCTTTAGGCCCCTGATGCAGACGGATTTTTTCTCTGGGGATATGCGCGCTGACCGAATACTTTTTTCCCCCGTGTCGCAAGGGCAGATCCGTGTATCGGGACAGGTCGGATCGGTAAATAATATGCCGGTTTTGATCATACGCTTTGATCCAGTACTGTTTTCCCGGTAAGGCCGTTTGCAGGTTCTTGTTGTTCTGCCCATGTGGAACTGTGAGAAACGCGGTTACCGATTTTGCCACCGTTTTCAGGTCGGCATCAATCAACCGGTAAGGCTGCCCCAGCATTTCCAGGAAAACAGGTAGGGAAAAAAGCAAACTGGTGATGATACCGACGCCGGTGATCCAGAGCGTGATCTTATTTCGAATCTTCATGATTTTTTTCCATGATGATATAGCCGATTCCCCGGATTGTCTGGACGAGAAATCCCTTTGTATCGCCGATTTTACGGCGCAGGTTTTTCATATGGACGTCGATATAGTTTGACATTGAAAAGGGGTCAAAATCTTCTCCCCAGACATGCTCCGCCAGGTTGAATCGGGATACGACGCGGTTTTTGTTGTACATGAGAAATTCGATGATTGAAAATTCTTTGGGTGTCAGGTTTATGATCGTTTCTCCACGGGTAACTTCACGGGTTATGGTGTTGAGTTGAAGGTCTCTGATTTTCAGGACAGGTAGCCCATGTGTCTTATCGCGTCTGAGCAGTGCCCGGACCCGGGCCATTAATTCGGCAACAGAGAAAGGCTTGGCCAGGTAGTCGTCGGCTCCCTGATCAAGGCCTGTTATTTTGTCCTCGATACTGTTTTTGGCGGTGAGCATTAGGACCGGTGTTTTGATATCAGCCTGGCGGATTTCGCTCAAAACAGACAAGCCATCTCTTTTGGGCAGCATAATGTCCAGCAAAATCAGGTCAAAGGGGGCGGCAAAAATTCTGTCCAGAGCCTCTTCTCCGTCTGCCGCCGTTTCGATTTCATATCGCTGCTCTGCAAGGCTTTGGGAAAGCTGGCTCAGCAATTGGGGTTCATCGTCTACAATAAGGATTCTCATGATTTCGGATCTTTTTTTAAATAGCGGTTTGTCTGGCGTTTTATTATATCAAATTTATCTGAAGACCGTTATTGATATCAGGATGCGGCAGGATGTTCAAGGGACCTTTGGGAAAACACAGGCGGTCCCCAAACCGCCTTATTGCTCTCCTTCCGGCGGATTATTTCTCCCTTAACAGGGCATAACGATGGATCCGGCCTAAAATAACAAAGCGACTCAGTATTGGTGCGGGAATACGATCCAGTCGTTTTTCCTGAACGGCTATATAATCTGTATAGCTGTTTTTCAGCAATGTATCGATTTTGTATATTGCGCCGATTTTCATAGCTTTGTCCTTTGAATAAAATGCCGCGGAAAAAGGCTTTTTGAAAAGATAGGTGATATGCCCTTTTTCTCCTTTATTTTTTTTATGGAAGGTTTCCATAAGTTTTTTTTGGCTGTTTTGAGAAGGGCCGATACCTGATGATACAATGATCACTGCAATGGAAAATAAAAGCAACATGGCGGTGCCGCCCCATCTCACAGAGCTGTATGCGGCAGACATTCCGTTTTTTTTCATCACCCCGGCTGCAAGCAGTGAAAATGCAGGCATACCCGGCAAAACATAGGCCGGGAGGATATTGCCTGCCAGGGTAAAAAAAAGCACGGGAAAAACAGACCATAAAATAAGATATACGGCCCATTCATTTTTCAAAAAAGAATTTTTCCAAGCCTTTTCCCGGATTATTTTTTTGCAAAACCCCAGCGGTACGATAAATGACCAGGGGAATGCACATGCCAGCCAGTATAGCCAGATCATACCTTTTGGGCGGGAATGGGCCGAACCGTAGAGGTCGCCTTTCCAGCCGGGTACCAGAAATCGGTTCCAGTGTTCACCTACCAGAAAGTAGGTCAGAAACCCCGGGGTCCTGGCTTCTGCCATCATGTACCATGGCAGGGTTAACACGGTCAATAATGCAACCCCGGTGAACCAGGGGATTTTTTCCCAGACATCCGGATAATTTTGTCTGATAAAAATCCACGCGGCAACGGGGAAACATGTCAGCACAAGGGCAATAGGTCCCTTGGCCAGCAATCCAATGGCCAGGCCGATAAAAAAAATATATCCCCATGCACGTCCTTTTTTACCGGATGTATGCATTGACAGCCAGAATGAAACCATGGACAGGGTCGTGCCTGTCAACAGGCAGTGATCGGTCATCACCGCCCCGCTGCTGATCCAGAAGAGAGCGGAAGAGGCAAGCACCAGGCAGGCGAAAAGGGCAAAGGTTGTGTCTTTTTGCCGGATGGCAAACTGCCAGACCATGGCAATCACTGCCAGGCCCAGCAGAAAAGATGGCAGCCTTGCCGTAAATTCGCTGATTCCAAACATTTTAAAACTCATGGCGGTCAACCAGAACGAAAGCGGTGGTTTGCCCCAGAAAGGTGTGCCTTCGCTGATCCGGGGGGTGATCCAGTCCCCTGTGACCACCATCAGCCTGGCGATCTCTCCGTATCGGGCTTCCGTTGTGTCGGCAAGCGGGTAAACCCCCAGGGACAAAAGCCTTACCAGCCCCACGGCAATCAGTAATATCAGGATATATTTACGGTAAGAGGTTCGGATATACGGCTTCATGCAGAGTTCCTTTGGGCAATGATCTTTGGCAGGGCCGTTTTGGCAGCACTTGCCGTATAGTGGCGGTTCACCAGATACAGGGGCCGGCCTTTGGTTTCAATGAATATTCTGCCCAGATATTCACCGGCAATGCCGATGGCCAGCAGTTGCAGACCGCCAAGGAATAGAACAACCACCATGAGGCTGGGATAGCCCGGCACCGCATTGCCCCGGAAAAGGGTTTTAAAAAAAATAAACAGGCCATAAAAAAATGCGGACAGTGATGTCGTAAGCCCCACATAAGTGGCTGCCTTGAGCGGTGCCGTGGTATAGGAAGTGATTCCCTCAATGGCCAGTTTCCACAAGCCAAGATAGTTCCATTTTGTTGATCCGGCGTACCGTGTATCACGGTGATAGTTGAGTTCCTTTACAGAAAAACCGATCCAGGTGAACATTCCCTTCATAAACCGGTTTCGTTCCGGCATTTTTCGTAAAGCATCCATGGCATTTCTGCTCAACAAACGGAAATCACCGACATTGTCAGGCATTTTTACAGGACCGATGTGCCCCATGACTGAGTAAAAGGCCTGGGCCGTTTTTCTCTTCAACAGGCCATCACCCTCTCTGCTGATGCGGTGCATATTCACGACATCATACCCCTGGTTCCACTGCCCAATTATTTCAGGAATTAATTCCGGCGGATCCTGCAGGTCTGCATCGATGATAATCGCAGCATCTCCTTTTGCATGTTCAATGCCCGCGGTCATGGCCGCCTCCTTGCCGAAATTTCTTGTGAAATCAATTATTTGAACTGCTGGGTCCTGGTGCATGCATTGTAATAGCAGAGCCATGGACCGGTCTGTGCTGCCGTCATTGATATAGATGATCTCTGTCCGGGGCACATCTGTTGCAGCAAGGGCACGCTGAAGCCGTTGATGGAAGCCGGCAATCACCTCCTGTTCGTTGCATACCGGCACAATCACCGATATCAGCGAGTGCCCTGGAAAAGGATGGACCACCTGCTCTGATTTCTCTGTGCACATTTGACTCTCCTTAAATGGTTATATAATCGGTTCAAACAAACAAATTTTTATTCGATCCGGACCGGCCGGTTTGAATGCCCGTTTTATAGTATGCCCGGATTTATTTCCGTTGGTTGACGGAATGTCAGATCAATATCACGGTAAGATGAAGATTCAATGAAGGGCGTCAGCATGGGAAAAGATGCAGAACGGCGGAGTTCAATACTGAATATTGCAGGAATGACCAATTTGTCGGCGTTTATTATGCTGAGGTTGATGTTCACCGGCGATGCGCCGGGGTTTTGCGCCGGAGGGGTAAAGGTAAACCACCTTTCGGTGTTGGGGGTCGGCTGTGAGTTTGAAAATATTCAACAGGCGCAAAAGGTGTTTATCCAGGTTTTCCAGGCAGACGCTACCCGGAAGCAGGCCCTGAAACCGGTGGGCATTGCCGACATGACTCATATCCTGGTCAGTGCAGGGGACAGACTTATTGAAAGACTTCCCTTTGATTCAGAGATGATTATCCGGGAAATGGTCATTGATAAATTTGCCGGGGAGGCGCTTCGGGCCATTGACATGGTCAATCGGTTCAATACAGGTTATCGCTATAAAAAAGAACCGGGAGTTTTCTGGGGGGTTCTAAGCATGATTGAAGTTTTCTTGCTTAAAATAGCCCTTGCGATAGTACTGCGAGGCAAAAATAATAAAAAGCATTTCCAGCGCGTTGACGATGGTTTTGACGAGTCCCTTTTGGATTGCAGTCAGATTCTCAGATGGGATGATACAAGACACTTTAATGGTTAAATTTTTCTGATTAGAGCTTATCACGGTGCAGCCGTCCACGACTTTGGTGCCAACGAGAGACTTATTACTGATATTGTGTTTCAGCAACACAGCATTTCCCCTTGTCTCGCTGTGCTCTTGCACTGTTTTGAGATTGTCTACATTAATAATTCTAAATACAACCCAATCTACATTTACTATACCAAAAACTTTTTGTGCCAGGAAGCTTAAACTATTTTTAAAATCTTTCTTATCTTCCGGATATTTATCAAGTGATGGGAATAGAGATTGAATTTCCTCAATTTGTACATTCACTGCACCAATATACTTAAAGGCATCAGCAAGCCTGCTCTCTACGTCAGCCTTTTTGACTGATAACGCCCTTATCTGGCCGCGATACTTATCAAGTTTTTTTTTGTAGTGAGTTGAGACCACGTAACTGATGCCCAATAGTAAAGCTATCAATACTCCCTCGGCAAATTCTTCATCGATGAGGGTGTTATTTGTCAGTGACGCTTTGTTTGTAATTAGGTATGGGGTACAAATAATCAGGGAAAAGAGAAAGACCAATATAACGATGTAGATCCCCTCTAACAGTCGGACCTTCTTTTTGGTTAGGTTCGTGCCCTGATAAAGATTACGTTCTTTGTTCTTCATGTTTTACCCCACCGGTTTTTATTTTTTGACGGCCCTCCACCAGGATCCGGATCCTAGCAAAAAATAGTCGCTGAATCCTCAAGTATTTTTTACCACCCCTTGCTTGAAATAATTTTCTTGATTTTCATCTCGGTCTTTTTTTCCACCAGGATCATTTTTTTTGCCTGAGCTTTTTTTATTTTTTCAGTAATCATTTCCATATCCGCCGGCTTTTCGATCAAATCCATGGCACCCATTTTTATGGCCTTGATCCCTTTCTCCACAGTGGCATGACCTGTCAGAAGAATGATCTGCATTTCAGGTTTTATTTCCCTCATTGCTTTAAGCGCCTCCATTCCATCCATTTCGGGCATTTGGAGATCAAGGACAATTGCATCATATGATTCGGCCTTTACCTTGTTAATTGCGTCTTTTGCGGATGTCGTGGTGGTAACATTCATCCCCCGGTTTTTCATCCTCTCTCCAAGCGCTTCAACAAAATCTTTTTCATCGTCAACAAGCAGCACTTTTTCAGTCATTATTATCCTCCCTTTGTAATCCGGTAAGCATTTTTTACTCTCTTAACTCCGGACCGAAGTTATTTTTCAATGGTTTCCGGCAAAACAATTGAGATTTCGCCGGCCTCTCGGCAAATTGTCATTTCGCTATCAAGGGCTTCTAAAAGAGCCATTTCCCTCCTATTCGGAAAACCATCGGCAGGCATATTGCCAAGGCCCTCGAGTTTTGATAATTTTATTGCAGCCCCACTGGATATTTTTTGATAAGAAATGGCTATCGTTTTTTCATCCCTCGTCCAGTCCATGGCAAAATCGATGCACAGCCAGATAAGGTTTTTCAAAAAAAAGGAGTTGGTTATAATAACAACCGGCCCGGCATTAGGGGCTATTTCCAGGACGATACCCCGGTTACTGACCAACCTGGCGGAGAGCGCCGCTACAAAATCGAGGGTCTGGCCCAGTTCAACATTTTTACAGGCTTCATCAACACTGTGGGCGAAGGCATTCATGTTTTTTACAATTCCATCCGCCCTTTTGACTTGTTTCTGGATTTTTCCGGCCAGTGCCTTGAGTCTTCCCGGGTCAACAGGCATGCCCTTGCCCGCCATGACAGTAAAGTCCTCCAAAAGGCCTGCATTTTCATTGATGATGGCCAGAACATTTTTTATCTCATGAGACATGGACGCATTTATTTCCCCGATAAATTTAAAGCCCTGATTGCCGATGATGCTCCATTGGTGGCTCATTATCGTGCTCCTATTGCTTCAGAATTTGATCAAATTTTTTTATTAAATCTTCAATCTCAACCGGCTTTACAAGGTAAAAGTCCGCTCCTCCGGCTTCTTCTGATCCCTCTTGAAAATCTTCTTCCGACCCATGCCCTGTCACAAAAATAAATCGCATTCCCGGGCATTTAGTCGCCATCATTCTTTTTAGTTTAATTCCGCCGATCCCTGGCATTTTGACATCCACGATGGCAATATCGTAAGAGGCTTTATCGAGTTGTTTCAATGCATCCTCTCCGTTTGTTACCCAATCCGCATCGATTCCTCTGAATGACAACCTTTCCGCCAGGGTAGAGACCAATTCCTCTTCATCATCTATCAGTATGACTCGCATGTGCCTCCTCCTCCTCCTCTTTTTTTATTTTATATGGAAGCGTAATTGAAAATATTGCTCCTTTATCGATATCACTCTCCACGGATAGAACGCCCCCAATTTCCCGGACAAAATTGGAAGTCAGGGAGAGGCCAAGCCCGGTCCCACCTTTTTTGATTGTTGTGGAAAAAAATGGCTCGAAGATACGTTCCAGATCCTCTTTGGGAATGCCGCATCCGTCGTCAGCAACGGTAACCAGAACGGAATCCGTATTTTTAGGCATTACCCGGATATCTAAATGCCCGCCATCCTCCATGGCTGAGCAGGCGTTGTTGAACAGGTTCAGAAATATTTCCTGGAGTTTTATACGATCACTTTCAATCGCAGGAACCCCTTCCGGATCATTGATGGAGATGGTAATTCCCCTGTATTCCGCCTCCTTTACCATAAAACACAGCACTTCCTCTATCAGTTCTTTCAGGTTAACCATCTGAATGCTGATCTCTAAATTTCGTGAAAAACTCAGAAGTCTTTTGGTGATGGTCCCGGCCCTTTTGACGGATGACAGAATGGCATTTACAAGGGCTGCAAGTCTTTCGTCCCCCTTATATTCTTTTTTGAAGGTAATAAAATCCTTGATCAACCCCGCTTTCTCGTTGATGATGGCAAGAGGGTTGTTTACTTCGTGTGCCACGCCGGCAGCCAGCCGGCCGATAGATGCCATCTTATTCGTATATTCCACCTGGTGCAGGGTGAGGATTCGAGTCTGGTCCGCCACATAGATCTTGTTTATCAGGTACGTAACCATTCCAATTACCACGCTGAGAATAACGATAATGCTTACAACCAGGAAAGTGATCAATTCCAGTCGGATCTTATACCAGGGTTCCATGAGAGCCCTGTTCTGTGCCACTATGATCAGGATAAACGGTGTCCCCGTAATATATCGATAGCCGATAATCAGTTGTTTTCCCCTGGAATCAACCCCATAAAACACGCGGGTATTGGAAGCATATTCCGGAACGGGAAAGGCAATTTTTTCAAGTACATTGCCATGTGAAACAGATGGTGTTTGAAGAATTCCCTGCCGGTCAACCATAAAAGCATCCCCGCCCCTTCCTATTTCCAGATCAAACAATAGATTGTCCAGTTTTTTTGTGTCCAGCGCAGCCCGCAGTACATAGGAAAAACCATTGGGCAGATCACGCTGAACTGCAATAATCCGGTGAGGAACATGCCTGAATCCCAGAAATACTTCACTTAGATACACCCCGCCGGTCAGGACCTCTTTGTACCAGACCTGTCTGCTGTAATCTTTCCCCACAAGTTGATATGGCCCGGCATAGGCACTCTGAGTGCCGGATGGATCGATAACACCGATGTCGATGAATCCTCCAAAGCTTTTTTTTAAATTTGCAAGGAGTTTTTCCAGCGTCTCCTGATCGTTCAGGGTCTCAAACGTTTTTTCTATGGCAATAAAATCAAGCGCTGCCATTCGTTCTACAAGAAAAGAAGAGATGGTCCGCTGCGTGTTGGAAACAAGACGGGCCGTACGCAAAAGATTTTCAGATTCAATGGATTTTTTGTTCACCTGATAGTCAACCACAGCCAGAAAAATGAGCGGGACAAGTGTCACCCCGGCCGTAAGGCATATGGCCAGTTTCCACATTCGCCGGAAATTAAACAACTGCTTATGAGGGCCGGCTGCAGCATCCCTGTAATCCCAGAATTTCGGTTTCACCCTTTTCATTTTATCAATCACGCGATCCTTTCAAGTCCTTGATTGACCGCACTTTTGCATTGGCCTTTTTCAGGGTTTCGCTGAGCACATCGATGTCGACCGGTTTTTGGAGATATGCAAAGGCGCCAAGTTCCATACACACCTTCCTGTCAGCATCTGACCCGTGGCCGGTAAGGATAATCACCTCGATCTCCGGCCTGGTTTTTTTGACCTTTTTTAAAACTTCAAATCCGTCAATACCCGGCATTTTAAGATCCAGGATCATGACTTCCGGTTCATCCTCATTGACCAGTTCAAGCGCGGATTTGCCGTCATACGCTACGGCAGAGCCCATATCCCGCAGTTGAAGCCGTTCGGACAGGGTCTGTACAAATTCGCGTTCATCATCCACCAGAAGTACTTTTGAAGGCGTATTAAAATCATATTTTCGATAAATATCCGTCTGATAAAAGCCTTTCCCAACGCGTGTCTCAACAGACTTCACGCCATCCACCCGGTTCGCAATCGATTTGAGTTCCTTTTCAAGACGGCCAAGCATCAGGACATTTGTATTGATTGTAATGGTTACCGAGTCATCCCTTGCACTGATATCCGCCACATGCCCTTCTTTGGCAAGTTCGGTTTCAACTTTTGCCGCCAGAACAAAGTCGGATATTGCCCTTTTGGAGTATTCGGTGGGCACTATCACCTCTTTGGCTATGTTTTTTTCAATAATTTTTCCGACCTGAGCAGGGTCTACTTTATCTGTCGGAATTACGATATCATACAGGGCAGCATCCCATGGACCGCGTTTGTCATGCAGCTTGTGTGCCCATTCAGAACAGTCCATGTCCAGTTTAGAGATTGCAGAAACAGCCTCTTTTTTAGAAAATTTCTTTTCTTTTACCGCCCGGGCGATTCGGAATTTCATATCCGCAATAAGACAGACGTGCAGCACATGGGTGATGTTTCTGGGAATGAGAAGACCGCAAAATCCTGAAAAAAGCAAATTGTCCTCTGCCAGCATTTGGGCAAGCGTGAGTCGGAGATGAGCCATGGCCAGCTCTTTTTCATGAGTGAATTTATTAAATACCGACGTTTTTGCGAGAAAAGCGCGTTTCATTTTCGTCTCGGCAATACCCGAGGCCCTGCAGGCTCTGACCACAATATCGTCATCCTGAAGGAGTCGGTATCCACTGCGGGTGAGAACTTCGCGAATGACATCGCTTTCATTGCAGAAGCTGCCGTTGAAGATCGTTATAGCAGACATTACATTCTCCTTTTGCTGGTATATTTTGGCAGATATTTACATATTTGCAATCGCATTGCAAACCGTTATAAGCGGACAGTTATCCTCATCGCCATCCCTGTGAGTTTCGTGGTGTACGGCAGAGATGGCCTTTTCCATGGTCGAATGAATATGATTTTCACCAATTCGTTCAAAAAGATGGGTACGCTTGAGCACAGCCATTACCGACTCGTTTATTCCGGAAAAAGATATCCCGATTCCACCGCTGCGTAGCCTGTCTATGAGCAGCGATAAGGCCTCTTCACCGGAGGCATCGATATCATTGATGCCGTTGGCGGCTATAATGATATGTTTCAAATTTTTTCGGGCCTGTATCCTGTTGTCGATTTCGTCTTCGAGAAAACTGGCATTGGCAAAGAAAAGAGGGCCTTCAAAACGGACCAGATCAATGTATTTGCATTCCATCAAGCCGTAGGCATCAATCTCCCGCAGTGCTTCATCTTCATGCCGTGAAAGCGATGAAACCCTTGGCCGCATGCTTTTATAAAGGAACACAATAAGCGACAGAGTAACGCCGATATATATACCTTTTTCAAGGTGAGGGGCCAGAACGAGAGTTGCAATGAAGGTAATAATTGAAATAACGCCGTCATACCATTGGGCTCGCCAGGCATGAATAAATCCGTTGACATTGATAAGACCGATAACCGCCATCATGATAATGGCGGCAAGGACTGCCTGCGGCAGATGGTAAAGCAGTGGTGTAAAAAAAAGAAGAGCCAGGATGACCACAAGGCTTGTGATTACGCTGGAAAGGCCGGATACCGCTCCGGATTGAAGGTTGACTGCGCTTCTGGAAAAAGAACCGGAAACCGGATAACTTTTTCCAATGGATCCGATGATATTGGCCAGCCCCTGGCCGATAAGCTCCTGATTCGGGTCAAGCCTCTGTCCGGTTTTGGCCGCCATGGCTTTGGCAATAGCAATCGCTTCCATAAACCCTAAAAGAGATATAATTATTGCGAAGGGAAATAGCTGTAATAATTTAATGAAATTAATTTTGGGCAATCTCAACTCCGGCAGACCTTTGGGTATGACACCGACAACCGCACCGCCGCCGGTCAGGATGAGATTGCTTTCTGCAAGATGCTTGTTACCGATCTTGATTCTCCATACACGACCGTCTGCTTTGGCCCCTCCAGGCACGGAATCGTCAGGATAAAAAACGGGCTGACCATCATTTCCCTCAACCCGGGATAGCCCGATATTGCGCAAGCGCTCTCTCAATTGTATGGAATTCTGTTTCTGAAAATCAATATGGGTACCGGCAACTGTGATTTCATACTCGATCTGCAACCTGTCCAGAGAGGGGGTATGGGAATTATGGGAGGCATGATTTTTCAGTTTATCGAGCGCTTGCCTGCGTTCTGTTCGCTGTTCATTCAGCGTACCGATCTCTTTTATCGTTTGATTAAATTCTCTGATGGTCTTCTGTATCACCGGCGATGGAATACCGGCAATATTGATTTTTTCATTATGTTCAAATCCGATT
This sequence comes from uncultured Desulfobacteraceae bacterium, assembly GCA_964418755.1. Classification (GTDB taxonomy): domain Bacteria; phylum Desulfobacterota; class Desulfobacteria; order Desulfobacterales; family 4572-123; genus 4572-123. The sequence continues at coordinate 43,930 of CAYQNS010000003.1, forward strand.
GCCCAGGATATGAGCGTGGTTACCACCACAGCGACCAGAACGTTTGGAATTCGTGGATTAATTTTTTTTAATAAATACATGATAATGATTGAAAAGATCCCCATGAGAAATGTCGGCCAGTGTGTATAAAAAAAAGTCGCCTGAAGAACATATAGGATGGTTTGATAATGATGGGGCGCTTTGTCAACATAAACTCCAAACAATTTTGAAAGCTGGGATGTGGCAATGATGATGGCGGCCGCATTGGTAAATCCGTTGACAACCGGATGAGAGAGAAAATTGACGATAAGCCCCAGGCGAAATACACCTACCAATAGTTGAAAAATTCCTACGGTTAAGGCAAGAAGCACCGCATACGCAATGAAGGCTTCGCTGCCGGCGGTGGCCAGCGGCTCCAGTGACGCTGCGGTCATGAGTGATACGACGGCCACAGGCCCTGTGGACAGTTGCCGGCTTGAGCCAAACAGCGCTGCAATCATCGGTGGCAGAAATGAGGCATACAGACCGTAATATGCCGGTAGCCCCGCCAGTTGTGCATAAGCCATTGATTGTGGGATCAGCACAAGGGCAACCGTCAAACCGGATATGAAATCGATTTTAAAATTTGAAAAACCATATTTTTTAAACCATAAAATAAACGGAAAAAAACGCGATAGTATCTTCAAAAATATTCCCTCCATTACGGTTTGATTGCCAGCATTCTGCGGCATGAATCCAGGATTTCGTTAAAAAGTGTATTGGCATTATACAGGTTGTATGTTTTAAACCGCGCAACACCATCCACCATGGAAAAAATAATCAGCGCTGTTTTGCGAGGCGACAATGGGGCCATGGAACCATCTTGAATACCGAGTTGGATGGCGGTTTCAAATATGTCTACAAGGCAGTCAAAAATAGATTCCAGATGTCTCTGACATTCAGAGTTTTTTTCGGCGAGCTTATATGGGAAATGGCAATGCAGCAAAAGGAATTGATGTTCCAGTTTTCCGACCAGATAAAGATAAAACGATACTGCATTTTCCATCATATCCATACCATTGCTAAAATTTTTATTCCCCAGGTAATTTTCAAACTCTCGGGTAATATCTTTTTTTGTCCTCTCAAGAACGGCCAGCAGAAGCGTTTCCTTGTTTTTAAAATGATAAAAAACAGTTCCCTCGGCAACGTTTGATAGATTTGAAATTTCCGCCATGGAAGTTTCTCCGTATCCTTTTTTTGAAAATAGGGTGATCGCGGTTTTAAGGATAGCCTCTTTTCTGGTCATAAATACGCCTTATATAAAAACTGAGCATTTAATTAATAAAACTGAGGATATAATCAGTTAATAGATAAGTCAAGAAAATTTTTACACGAATTGAATCCGAAAGTAGGCTGTCGGTTGGAATGTTAAAGTACAGTATTTTAAAGAAAAGCTTTACACCTACATGTCCTTTCCGCCATAATGATTATCATAAACGGTTCATATCCCCCTATATGGACATGCGTTTTGAAATCCAAATTAATCAAAGATAATGAGGTCTGGATAAGTTAAAAGGCAGAGGATAGGTAATCATGCTCAATTTAATTATGGCGGTTTTGCTGGTTTTGTTCTCGATTAACGGCGTTGCCTCAGCTCCGAAAGATGATATTTTTGAGATAGAAACTGAGGGCAGTTATCGAATGGATGCCGGCTCCTCAATTGATTCGGCAAAAAAAATAGCACTTTTTATCGCTAAAAGAAAGGCGATAGAACTGGCTGGAAAATACCTGTCGCGCAAAAAATTTATTGAGGTTTACGAATGGGATAAGGATGAAATATACAGCCTTGCAGCCAGGGAGCTCCAGGCAGAAATATTAGAGGAAAAGCGGGAAATAGTTGAGAAGTTATCGATATATCGACTTCGAATCAGAGTCCGGATCCATATCTCCGATTTCATCAAAGCAGAGATGGAGAACACCAAACAGGAAAAAAAAGAGGCAAAAGAGTCTTATCGAGAAGAAATGGAGCAGTATATTTCTACAGAAATTGATCCTGGAAGAGACATCGCCAAGGCATACCGGCTGCTGCGAGAAGAGAGATGGCGAATTGCGATAATTTATTTGAACCACCTGGAAAAAAAATACCCGAACTGGGACAGTGTTTATTTGGCCAAAGCAATAACTTATTATATCTTGCACGAGCCGGTGTTTATGAAAAAGGCCCTGAACGAGGCCTGTCGTATAGGTAGTCAAATGGCGTGTGAGGATTTAAAGAATTTAAAAAGAGTGCACGAACACGATTTTGGCCTTTCAATAATTGAATAAACTCAATCCAACGAAAATCAATGCCGCTGATTACAACTAATGTCATCACACTCCTGCAGGGCCGGCTTGAATCCCGCCTGGCCATCTGGCCTGGTGACCAACGCCAAAGACTTTGACGCCCACTGCATTTCTCTGAAAGATTTTTCAGTAGAAAATTTTAATTTCAACGTTCCGTGAACGGGTACTTCAAAAGTAAGGCCGGAGACCGTTCGTTTTGGCACATGGAGCTACTGAATCCGCCCATAATTCTTGAAAGTAATGGAATATATAACCGCTTGACAAATAACATAAAATAAATGATAGTTTGCTGTAATTTTGTCTATGGTATCCGAAATTTAACGTCTGAATGAACGGGTATACCCTTGCGCACAATGACATTGTTAATGATGATAATCAGAACGATCACTTTGATTTTATAGAGGGGGAAAATTTTTATGGGTACAACAAAAATAAAAGAATTCAAAGTAAAAGATTTAATGGTTCCACTCTCCGAATATGCCACGGTTTCGACAGAAGCAACTCTTTTGGAAGTGGTGGCGGCATTGAAAAAAGCCCAGGATGAATATGACAAAGATAAATACCGACACCGGGCTGTTTTAATATACGACGAGAAGAACAAGATCGTCGGCAAGGTTAGTCAGCACGATATTCTGTGGGCTCTGGAGCCTAAATATGAACAGATGGGTTCTGTGGGCATGCGTCGTTTCGGCTTTACCCCAAAGTTCCTGCAAACAATGTTCGATCAGTTTAGCCTGTGGGATGCCGCGTTGGAAGATATCTGTAAAAAAGCCTCATCACTGAAGGTTAAAAGCTTTATGTATACCCCGGGCGAGGGTGAATATGTAGATGAAAATGCCAGTTTCAGTCAGGCGATTCATCAACTTGTTATGGGCCACCACCAGAGTATGCTTGTAACGCGGCAAAACAAAATTGTAGGCGTTTTAAAACTCACGGAAGTCTATCGTGAGATTCGGCAGGTGATTTTAGGGGGCTGTATGTAAAAAGTTGGGTATATAAATTATTCCAGCATGATCGCCTTTTGAAGTTGAACATTTAGAGATAAACTTCGAGCTCGCTAACCCGGATTCGCGCTGCCGTATTGCACTGATCATCAATATGTGGAATATCCGGCAGCCGGCGTGTTTTGAACGCGAACAGGCTCACCGCATATAATAAGAAAATGAATTTAATGGAGGCAGCAGGATATGACGTCGGATGTTATGAATGAAGAATTCCAATGGAAACGATATCTGTTTATGGCTTTGGGCATTATTTTATTTGCATCTGTTTATTATTCGCCGCCATGGGCCGATGCCATCGATCCTGCGGGAGAGCATTTTGCTTTGAGCAGGGAGGCTAAAGGCGCAATCGCGGTTTTTCTGCTGGCCGGAACCTGGTGGGTGTTTGAAGTTGTGCCCATCGGCGTGACCAGCCTGGCAATCGGTGTGCTCCAGGCCCTGTTTCTGATCCGTCCGGCAAGGGCGGCATTTACCGATTTTATGGTGCCGGCGGTTATGTTCATATACGCCTCGATCATGATCGGACTGGTTTTTACCAAAACCGGTTTGACCAAAAGGCTGGCTTATAAGATGCTTGTGATTGTGGGGGAACGCACGAGCATGATTTACCTGGGCTGTTTTGTTGTGACTGCTGCCCTGACCCATATTATGGCCCATACTGCCGTGGCCGCAACCATCTACCCGCTGCTGTTATCGATTTATGCGCTTTACGGAGAAGGTGACAAACCGACCCGGTTCGGCAAGGGGCTGTTTATCGGTATGGCGTATGTGGCCGGAGCCGGAAGCATTGTAACCCTTCTGGGTGCGGCCCGGGGTGCTGTGGCCCTTGGCTTTTACAATGATATTCTCGGAGAAGGGATTCGACAGGGTCTACACCAGGAGATCAGCTTTTTCAGACTGACCTATTATATGGCCCCCATCGGCTGGCTGATGACGTTCCTGCTGTGGGGATATTTTATGATTTTCTTTAAACCGGAAAAGAAGGTGATTCCCGGTTTAAGGGCAAAGGCACGCCAGCTTAGTAAAGAACTGGGACCGATGACACGCAATGAAATATTAGCGGCGGTCATTGTTTTCGGCAGTATCCTGGTCATGTCTCTCCGGTCTTTCATTCCCGCTCTGAAACCCATTGATAAAACCGCCATTATTCTCATCTCGACAATTCTTTTTTTCATTACCCGCATAATGGATGTCGACGATCTCGAATCCATACCCTGGAATATTATTCTCCTTTTTGCCGGTGCCATGAGTATTGGTAATTGTCTGTGGGAGACCGGGGCCGCAAAATGGATGGCTGTAAACTGGCTGGTCATGTTCCAGGAAGCGCCGGGGTTTGTATTCATCCTGGGGATCACGTTTTTTGTCATGATGATGACCAATTTTATCATGAATGTTGCGGCTATCGCCATCTCCCTCCCGGTGGCACTGGTCATTGCTCCTTATCTGGGCGTGGCGGCCGAGGTAATTCTTTTTTCATCACTGGTTGCGGCCGGAATGCCTTTTTTGCTTCTGGTGGGAGCGGCTCCCAATGCCATTGCCTATGATTCAAAGATGTTTTCAACCGGAGAATTTTTTTTATATGGGATTCCCGCCAGTATTATGCTTATGATTGTAGTGGCATTTGCCGTGCTGGTTCTGTGGCCTTTGATGGGGATGCCGATTACCGTATCCACACCCATTGGATAAATGCAGGGGCAGGTCTCTGTGCCTGCGCTGAACCGATAACCGCCAACCGTGAACGATTACAATTTATGATTCGGAATATGCTGTATCCTGTAAGTCTGCGAAGTCGTTTATATGCGATACTGACATCGCTGGTTTTGCTCACCATGATAGGCGGTCTGGTAATGGTTTGGTATACTTACCGTATCGACAGGCTGTTGAATACCATTATTGATCGAAACATGGCGGCCTATCAGGCGGCGGAAGCCCTTGAAACGGCCCTGGTGAACCAGAAAGGGTTTGTCAGTTATTATTTCCTGGATGGTGATCCGGACTGGATCAGGCAGTTGGGGGAGTACCGGCAGATTTTCAGTCAGAGTCTTGAGACCTCCCGCAGGCTGGCTGAAAATAGAAGCCAAAGGGCGGTGATTAAAAAAATAGAAACTGAATATAGTAAATATATCATCCGTAAAGACCAGGTCATTGTCTGCTACAAGGCCGGCAAGCGTGATCTGGGGGCCAAATTTCATCAGGCGGTTCGCAAGCAGTTTTTCATTATTCTAGAATTGTGCAAGCAATACAAGCAGGTTCATGTACGACAGATCGTTGCAGCGCGTGAAAAAAGCAGCATTCAAGCTGCGAAACTTAGGGCCATTGCCTGGCTGGCCATGCTGCTTGAATTTATGCTTGGCGGCATTTTAATATTTATTCTTGTTTTTCGTATCCTGGGTCCGCTCCAAAAATTGGCAAGGGAAGCTGACCGTGAAAGGGCGCCTGAAAAATCAGCCGATGAGATCAACGCTCTCAGCCGCAGTGTCAGAGAATTGATTGAAAATGTGGACAGCACACAGGACGAACTTGAAAAAAGTCGTGAGCACCTGCTGCAGGCCGAAAAGCTGGCTCTGGTGGGAAAACTGGCGGCCGGCATGGCCCACAGTATTCGCAATCCCTTTACTTCGGTAAAGATGCGTCTTTTTTCCTTAAGTCGGACACTCAAACTGAATGTGACCCAAAAGGAAGATTTTGACGTCATCTCCGAAGAGATCCGGCATGTGGACACCATTGTCCAGAATTTTCTGGAATTTTCCCGGCCGCCAAAACTGCAGATACAGCCCGTAAGCCCTTCCACGGTAGTGGATGCGGCCCTTCAACTCCTGAAACACCGTTTAAAATCCTATGATGTCAGTGTTCAGGTCGTTCGCAAAAAAATGTTGCCGGAAATTCAGGGTGATCCTGAGCAGTTAAAGGAAGTGCTGGTCAACTTGGTGGTCAATGCCTGCGAAGCCATGACCAATGGCGGCAAAATCATCATCCATGAAGAGGAGAGATTTGTTCAACCGCTAAGCCGGTTGGCGGTTATCCGTGTGATCGATGACGGGCCGGGAATATCCGAATCAATCAGGGATAAGGTGCTGCAGCCGTTTTTCACTACCCGGGAAGATGGTACCGGCCTGGGGCTCTCCATTGCCAGCCGTATCATTGAAGAACACGGGGGATGGATGGATGTTATTTCCGAAAACGGCCGGGGGGCAACGTTTATCATTACCCTGCCGGTGAAGGAGGCTGATTTTGAACACCATTCTGATCATCGACGATGACGATCAGCTCCGCAAAAGTTTTGATAAATTGCTGAAGGAGGAGGCGTACCAGGTAAAAAGCGCCCCATCCGGTGAGGCCGGTCTGGAGCTGGTCAGGCATGAACTGCCTGATCTGGTTATCCTTGATATGCGTTTGCCCGGCATGAACGGGCTGGAGACATTCAAGGCTATCCATACCATCGAACCCAAACTCCCCGTGATTATCATGACGGCCTTCGGCACCACTGAAACCGCCATTGAGGCAACCAAGATGGGCGCCTTTGACTATGTCCTGAAACCGTTTGATATCCCGGATATGCTGGGGATCATCGAACAGGCCCTGGCGGCCGGGAAATTTATGCGTACACCGGTTAATATGAACGGTATCCCCGATGATACGACCAAAGATGCTATTATCGGCCGCAGTCCATTCATGCAGGATGTATACAAAGCCATCGGCAGGGTTGCTCCGACGGATGCCACGGTGCTGATTCGTGGAGAGTCCGGCACAGGAAAGGAACTTGTGGCCAGAGCCATCTACCAACACAGCCTCAGGCATGATAAACCTTTTCTGGTAATTAACTGTGTTGCAATTCCGGAAACTTTGCTGGAAAGCGAATTGTTTGGATATGAAAAGGGGGCTTTTACCGGTGCGGTTCGCCGACGGGTGGGTAAAATCGAACAGGCTGACGGTGGTACTGTTTTTTTGGATGAAATCGGCGACATGCCTTTTTCGATCCAGGCCAAAATACTGAGGCTGCTGCAGGAGAGAAGTATCGAACGGCTCGGAGGGCGGGAGACAATCCCCGTGGATGTCCGCATTATTGCTGCGACCAACCGGGACCTGGAAACGGCGCTCACGGACGGACGCTTCCGGGAAGATCTCTATTACCGGCTGAAGGTCGTTACAATTCGGCTGCCGGCGCTTTGTAAAAGAATCAGTGATATACCTCTTTTGACGGATTATTTTATGCGCCGCTTTGCATTTGATACCTGTGTCGACAACCCCGGCATCAATTCAAAGGCGAGGCGGCTTCTGGATAACTACAACTGGCCCGGAAATGTTCGCGAACTGGCCAATACAATCCAGAAAATACTGATTTTTAATCGCGGTACGCCTGTTTCTCCCCGGGATATTACTTCCGCCCTGAGCGGAAAAAGCATTCACCAGGCGAAAGAGTCCGAAAATCGAGACCAGGCTATTCAGAGCTGGGTGCGTCAGGCCCTGACCGATGAAGACAACCCGGGTCTGTTTGATTCATGTCTGGATCGATTCGTCAGTATATTGATCAGCGAGGCCCTTAATCTGACCGACGGAAATCGTTCCAAAGCCGCAAAGCTGCTTGGAATTTCACGGCCCACCCTGCATGCGAAGATCGATAAGTACAATTTGAAATTAAAAACTTCCGTCAGCGATAACTGACCTCGTTGCCCAACGGTGGACGGATATAACCATTCCCGGGCAGACACCTGCTTCCCGTTCCGGTCGGTCTTTACAGTCTGTAAAATAAATCGACAGATAATTCTCCCCAATAATGAATGCCGGATATATAAGCTGTAGAAACACTCATGGCGATCGCAAGGGATCATGCCGAAATAATGTGTTGTTGTATTCCGTGCGGTTTCATTCTGTTTCCGTTTCCCCGCCCGTAAAATTCTTGGAACCACATGTTATTACTGAAATATTACAATTCAAGGCCGGATCGGTTCGTTTCGAAACCGCGGGGTGTGAAAAGCCCGCCTGCCTTCATGCAAAATGGATTAAAAATTTCATGAATCACAAATATTAGGGCCATGGGAAATCTGGCATATGGGTTGCAAAGATTTATTCTAATAAACAGCTATATCGATTTTTGCGTTACACTCCCTGGTCGATGGAAAAATCATGTCCGATCGCCAAAACAATGCCAAAGTTGTACGATTCTTTTTGAAAAAGGTTTGCCTTGGGCCGGATGTGCAGGAGATAGATTCCAGGCGAGGGGCAAAATTTCATTCAGTTACTCAGGGGGATTTTGATGATGTCGTCGGTGGTAAAGAGGATGGCTAGGTGAAAGAGGCATTTACCATATTGATTGCAGATAAAAACCCGCATGTCCGGGAGTTTCTCAAGCGAGAAATGGTGGCTGAGGGCTATGACATCAGGATTGCCGAAAAAGGCCGGCAGGTTCTTGAGATGATATACAGGAAAGGGCCCCTTGATCTCCTGCTGCTTGATCCTGACCTGGTGGATATGGATGGTGTGGATTTGTTGAAAAAACTTCAGGATCGAATTCCGACATTACCGGTTATTGTCCATGCTTTTTTGGATGACTACGACAAAATCAGGATGGATTTGATCGAGGTGGTTTTTGTAGAGAAAAGGGGGAACAGCATCGAGCATTTGAAGCCGGTGGTCAAGAGGATGCTGGAGCGGTATTTTCCCGGGAGGAGTGCTGATGCTTCTTTCAAAAAAGTGTAAGCCGCTAAATGAAGGATGCCAAATATTCCGGGTTTTCGTCGGCAGTTTTGACTGCACGGAGTGTTTTGGAAAAAAATAGTTGATGAATATTGATTTCTATAATATTTATGGCTTTTACTACCTTATGCAACTATTTCAGATTTGATTACATCTTCCTTTTGATGTTTGACCACAACCGTTTTGGTCAAACATTCAATTTGTTTAATGCATGGCTCTGAAGGTGCTTGAGATTGAGTAAAAAAAACGGAAAAACAGATCACCATTACCGATCATTGACTCGAAATTTTATGGCGACGATACTGATCGTCTCCTTTATCCCGGTATTTCTGGTCAGCAGTATTATCTATTATCAGTTTCGTATTTCATATCACGATAAGGTTTATGCTCACCTCAAGGAACTGGTTCATAAGCATGAACAGCACATCAATGATTTTTTAAATGAAAAACTTGCGGATATCCGATTTTTATCCGAGAGCGATGGCTTTACTACGTTGTCGAATAAGCAGTTTTTGGAGCAAAAGCTGGCCCTGCTGCAAAAGGAATATGGAGTGGTTTTTGTGGATCTGGGGGTGATCAATGCGATAGGCAGGCAGGTTGCGTATGCCGGACCTTTTATGCTGGGCCAGGCTTCTTATTCAAATACCGACTGGTTCCAGCAGGCGATGAACAGTGAGTATGTCATCAGTGATGTGTTTCTGGGATTGCGGGGCTTGCCGCATTTTATTATTGCCGTAAAAAAAATTCATGACGGCAAGCCATGGATTTTGCGGGCCACCATTGATTTTCTAGCCTTTAACAACCTTGTTGAAAATATTCGCATCGGGAAAACCGGTTTTGCATTTATTTTAAACCGGAAAGGTGAATTGCAAACCAAACCTGCTTTTGAATTTATACCGACCCCGGGATGTTACGGGTATTTTTTTGACTGCAGCAAAGAATTGACGGAAGATATCAAAGTAGAAGAAAGGATCGACACCAACGGCCGGAAAAATATTTATGTTGCTGCTTTTTTGAAAAACAAAGACTGGCTTCTGGTATACAAGCAGGTATACACCGATGCCTTTTCCGAGTTGAACCGGGCACAGAAGATTTCGATTTTCACACTGTTTGCCGGTGGCGTGGGGCTTATCATCATGGCTTTTTTTCTGTCCAGACGTATGGTCAGGCGACTTAAAGTAGCGGACAGAGAAATGGAAATGATGAACCAGCAGGTGATCGAGACCGGGAAACTTGCAACCGTGGGGGAACTGGCTGCGGGTATTGCGCATGAAATCAACAATCCGGTTGCCATTATGGTGGAAGAGGCGGGTTGGATTCAGGACCTGCTGGAGGAAGAGGAATTTCATGCCGGCGAAAATCTGGATGAGTTTGAAAGGGCCTTGAAACAGATTAACACCCAGGGGAAGCGCTGCAAGGAGATTACGCATAAATTGCTGAGTTTTGCCCGAAAAACCGATTCAAGAATTCATAATATTGTGATCAATGAAATGATTGAAGATGTAGTCGCTCTTTCGGCCCAGCGGGCCAAATACAGTAATGTTGCCTTCAAGATCAACCTGGCGGAAAACCTTCCTGAAATAATGGCTTCAGCGTCGGAAATGCAGCAGGTGTTTCTGAATCTGATCAACAATGCTCTGGATGCCATGGAGAAAAAGGGCGGAAAAATTGAGATAACGGCGCAGCAAAAGGATGATATTATTCAGATCAGTCTGGAGGACAACGGGCCCGGCATCCCCAAAGCGAACCTGGCGCGCATATTTGATCCTTTCTTTACGACCAAAATGGTCGGCAAGGGAACCGGTCTTGGCCTGTCTATCTGCTATGGAATTATAAATAAAATGGGGGGCAAGATAGAGGTTCAGAGTATGCCCGATCATGGAACTACTTTTACCATCAGTATCCCGATTGCAACCGAACAGGCGCCTCTTCCATAAAAGGCCGGAACGTTGGAATGGGCCGGCCGTTATTGTTTTTTTATTTTGCTGAATGAAGTTAAAATGATGTGGTAATATGAAATTGAAATATCAGTATAAAAGGAGATAAGAACATGTCTTTAGCAAATGTGCTGTTGGTAGATGACGAGGTTCCTTTTGTTGAAACCATGACCAAGCGTTTGAACAAAAGGAAAGTTGATATTATCGCCGCCCACAGCGGTTCCGAGGCCCTGGATCTTCTCAAGGAAAACAGCCGGATTGAAGTCGTTATTCTCGACGTCAAGATGCCGGGGATGGACGGCATTGAAACCCTGCAGGAGATTAAGAAGAGACATCCGCTGATGGAGGTTATCATGCTGACCGGGCATGCAACCGTCGAGTCCGGCATTGACGGTATGAAGATGGGGGCCTTTGATTATTTGATGAAGCCCTGCGATATGGATGTTTTGATTTCCAAAGTAGGAGAGGCGGCCGCTAAAAAAAGACAGCATGAGGAAAAAATCATAGAGGCCCGCGTAAAAGAGATCACTTCCCGGCGCCCTTAGTCACTTAATTCTTAATTTTGTGTTTTTTTATGTCAAAAAAAAGAGTGGGGTTATTTGGTTCCGGTTTATCCGGATTAGGAAAACCAAATGGAAAAAAATAAAAAAAAGTCAAGCGTTCCCATCAAAATTCTCATGGTGGATGATGAAGAAGGTTTCGTTACTGTTATGGCGAAACGCATGGGAAAAAGAGGGATCGAGGTCATCAAGTCATTCAGCGGCACCGAGGGCATTCAAGTCCTTCGACGACAGGATTTCGATGCGGCTGTGGTTGATTTGAAACTGGAAGATATGGATGGGATAGAGATTCTGAAAATATTCAAAAAAATGGATCCCGACATGCCGGTAATCATGCTCACCGGGCACGGATCTGAAGAGGCGGCCAGAGAAGGAATACAGTACGGAGCCTTTGATTACCTCACAAAACCCTGCGAACTGGATGCATTGATTCAAAAAATAATCGAGGCAATTGGGCTCGACAAGACTGAAAGCTGAAGAAAATGTTTCCAACATTTTACCTTTGGATTATGACTTAGATTATACTGAGAATAAGATTCAAGGAGATTGATGATGACCTCGATTGTTAAAAACAAGAACTTTCAACTTTGCATGGCGCTTTTGCTGGGTGTTGTTATTATGCTTCTACCCAGGCCGGAAGGTACAAAATTCAAGATCAGCGGAGATAACAACCATAATTATTTCAAAACAATCAGTGATAATTTTACGTTGCTCGCAACAGATAATACCGATTCCTATATTGTTCAGGTCAAAGATCCTGTGAAGACCCAATTAACGGCCGAGTTTTTAAAGACGAAAGCACTCGCTGCGCAAATGCTGGATATACGTGTGGACTATGTCGATGGCCTGCCTCCCAAAGCCAAAAGATTTTTAGCGGTGCTGCTGGTGCTGGTTTTCCTTTTCGTGGCGGAACCGATTCCGCTTGAAATTACGGCCATTTTGATCGGCGTTTTTCTGGTTGTCATGCAGATCGCCGACGTAAAGACAGCGTGGGCGCCATATATGCATCCTGTGGTCGTTTTTATTATGTGCTGCCTGATTTTTGCCATTGCCCTTGACAAGGTCGGCCTTACCAAACGGTTGGGCCATTTTATTATAAAGAAAGCCGGTACAAATGTTGTCAAATTTACATTTACCATCAGTATTGGTCTGGGGCTGGCGTCTTCCTTTATGCACGATGCAGCGGCTGTTTCAGTCGGCATTATCACCATGTTGCCGCTCATGCGCGCTGCAGGCATTGAACCCCATTCTCAGACGGCCAGGTTCATGTTGATTTCCCTGGCTTTTGCCTGCTCCTGCGGTGGCATGGGGTCCCTTGTCGGAGGAGGCCGCACCATGGTTTCGGCTGCCTTTCTAAAGGAGTTTACCGGCATCGAAATCACCTTTATGGATTGGATCAAATACGCGATGCCGATAGCCATCGTGACTGTTCCCGCGGCCGTGGGGGTCGTTTATTTTGTTTTTCGGCCTGATAGCAGTATTGATTTGCCGTCTTTTGACGAGGAGGTTGCTCCCTGGTCGTCAAGGGAGATCGCAACGCTTGTGATTATTGCCTGTTCGTTTGTTCTGTGGCTGACAAAAGGATATCACGGTATCCATTATTCGATTACCGGTATGCTGGGCGTTGCCGCCCTGGTTTTATGCAATCTTTTAAAATGGGATGATATTCATGAGAACCTGGAATGGGGCACGGCTCTGTTTATTTTCGGGGGTGGTATTTCACTGGGGCTTGCCATGGGCTACTCGGGGGCTGCAAATTATTTTGCCAACCTGTTCTTCCCGTTAATCCAGGGAGGTGGGTGGCTGCTGCTGTTTGTGGGCGTTGCCGTCTTCGGAGCTCTTGTGACCAATGCCATGGCCAATGTGGCGGCTGCCGCCCTGATTCTGCCGATTGTGATTCCCATGGCCCAACTGGAGGGGGTGAATCCCACCGTTCTGGCTTTGTGCCTGGGAACGGCCACTTCATTTGCCATGCTGCTGGTCATCGGCTGTCCGCCCAATGCCATTGCCTACAGTTTTCGTTATTTTAAATCATCCGATATCACGAAAGCAGGGCTTGTAGCCACACCGGTATTGTTAATTATTCTGGTGGTTACAGCAACCGTCTGGTGGAAAATTCTGGGGCTGGTATAGAGAAAATTGTTGCCGTTGGAAATTTAGTTCATGGTTCTTGAAAAAATCAAAAAAATACGTTTACTGCTGGTTGACGATGAGGATGACTTTCGCAGCACCCTGTCCAAACGGCTGGAAAAAAGGGGTGCTCAAATCAGCCAGGCGTCAAACGGTAAAGAGTGTCTTGCCGTTATGGCAAACTGCCCTGTGGATGTGGTTGTGCTGGACGTTAAGATGCCCGGCATGAGCGGAATAGAGGTCTTGCAGCATATCAAAGCGGACCATCCGCAGGTCGAAGTGATTTTTTTGACCGGGCATGCCGCCACCCGGGACGGCGTTGAGGGCATAAAATCGGGAGCTTTTGACTATTTGAGCAAACCGGTGGAGTTTGAACACTTGCTCGGTAAGATTCTGCAAGCGTACGATAAAATTCATCGGGAGGAGGAAAAACGTCTTGAAGCGGATTTTAAGGCCCGGATGGAACAGCAGATGATTTCCACTGAACGACTGGCTGCCATGGGTACCCTGGCGGCCGGTGTTGCTCATGAGATCAATAATCCGCTGGCCATCATCAACGAGGCTGCCGGGTTTATGAGCCTTGTTTTGCAAAAGCCGGAACTATCCGATATGCCCCGCAGGCAAGTGTTTGAAATGGCCCTGGCAAAGATCGAGAAAAGTGTTAAAAGGGCCCGGAACATTACGCATCAACTGCTGAGGAGTGTGCGGAAAAATGACCCAATCCTTGCTGATGTGAACATTAATGAACTGGTTACCGAAACCATTGAACTGGTCGGCAAGGAGGCGAAAAATAAAGATATTACGATTTCCCTGAATGCGGATACCCCCCTGAAAAACATATGGATTGATCCGGAAAAAATAAGGCAGGTGCTGATTAACCTGATGACCAATGCCATCCAGGCCACCGATAGGCAGGGCAGGGTAAGTATTCATGTGAAAAATATTTCCGAGGGTATTTTGCTTACCGTCGGCGATACGGGTCACGGGATCCCCAGAGAGATCAGGGGAAAAATTTTTGAACCTTTTTTCAGCACTAAATCGCCAGGCGAGGGCACCGGCCTGGGCCTGTTTGTAACAAGAGAAATTATTGAAAAAATGGACGGTACGATCGAAGTCGACAGCCGGATTGGTCATGGTACCCGGTTTACCGTCAGGATTCCGAGCCGGATTTATACGGATAACAACGGTAACCGGCAGGAACGCTGACTTCAGACTGCGTTAAGAGGTTGAGTAGTGGACGATCTTTAAATTTGCAGAACCTTGAATTTTCAATGCTGAATTCGGGATAAAACAGTACCTGGAAATTTTAAAAATCACGAAACCATTGCTGCAGATCAGTATGATTTTGTAAAAAAGCCAACATACTATGAGGAGAAGAATATCATGGTAAAGATACCGACTAGAATATTGCTGATTGATGACGAGAAGGATTTCGTGGAAATGTTTTCCATGCGACTTGAGGAGATGGGAGAAAAAGTCAAATCGGCGCATAGCGGGCAGGCCGGGCTTGAAATGCTGGAAAAGAATAACACGGATGTGGTGATCTTGGATATCAAGATGCCCGGCATGGACGGCATCCATGTGTTAAGGGAAATTAAAAAAAGATTTCCTCTGGTAGAAGTGATTTTGCTTACCGGCCACGGCGCTACGGAAACCGCCGTGGAAGGGATGAAGCTGGGTGCCTTTGATTATCTTTTAAAACCCGCTGATTTTGAAGACCTGGCAGCCAAGCTGGAGGGTGCCAGAAAAAAGAAAGACGAACAGGAAGAGCGCATCAGAACCGCTGAGCTCAGGCTGTTGTTGCGAAGAGGCGGTAATCTATAGCGTCCGGTATCTGTAAAATAGCGACTTTGTTAAGTGGTTGAGTTGTTAAATCAAATCGTTATTTACAGTCGTAGTAACAGCCCAATAAATTCCGGTAAAAGCCCAAAAAATGGTAGACATCATTAG
>CAYQNS010000004.1:0-54190 GCA_964418755.1 uncultured Desulfobacteraceae bacterium
CCACCGTGACACTGGTCACATGATAACCGGCAGCAGGCGTAATGGTGTATGCCTGGCTGGCACCATCGGAAACCGTTGTCGCTCCCGGCGGCGAGATACTGCCGTTGGCGCCGGCAGTGGCCGTAATGGTATGATCGTCGATTTCAAAACTTGCCGAAATCGTATGATTGGTCGTTACATTATTAAAGGTGTAGGCGATCACGGCTCCGGCAGAAGCACCGTCCACCGTGACGCCGGCCACATGATAGCCGGCAGCAGGGGTGATGGTGTAGGTCTGGCTCGCACCGTTGGAAACCGTTGTCGCACCCGACGGCGAGATACTGCCGTTGGCACCGCTGGTGGCCGTGATGGTATGCGTGTCGATTTCAAAACTGGCCGAAATCGTATGATTGGTCTTTACATTGCTAAAGGTGTAGACAGTCACGGCGCCGGCAGAAGCGCCGTCCACCGTCACACCGGCCACATGGTAGCCGGCAGCGGGTGTAATGGTGTATGCCTGGCCGGCACCATCGGATACCGTTGTCGCACCCGACGGCGAGATACTGCCGTTGGCGCCACTGGTGGCCGTGATGGTATATTCAGTAACCACGGGATCCGCCGACGCCGTCAGGTGACTCACCTCGTTGGAATACCCGCTTTCACTGCCCTGTTCGTTGTATGCGGTAACGGCAAGATAATAAACCGTATTTCCAGACAGCCCGCTCAAGGTAAATCCGGGATTTTCAGGATCGCTGAGGTCCTCCAGTGAAACAATAATTCCGGAACTTCCCTGATCGGCATCATTGCCGTCATACGGTGCACCGGAAGAATCGGTTTTGTAATAAATCTTATAGCCCGCAAGAACCTGTTCCGAATTGGAATCCCACGCAAGGGTCAGATCAGCCGCGAATGCAACACTTGAAAAAAAACAGAAAGTAAGGAAAACTACGAGATAAAAAAATACTGTAGGTATACTGCAGATAGTTTTGCGCATACGGATACCCTCCAAAAATTATTGCCTGCCATGCCAAGCGCAGCATCTTTGAAGAGTACTCCACTTGCCCGGCAGCCCTGCTACCAGTGTCTTTTGAATCAAAAGACCTCAGGCCAGTGGCTTTGCGTCCCACACTTTCGGTGTGGTTTGCCCTTATCGAGCTTTCTGAACATAAATTAGAAGCAAAAAGGATACCATATTTCAATATTTGTCAAAAAAAATAAAAATGCAGTTATCCCGGCACGTAAGATCTTGTCATGGCCAAAATAAAAATCAATACGATACCGACCTGAAAAAATGTGTGCCATTTATGAAACAATTGTGTGCAAAAAATAAAACGGCCGGATGTGAGATGCTAAAGGCTCTCATGATCCGACACGGGAGTACGGGCTTTTTGTTTGACACTTAAATCCGATAATTTTATACTGCATTATAAATCGTCAATTATACAATAAAATCATATTTCCAGAAGATTGAAACGATATCCGCTTGCATCACCAATGACAAAATAGAACCCATAGCAGGAATATTTAATTGAATCGCGCCACCTATCTTCTCATAGCAATTGCATCCACCATCCTGCTCGTGATCATTGGTACAGCAGGATATATGCTGATCGAGCACTGGAGCGTGATAGACGCATTGTACATGACGGTGATCACACTGGCGGCTGTCGGATATGGCGAGGTACATGAAGTCAGTCAGGCCGGCCGGGTTTTTACCATCATCCTCATTTTTTTCGGTGTGAGTTTTGTTCTGTATGTACTTAGTAATTTAATCCAGTTTCTGGTGGAAGGGCGCATCAGGCTTATACTGGGGAGACGAAAATTGGATAAACAGATAAACAGTCTGAAAAACCACTACATCATCTGCGGATATGGCAGGATGGGCCGATCCCTGTGTAAATATTTAATTCAAAAGCAGCATGATTTTATTGTCATTGAACAGAACCCGAATCGCATACCGGCTATGGAGGAAGATGGCGTTCTTTTTGTCGTAGGCAGTGCAACGGAGGAAACAAGCCTGCTGAAAGCCGGCATTAAAAACGCCGGTGCCCTGATGACGGCGCTCGGTTCAGATGCCGACAATGTTTTTCTGACCCTGCTTACCAAGGGCCTTACCCCGAACCTTTGCGTTATTGCCAGAGCCAGCCAGAATTCGACTAAAAGCATCCTGTACACGGCCGGTGCAACTGTTGTGGTCTCACCGTTTGAAGTGGGCGCCAGGCGAATGGCGCATGCCATACTGCGACCCGGGGTAATCCGCTTTCTGGAAATGGCCTTTACGGATGAAAATACCGATATCTACCTGGAACAGACAAGGGTGGAAAAATCTTCGAATCTTGTCGGGGTAACCCTGAAGAATTCGGAAATCCGAAAAAACCTGAATTTGATTGTCCTTGCCATGATCAGGGGTGACAACAGCATGGAATTCAATCCATCGGCCGAAACCATCATAAAAGCCGGTGATACAATCATTGCGGTGGGTGAAAACAAGAGTATTAAAAAATTAGAAGAAATCCTTAACCCTGCATAGTCAGGTTTTTCAATTCCCCGGCTTATTTTTCAATTTCAGAGAAGGAGAAGACCATGCTGCCTGAATTTTATCAGTTTTACCATCCCACCAAAATGATCTTCGGCGAAGGTTTATCGTGCGATTTTGCGCATGAACTGGAAGAGTTGAATATAAAAAATTATTTTCTCATATCCGATCATGTGCTCCATGATCTGGGCCTGCTTGATGACGTTAAGAAAAGGTTGCAGCAGGAAGGTTTTACCATCACCGGTCAATTCCTGGACGTTCCACAGGATGCATCGCTGAGTGCAGTTGAAGAAGTCAGCCGTCAGGCATCTGAAAGCGGAGCACAGGGGCTGATTGCCATCGGCGGCGGAAGCGTTATCGATACGGCCAAGGCCGCCAATTTCACATTCTCCGAGGGGGGTGATCTGGTGGAGGATTATTCCGGGGCCGGTACCCTTACCGGACCTTTGAAACCACTGGTTGTCATTCCCACCACCGCCGGAACCGGCAGTGAATGCACCAATGTGGCCGTTGTTTATGATGTGGAAAACAGGGTTAAACTCATCTTTTCCGATAGATTTCTGCTGCCCGATATAGCGGTTTTAGACCCTCTGATGACCCGATCTCTGCCACCCGGGCTGACCGCGTCCACAGGCATGGATGCACTGACCCACGCCGTGGAATCTTATATCGGCATTGATTCATCACCCCATTCCGAGGCCCTGGCTGCCGCCGCTGTAAAGCTTATCTTCAATAATATCGTCCGGGCCACGGAAAAAGGGAGTGACCTTGAGGCCCGTGGCGCAATGCTGATTGCCGCCAACCTGGCCGGCACTGCATTTTCACATTCAATGGTGGGGTGTGTTCACTCCATGGCCCATGTCGTAGGCGCTGCTTTCCGGGTTCCGCATGGCATCGCCAATGCGATACTGCTGCCACACGGTCTGGAGTACAATTTTAAGGAATGCAAGGGGAAAATTGCCGAACTGGCGCCTTTCATGGGGGTGGATATATCGGGGTTGCCTGTTGACGATGCCGCTAAACAGGCTATTGAAGCTGTGAGAGGTATCAATAAAAACTTAAACAGGGCCGGCAATATTCCGCTCCGTCTCAGAGACACAGGCGTGACCAAAGACAGCCTGGCGGCCCTGGCCGAGGCTGCTGTCGAAGATGGTACAAGCATA
Source organism: uncultured Desulfobacteraceae bacterium (assembly GCA_964418755.1). GTDB lineage: Bacteria > Desulfobacterota > Desulfobacteria > Desulfobacterales > 4572-123 > 4572-123. The sequence goes on from CAYQNS010000004.1 coordinate 3,679, forward strand.
TACAATCCGCGTGAAGTGGTTGCCGGTGAGATCTTGGCACACCTGGAAAACGCCTATTAACCAATCAAGAAGGAGAAAAATGCATGGGAGTTTTTGAAAATCCTGAAAAGTTTGAAGAAATCCTGGGTGGATTTTTTAAACTTGTCGGCGATACGCCGCTGGTGGCCGATAAGCTGTTGACGTCCGGTATGATCATTCGTTTTAATTATACCGATCCCGACCTTATTCTGGTCATCGACTGTTCAGGAGATACTATGGATGTTCGTGCCGGCGATACGGATACCAAGGCAACTGTGGAAATGAAAATGAAGGCTGATATCGCCCATAAATTCTGGTTTGGCAAAGTTAATCTCACCATGGCATTAACACGCCGGCAGATGGTGGCCAAAGGACCGGTACCCAAAATTTTAAAACTGCTCCCGGCAATCAAACCGACGTATGCCATGTATCCCAAGTATCTGGATGAAAACGGATATGAAAAGTACAATATCCATTCTTGACGGATATATGCATTAACTTCCAACCCTGAAGAGCATAGTTTACTTACGTGCTCGTGAACGTTCCCAAAGGACAGGGTTTGCTCAATACAATAAAATCCTGGAGAAAATAAAATGGACGGGTATGCCGGTAAAATTCTGTATGTAAATCTGACCTCCGGGCAGATTCGGTCAAAACCGCTTGATATGGCCTTTGCCAGGGAAAATATCGGAGGGCTGGGGTTCAGCACCCGGATTTTTCTGGATATCATTCGGGCAAATCCTGATTTTGACGCCCTCTCGGCAGAAAACCCATTTATCCTGATGACCGGTCCATTGACCGGGATGCACATGAACGGTGTGGCCCGATGGACGGTATGCGCCAAATCTCCCTTAACCGGGTTCTGGGGGGATGCCAATATCGGCGGTCACTTCGGCGCAGCTCTCAAATTTGCCGGCTATGACGGAATCGTTGTGACCGGCGCTTCCCGTCATCCGGTATTCCTTTTTGTCAATAATGATACTATTGAATTAAGAGATGCCGCGCCTTACTGGGGAAAAGATGTCTATACGGTAACCCACCGCATGATGACCGATCTGAAGGATCAATCATCCGGCAAGGGTCAGGTTTTAACCATCGGTCCGGCCGGTGAAAACCTTGTCCGATTTGCGTCTCTGATCCATAATAAAGGCCATGCAGCGGGCCGCACCGGCATGGGAGCCGTATGGGGAGCCAAAAAGCTGAAAGCAATTTATGTGTCCGGCAGCAACAAATTGTCGGTTGCGCATCCTGCCCGCTTGAAAACCCTGCGCCGGGAACTTAAGGAAATATATGAGGAAAGCATCTATATTGCGGCCCTTCAATCCATCGGTACCACTTCCCATATGGACATTGGAATCCTTTCCGGAGATATTCCCATAAAAAACTGGCAGATGACCGAGTGGGAACAAATCGATGAACTGGGTCCGGTTATGATTGAAGAAAAAATTTACGCCGGACGCAAAACCTGTTTCGGCTGTGGTGTGGCATGCAAAAAAGAAGCTGAAGTAAAACAGGGGGCTTTTAAAATGAAAAAAGGGCCGGCCCCCGAGTATGAAACCGTGGCTACGTTCGGTACCATGTGCCTGAACGCCGACATCGAATCGGTTGCTAAAGCAAATGAAATATGCAATCGTTATGGGATGGATACGATTTCCTGCGGGTCAACCATCGCCTTTGCGATGGAATGCTTTGAAAAAGGCCTTATCGATCGGGAAGATACCGACGGACTGAACCTTACCTGGGGCAATTCCCGGGCCATTGTAGCGATGGCTGAAAAGATCGGAAGACAAAAAGGTTTCGGCGCCGTTCTGGCACAGGGAAGTGCCCGGGCCGTGAGGTACATCGGTAATCAGGCCGCAGCGTTTCTAACAACCGTTAAAGGGCTTGAAGCGCCAATGCATGACCCGCGCAGTGCCCATGGCTATGGGTTGGCATACGGTGTCTCTCCGCGCGGGGCATGCCATGAGGCCAGCCTCACGTTTGAGGTGGAAGGCGGCGCCATGTACATTCCTGAAATTCCGGAACTGGCCGAGGATCTGCCTGAAGGCAGCCGGGGCCGGGCAAAATTAAATGTCGCCGCCCAGGATTATGGGATGTTTTTTTCAAACTGCGCCATTTTCTGTAACCTGGGCGGCACGCCCCTGAATGCGACCCGGGCACTTGCAATGCTGAACCATGTCACCGGTTTTGACTACACGCTTGATGAGTTGATGAAAATCGGCCGGCGGGTCTGGTATTTGAAACGCGGTTTCAGCAATCTGTTCGGGGCCGGCGCTTTTGAAGATACGCTTCCCAAAAGATTGATGACCCCAATGCAGGATGGACTCACAAAGGGCAGCGTACCGGACATGAATCTGATGCTGAAGGAATTTTATGAAATGCGAGGGCTTGACAGCAACGGAATTCCCAGTGAACAGGTGTTGCTTGCTCTTGGTCTGAGCCCACTGGCAGACCTCCTGCATGAAAAGGCAAAATAACCTATTTAAACAAAGGAGTTGTGCATATGTATGTCGGCGGCGTTATGCAAACAGACCTCGTTACCATATCTCCGGATACTTCTCTTGTAGAAGCCAGGGATATCATCAGTGAAAAACGAATTGCTCATCTTCTGGTCGTGGATAAAACGGAAAAACTCATCGGAATCGTTTCCGACCGTGATCTCAAGCAAAGCTGGGCATCTCCGGCGACGACACTCAGCAACCACGAGTTGAGTTATCTGCTGGAAAAACTGACCATCAAAATGATCATGGTCAAAAAAATCATTACAGTTACCCCTGCGACCACCATTGAACGTGCGGCCCAGACCATGCAGACGCAAAGAATCAGCTCTCTGCCGGTAATGGAAGATCAAAAACTGGTAGGCATTATTACCACCAATGATGTCATGGGCGTATTGCTGCAGGCAATTGGTATCGATCGGGAAAGCATGCGACTTTCCGTTCTGGCTGGAGACCGCATCGGCTACCTGGCTGAACTGACCCACACGCTCCAAGAGCAACGGATCAATATTCGCAGTGTCTTCAGCTGGCCGGAAAAACAATTTCCGGGTATTCATCGACTCGTTTTTCGCGTACCCGCCGTTGATGGAGAAAAGGCGGTCCAAGCACTTACAAAAAACGGATTCAAGGTAACTACCAGATATCACAGCGACCTGACCCCATTCCTCCCGGACCGGTAATGCAGACCTTACACCCGATCCTGGATATAAAATTTTTCGACCTTTATTTATGGTTTCGTAAAAAGTCCGAAAACCCTCTCTTCCCCGGCGGCGAGAGGGCTGATTTTCGATCCCCGCCCGCGGTAAGGGGAAAGTTGACTTTTTACGAAACCATTACTATTTAATGACGGATCTGCAATGCTGTTTATAAACATTTGGATAACCGTTACATCCATCCATCTATAATGGAGAATAAAACATATGACGCCCTATGAACTTTCCAGTACGATACATCGCGAACTGTCCTCTTTTGCCCCCCGGCTGTCAGCGGCTCTTAACCGGGCTTTAAATGAAATCGGGGAAGGATCCGTGCTGGTAGGCCTGGGTAAAGGGACCAATGTCAACGACGATGTATCCTTTACCGAATCCGAAACCATAACCACCGGCGGGGATTATGCCGGTGTCATCGCAAAGATCACTGCCGTACTCCGGAAACTGGAGGAAAACAGCAACTGGAAAGTAATTATCGATAAAAAACCCAAAACAGGACCGAATCAAATCGAACTGCTCTATACGCTTTTTCGCAGCCAGGATGCTTAGGGAGCGGCAAAGGAAAATAATGAAAAACAACCAGCGAAATTCCATCCTCTGCCCCAACTGCAAAAGACTGATCGGCTCAAATGAGCCCCGCTGCCCCTACTGCGGTATTCTCCGTCCCGGATCACATCTCCGGAACAATGTACTGTCCAGAGGATTGGCCGACGGCGACCGGCTCATCAGGCTCATCATCTATACCAATATTGCCATGTATATCATCACATTGCTGTTCAATCCGGGATTCAAACATTTTTCCCTTAACCCGCTCTCCATGCTGGCCCCCAGCGACCGGTCCCTCTTGCTCCTGGGCGCTACAGGCACAATTCCCATCGACCGTCTGCACCGGTGGTGGAGCCTCATTGCGGCCAATTACCTGCACGGCGGCATCTTGCATATCTTTTTCAACATGGCCGCTCTCAAACAGATTGCACCTTTGATCAACCGCGAATACGGCCCATACAGGATGTTTGCAATTTACACCATGGGCGGTATCGCCGGTTTTGCAGCTTCTTATCTGGCCGGTGTTTCTCTGACCATCGGGGCCTCGGCCGCTGTCTGCGCCCTGATCGGAGCTGCCCTGTATTACGGCAAAAGCCGGGGCGGGCTGTACGGTCAGGCAATTTACCGCCAGATCGGCGGATGGGCCATAGGCCTGTTTGTATTCGGCTTTATCATACCGGGCATAAACAACTGGGGGCACGGCGGCGGAATTTTAGGAGGCGTTCTGCTCGGTTTTTTCATGGGGTACAACGAAAAAACAAAAGAGCGCTTTTACCACAGAATAATTGCCGGTATCTGCGTGGCAGCTACCCTCGTCACACTGGGCTGGGCCGTCATTTCAGGCTGTTATTACAAAATGATGTGACCACCATCTTTGACATTCAATCCTTTTTCGACTACATTGGCCCCGACAAACAGACCGAAGGCGGTCAAAAATCAATCCGGATGCCCTGCTTGCGGCGGATCAAACCAGGCAAATGATTTTTTTTTGCTGAAAAAAAGCTACCCGACAGATGCCGGCCCCTGCATTTCCAATTTTTCAGCCTTCTACCTTAAAAATCACCGTAAATTTCATATTACGCTTGCAAACCGGGAAATCCATTGATAATTTGCAAAACATTGCCGATCATACGGTTGCATCAACTATTCAGGAGAAAACAACATGTCAGAAAATATTACAGATATCGAGAACACCGAAAATTCTGAGAATTCTGAGAATTCTGAAAAAGAAGAAAGCTTTGCCGATCTTTTCGAAGCATACAGCCAGGGAATGAACCAGGATATTCACGTCGGAGACAAAATCAGGGGTCCGGTTATTGCCATCGGCCAGGACACGGTTTTTGTGGATACGGGATCCAAAATCGACGGAGCAGTGGACAAATCGGAACTGCTGGATGAAAACGGCATGGTAACCTGTAACACCGGCGATATACTGGAACTGTATGCCGTAGCCGTCACTGAAAATGAAATCAAGCTTTCCCGTGCCCTGTCCGGTATCGGCGGGCTCAATATGCTTCAGGATGCGTTTAATGAATCCCTGCCGGTGGAAGGCAAGGTCATCGAGCCGTGCAAGGGCGGTTTCCAGGTGACAATCATGCAGCGCAGAGCCTTTTGCCCCATCAGCCAGATGGATATAGCATATATCGAAACGCCTGAGGATTACACCGGCGCAACCTTTCATTTCCTGATCACCCGTTTTGAAGAAAACGGTCGTAATATTGTGGTTTCGCGGCGTAAACTCCTGACCATTGAGCTGGAAAAAGTCAGGGCAGAATTCTATGAGTCCCTGTCTGTCGGCGACATATATGAAGGCACCGTGACCCGGTTGATGCCCTATGGCGCCTTTGTAGCCCTGAGTGAAGGCGTGGAAGGCATGATTCATATCTCTGAAATCAGCTGGTCCAGACTGGAAACCCCTGAACAGGCCCTGGCAATTGATGATACCGTACAAGTCAAGGTTCTCGGCATTGAAAAAGGGACAAAGCCGGGTCAGCTTAAAATCGCGCTTTCCATCAAACAGATTGACGGCGATCCCTGGGACCAGATAGCGGACAAATTTTCAGTGGGTGAAAAAATATCCGGCACGGTGACCCGGTGCAAGGATTTCGGTGTCTTTGTCGAAATCGCCCCCGGCATCGAAGGCCTTGTCCACATCAGCGAAATTACCTATAAGAAAAGAATCCTGAAACCCGAAGAGGTCGTCAATACCGGCGAGACCGTTTCCGTATTGATCAAGGAACTGGATCCGCGCCGACGCAGGATCTCTCTGAGCATGCGTGATGTGGAGGGGGACCCCTGGCTGGAAGTCGAAGGGAAGTATCAGGCAGGTCAGTCAATCACCGGAACGGTTGACAAAAAAGAAAGCTTTGGGTATTTTATCACTCTGGAACCGGGCATTACCGGCCTTTTGCCGGCCTCTACCATAAAACGGTCGGCCAATGCCAACCGGCTTGAGAAACTCAAAGCAGGTGATATCGTTACCGTCAATATCGCACAGATAAACAGCGCCGATCGCAGAATATCGCTGACCCCGGGGGATGAGGCAAATGAAGGGGACTGGAAAAAATTTGTTTCCACCTCATCTGACTCCCTTGGATCCCTGGGAGAAAAACTGCAGCGGGCCATGCAGGAAAAAAAATAAGGGCCGGTCGGCATCCTGAATAAAAAGGTATGTAACAGTGAACGGCTACAAAAATATAAACCGGTAAATAAAGGACGCCAAAACATCCATACACCGATCATACTAAGCCCTATTTGCATTTATCCAGCTCTGATTTAACGGCAAGGCCTATTTTTTCAAGGGTATACGGTTTTTTAACATATGCACCGGCCCCCAGCTTCTGCATCGCTTTGACCCGATCGGTTTCGGTGTAGCCGCTGGCGATCACGATTTTCTGCCCGGGTTTGAATGCAACGATCTGCTGATAGGTTTCAAGACCGTCGATCCCCGGAGGCATGATCATGTCCAATACCACCAGATCCGCCTGGTTATTTTTCAGGTAACCAATGGCGGCTTCCCCGCTGTTAACGGTTGTCACCCGATATCCCAACTGGGTCAGTATGGCCGAGGCAATTTCCCGTTGTTCATCAACATCGTCTACAACCAGAATTGTCTCGCCGTCGCCTTTAAAATCCTCAAGCTCGGCCGGCAGAGGAGCCGCTGCAGCCTGCTGCCTGGTGACCGGGAAATAAAGAAAAAACGTCGTCCCCTGCCCTTGTTGGCTGTCAATATCAATATACCCCTTATGATCTTTAACAGTCCCCCATACCACGGCCATACCCAGACCGGTCCCGCTGCGGCCCATTTTTTTCTTGGTAAAAAAGGGCTCAAAAATCTTCTCCTGGTCCTCTACCGCGATACCGGTACCGGTATCGGCAACCTGTAAAACCGCATAATCCCCCTGTTTTATTTCATCATAACCCTTCACCGGGCGGTCAACATGCTGATTGACGGTGCTGATGACAATTTCTCCTCCATGGGGCATGGCTTCGGCGGCATTGGAGACCAGGTTAAAGATTGTCTTGGATAGTTGCACCGGGGCCCCTTTTATGTTCAACAGGTTATCATCCAGGTGAACGGTGATCCTCGTTTTGGGATGGTATTGAATTATCTTATCCAATTCAGGGGTTTGCAGACTCTCCGACACGATCTGGTTTAAATTCACCACCTCGGAAACAAAAACTCCGCGGCGAGCCATGGTCAACATGTCCTGGACGATGGCTGTGGCTTTTTCACCTGATTTCTGGATGGTTAACAGCGGCTTTCGGTAAGGACTGTCAAGCGGCATATTCAGCAGAAGCAATTCGGGATAACTCACAACACCGGACAGGATATTGTTAAGATCATGGGCCACGCCGCCGGCCAGGGTACCGATGGTTTCCATTTTCCGGGCCTTCCGGAGCTCAATTTCCATCTTTTTTTGCGATGTCATATCCCGCAGGAAATTTAAAATAGCCGGTTTTCCTTCCCAGGTAATCAGAACTGCATTTAAATCCACGAACAGCTCTTCACCGGTCTGATTGATGACTCTGAAAGCAACGGAAGAGGAAACATCCTCTCCGCTGATTCTTCTGCTATATTTTTCCATCATCCGTTCGCGATCTTCAGGATGAATAAAATCAACAAATGGGGTATTGCGCAATTTTTTCTCGGAATAGCCCAGAAAATTCAAGGCTTTCGGGTTAACGAATTTTAAGACCTCATCCTGGGTTATAAAAATTGCATCTTTGGCATTTTCAACAAACAGGCGATATTTTTCTTCAGACCCCCTCAACGCCTGCTCAACCTGCCTGCGCTGCTCAATTTCTACTGTCAACGCCTCATTCTTATCAAAAAATGCCGTGGTTTTTAATTTAACCTGCCGCCTGAAGGCCAGTATGACGGTTAAGGACAGGGCTAAAAGAGCCAGCGCAACAAGGCCGATCCATTTGAACCATTTCTCGAAAACAGAGGGTGTACCGATACTGAACCACTTGTTGAGCGATTGATAATAGATCGAATTTTCATTGGCCTTCAGTTCTTTAAGGTGCCGATCCAGTTGATACAGCAGCTCTGAATTTTTTCCTTTGGGTGCGGCCCAGAATAATTTTTGGGGGCTTAGGATAATCGGGCTGGCTTTGATGCCATATCGGCCTGCATGGCGCTGACCATACAACTGGTCAACCAGTCCTGCCGCACACCGGCCGTTTTCAACCAGCATTAACACATCTTCGTTTTCAAAAGCCTCGATAAACCTGCACTGTATGCCGAATTGCCCCAATAATTCCCGCAAATGATGAAAGTAGATATCATTTTGCAGCACGGCAATTTTACAATTTTTGAGATCAAGCAGCGAATCAATGACGGATCTTCGGCTGATATAAACCCGGCCCCAACAAGTATAAACATCTTCATAGGTATAATCAAAAACTTTGTCACGCGATTCAGAGTAGGCAATCACACCCAGCAGGTCTATTTCTCCTTTTTCAAGGCTTGCGAGGCAGTGGGTAAATGACTCCGGAACATATTCGATATCCCATTTTTCCTGTGCGGCAATATGCGCCAGAATATCAATAAAAAATCCCTCAGCCTTACCTTGCCGGCTAATGGAGCTTAATGGCGGATCCTGATATATACCGACTCTGACTGCCGTGCCTGCTTTGGTGGGGGATTGACTGAAAACGGACATCAGGATGGACAAAAACAGTATTAAAACATATTTTTTCATATTACCCGTTTTCCCTGGGCTTTAGTCGATTGCCAATTGAATTTTGCGAAAGGAACACAAGAAATTTTCTACCGTGCTCGAAAAGCCAATGGTGATTCAATCCCCACCATAATAACTGCGATACCACTCAATAAAACGGGCAATGCCCTCTTCTATGGAAGTTGCCGGCTGAAACCCCACCGCCTGCATCAGGTCGTCAATATCGGCATAGGTTGCAGGCACGTCGCCGGGCTGCAGGTCCAGAAACTCTTTTTCGGCATCTTTCCCCAGTGCTTTTTCAATAATTTTGATAAAATCAACAAGCTCTACGGGATTGTTGTTACCGATATTATAAATTTTAAAGGGCCCGTAGGAAGTCCCCGGATCCGGGTCCATGCCGCTCCAGGCCGGGTTCGGGTCCGGGGTTTGGCCCATAATCCGGGCCACACCTTCCACGATATCATCGATGTAGGTAAAATCGCGCTGCATCCGCCCATGGTTAAACACCTTGATGGGACGATTCGCCAGAATGGCCTTCGTAAAAAGGAAAAGGGCCATGTCCGGCCGCCCCCATGGGCCGTAAACCGTAAAAAACCTCAGTCCGGTGCAGGGCAGGCCGTACAAATGGCTATAGGTATGAGCCATGAGTTCATTGGCCTTTTTGCTTGCCGCATAAAGCGATACCGGATGATCCACATTATGATGCACGGAAAACGGCATCTTCGTATTGGCGCCGTATACCGAACTGGAGGATGCATACACCAGATGGCCGACCTTATTATGACGGCAGCCTTCAAGGATATTGACAAATCCGACGATATTCGAATCCACATACGCATGGGGGTTTTCCAATGAGTACCGTACCCCTGCCTGGGCCGCCAGATTGACCACCACGTCAAAGCCCGTCTGCCTGAAGATATCTGCCATGGCCGTTCGATCGGACAGCTCTTCCTGATAAAAAGTAAATTTTTCATAAGCGGTCAGCTGCCCAAGCCGGGCCTCTTTTAATTTTACGTCGTAATAGGGGTTCATATTGTCGATTCCGCTCACCGAGTACCCGGCCTTGAGCAGACGCAGACACAGGTGGTAGCCGATAAACCCGGCCACTCCGGTGACCAGTGCATTGGAAAATTCAAACTTCATATTCTTACTCCTGATTTAATTCTTTTTGATACCATTTAAATGTGATGCCAAGGCCACTGGCAAAGTCATACACCGGTTCAAACCCGAGAATCGATTGTGCCCGATCGATACTGGCCATTGATTCCAATATGTCACCGGTCCTGGCAGCTTCATACCGGGGCTGAAGGGTCAGGCCGGCCATCCGGCCGATCATATCCCAGAGACGGTTGATGCGTACAAAATCACCCGTGCCCACATTAAAAACATGGCCGGCAGCGCCCTTAGCCACTGCTGCCTGCAGGTTAGCCGTTACAACATCCTTGACAAACACAAAATCACGGCTCTGTTTGCCGTCTCCGTAAATGATCGGAGCCCGGCCGACAGAGGCTCCGGACATAAAAATAGATATCACGCCCGAATAGGGGGACCCCGGGTCCTGGCGCGGGCCATATACGTTAAAATAGCGAAGACACACGGTTTCCAGGCCGTAGAGTTCATGATACAGGTGGGCATAATTTTCCCCGGTCAGTTTCTGAAGAGCATACGGGCTCTTGCACTCCGGCCTCATCCCCTCATATTTGGGCAACCGCGGGTCATCTCCATAAACCGCACACGAACTGGCCAGAACCACCCGCCTTACCCCGCCCTGACGGGCCGCCTCTAAAATCCGAAGCGTTCCCATATCATTTACCATAGCCGACTCGAGAGGCTCTTCCACGGTCTGGGGCACCGACACAACGGCTGCCTGGTGAAAAACAACGTCGCATCCGGCCATTGCCTCGTTTACGGCCCCAGGATCTTGGATATCTCCCTGCAGAAGAGTGACCCGGCCCTCCAGGTGCTTCAGGTTGGCGGATTTCCCGGTGGACAGGTTGTCCAGTATATTCACCCGGCATCCTCTATCCACCAGAGCATCCACAAGGTGGGAGCCGATAAAACCGGCACCGCCTGTAACCAGAACTTTTTGAAAATCACTGTTCATTATCTCCTCCACTCGTATGGTTACCGCCGGATTCAGGCGGCAATATAAAGCCAGAACAAAATTGCAGTCTTTTGACTAAAATTCAATAAAAAAATCATGAAAGATGAAACGCATACCGCCTATATTAAAGCCCGAAGACAATCAATCGCTTGATTCCCTCCATGAGTCCGTGCAGCCAATTCTTAAGAGCGCCTTTTTCTCTTTTTTGACCGTACTTTCACATCTGTCAAACCGGATCGGCCATCAGCTATAGTCGGACGGGTTCAGGCCGTATTTTTTCAGGCGGTACTGCAACGTGGAACGTGGGACATTTAAAAGCCTCGCGGCCCCGGTGGGCCCGCCGACGGCCCCCTTGCAGGCAGCCAGCGCCCGCTCGATGTGACAGCACTCAGCGTCCGCAAGGTTCTGAAAAGTGATGGCGGACGGTTTTATCCGGGATTGATCCGGCAATTCCTTCTGAATCCCGCCGGTGCTGATTTCTTCGCCTGGTCTCATGATGATCATACGCTTAACAAAATTTTTCAATTCCCGGATATTTCCCGGCCATTCGTAGCCGCACAGAACCTCGACAGCCTCCCCGGTGTACGTCGGAGCGGGACGGTTGATCCGATGGGCCTCATCCCGTGTAAGTTTTTTGAGCAAACCGGAAATATCTTCAATCCGCTGCCTAAGGGGCGGGACCCGGATGGCGATGAGGTTCAGACGATAATAGAGGTCTTTGCGGAATTGACCCGCATCGATTTTGACCTCCAAATCGCTGTTGGTGGCCGAAATGATCCGAAAGTCGATCTCCCGCGAACGGCTGTCACCGACACGCTCAAAGCGCCGATCTTCAAGGACGGTCAGCAATTTTGCCTGCAGGCTGACCGGCAGTTCACCGATTTCATCCAGAAAAATCGTCCCGTTCTGGGCCAGTTCAAACCGCCCGGACCGCTCGCTGAGGGCGCCGGTAAACGCCCCCTTGGCATGGCCGAACAATTCACTCTCAAAAAGCGACGGGGTCAGCGCATGGCAATTGGTTTTGACAAACAGATTTTCCTTGCGCGGACTCTGGTTGTGGATGTAGCGGGCCAAGTAATCCTTTCCGGTACGGGTCTCGCCGGTGAGCAGCACGGTGGCATCACTATCGGCCACGCGTTCGACGATCCGCAGGATTTCCACCATGCAGGGAGATTCGTATATAAAGCTGTCCTGCTCATATGGCTTGTTGGAATGGGATAACAGGTACCGTTTTTCGCGTATCAGGTCCGCATTGATCTCCTTGAGTTGCCTGTACTGACGCATGTTATCCACGGCGATGGCAATCTGGTTGGATACCTCGGCAAGGACCGTTGTCAACTCCGAGATGTGCAGGGGTTTTTCCTTAAACGAAAAATGAATGGTCCCGAGGATTTCTCCCCTGAGGGTCAATGGAAAGGCCATCGTTGATTTCAGTCTGGCCTTGATCATGGCGCCGATGGAGGAACGATCGGAATAGCGGGTCAGGTCATCAATGATCACAGGTTGACCGGACTGAACAACCATCTGCACGATGGCCCCCTTGTCAATGGAGCGGGGGCGGCCCACCTGACTGGGATTCCCCTTGAGCAAAATCCCGTCCGCGGCGGCAAAATAACTGACGGATTGGGTTTTGGCATCGTACAGATTTATGCTCAGACGATCGTAATTGAAATGCTGATTCAACTCCATGGCAACTGCCTTGAACAAACCTTCCCGAGACTTGTGCACAATTGTCGCATTATTAATTTTCAGTAACAACCGATAGCGCGTCTCGGGATTCCAGTGCATTGCCCCCCCTTAATCGATAAAGTGTCACCTTTCAATGAAAAATTAGAGTATCATGCTGTTCGCCCCCCCCGCAAGACCAATATTGGGCTTTAGGCTGGATATTGGGTTCACCTTTATTTTAAAACTAATTGAAATTAAATTAAAATCTATAGATATCATACATATATCTTTTTACTGCGTATTGGCATTTACTTTGCAGAAAGAAATTGTCAAGTTTAATTTTTTTCAACAGCAAGGTTTGTGAATGCTCCAGCTGCGATCCGGTAACCGACACAACGTGATTGAATTTCCCGAAAAAGCCGAGGTTGTCATCCTCAAGGCCGAGGGCCTTCCGGCCCTGACAAACCTGGCGACCGAAATCGAGACGGTTTTCAACATCCCGGTGGGACACGCCAGCGATGAGGACGCTTTTGTATCAAGTCCCGTCCATGGTCAGGTGGTAATCGCAATCACAGACGCGTTACTGCACGAGAATCTGGAAGTTATCTTGCCGTCTGTGTTGGCGCATCTGTATCAAAAAAATGAAGCGCTGAAGCCGAGTGCCGTCACCATCGTTTTTGATGAAGGCATCAAGCGGTCCCCCCAGGCCAGTGGGTTCAAAAAACTTTTTCAAACGGTGAATGCATCGGGATGCCGGGTAATCGTCCATGATCCGATCCTGCAACCGATGGTGGATCGGGGCGTCACCAGCCGGGGCACACCGGTCTGGGTCAACTCCGAATTGGCCAATGCCGATCTGAAGATTGTTATCGATCAGATCAAACCCAGCCCGCTGTTCGGGTTTATGGAGAGTCCGCTTCGGATGGCCCGTTGCTGTATGTCCATCGACAGCATCGAAAGCCTGGAAGCGATGGTCCAGTCGGCGGCGGGCGAGGGCTTACGGCTGAACCGCCACTCGGTGTTTGAAGAAATCCAGGAAATTACCCGCATGATCGGCATCGATGGTAGCCTGGCCGGCATCAGCAATCCGGCAGGGGAAACGATTCGGGTCATGGCCGGCGAGCCGTCCATGATCATTCGCCAGGCGGCGGTATTATACCGGCGGCATTACGGCATCTTGGTCTCCAAGCCGTTTGACATTGCCGTAATCAGTTTCGGCCCAAATCGTCCAAAACGGCTTTTCGATTCAGTGCAGGACGGTTTATTGATGGCCACCCACCTGCTGAAAGAAGGGGGGCAGACGTTGATCATGGGCGACGATACCCAAGGGGTCGGAACAGATATCTTTTTTGACTATATCTGCCATTTCCTGTCACCGTCCGAGTTGACCAAGGGATTTATCAGATCCCTGAACCCGTTGGAAACCAGTGATCTCGGGCAGTTGAACCGACAGAGCACTTCAGCGGACGGGAGCCTGGAAAAAATTTTTGGCATGGAGGCCCTTCGTCGCTGCCAGTTCCGGGCGGCGGATCCATCTGCGGTCCTTGCTGAATGGGCGGACGAATATGAAAATCCGCCACGGATTGCGGTTATCCCGGAAGGATACGGAATCTTCTGCTATCCGGATTAGCCGCCTGTTGATTTAATAACCTGCCGAAGAACTATGGGGTTCATCGGTGAATTTTAACATTAAAATACTTGGAGGAAAGACATGATTCAGTTTTTGGTTCACGAAAAGGCGGATAACGTCGGTGTCGCCACTGTCGACATCAAATCCGGTGAAACTGCCCAGGGTCTATACATGGACAGCCAGGAGCCGGTTGAAAAGAAAGCGTTGCAGGATATCCCGCTGGGGCACAAAATTGCCTTGGATGATATCAAATCAGAAGCATCGGTAACTAAATACGGAGCCGACATTGGACGGGTTGTCGCTGACATAAAGACCGGTGAGCATGTTCACACGCACAATTTAAAAACAAGGAGATGGTAATCATGAGCAACCCAAAAATAATGGCATATCGCCGTGAAAACGGCCGTGTCGGTATTCGCAACCATGTGGTGATCCTGCCGCTGGACGACCTGAGCAACTCGGCCTGTGAAAAAGTGGCGTTCAATACAAAAGGCTGCAAGGCCATTCCCCATGCCTACGGCCGGCTGCAGTTCGGCGAGGACCTGGAACTGTTCTTTCGCACCATGATCGGCACCGGCGCCAATCCCAACGTGGCCGCCGTGGTGGTCATCGGCATCGAGCCCGAATGGACCAACCAGATCGTCGAAGGTATTGCCAAGACCGGCAAGCCGGTCACAGGTTTTGCCATCGAGCGTCACGGCGAGATCAAGGTGGTGGAGCAGGCCAGTTGGAAAGCCAAAGAGTACATGCACTGGGCCAGCGAATTGAAACGGGAAGAATGCGACCTGAACGAAATCTGGGTGAGCGTCAAGTGCGGTGAATCGGATACCACCAGTGGCCTGGCCTCCAATCCCACCGTGGGCAACGTCCTCGAGAAACTGGTGGGGATGTGGTACCTGCAGCTTTGGTGAGACCAGCGAAATTACCGGCGCCGAGATGGTCTGCAAAGAGCGGGCGGCAACGCCCGAGTTGGCAGAGCAGTTCATGGCTGTCTTTGATAAGTATGCAGACATGATCGATCGCAACAAAACCGATGACCTGTCCGGCTCCCAGCCAACCAAGGGCAATATCGCCGGCGGCCTGACCACCATTGAGGAAAAAGCGTTCGGCAACCTCCAGAAGATCGGCAAGACGATCAATTATGTGGGCGTTCTGGACAAAGCCGAAGCCCCCACCGACAAGGGGCTGTGGTACATGGATACGTCCAGCGCGGCCGCCGAAGCGGTAACCCTGTAGGCAGCGGCCGGGTTTGTGGCCCATCTCTTTCCCACGGGCCAGGGCAACATCATCGGCAACCCCATCGAACCGGTGATCAAGCTCACCGCCAATCCGCGCACCGCCGGTGATATGATCGAACACATTGACTACGACTGTTCGGCCATTCTCAGAGGGGAAATGACCCTGGACGAGTCCGGCGACAACCTGATCGGCATGCTGATCCGCACCTGCGAAGGCCGCCTGACGTCCCAGGAAGTGCTGGGTCACCAGGAGTTCGTGCTGACCAAGCTCTACGAAAGTGCCTAAACAACGCCATGGACCCGGTACTTCATGGCCATTGCCGTTGCTGGTTGAATGAACGGCAGATTTACCGGTGAGTCCGACACAATGCCGGCCCGGGCAATGACCGGGCCGGTTCACCGCTAAAACCATGGCCGGGGGATGCGCCTGTCCCCCCCACGCAATTCAAGAGGGGTGAGCGAACTGATGACGAACAAACAAGGTAACACCGGTTTTACCAGGGGTGAGCGGATCGCAGTGACCGTCTTCGGCGTTTTTTTCGGGTTATACGTGCTGAACGTAGTGCTCGGAAAGGCAACGATCGTTTTCGGGTGGCAGACCTACCATCTTGGCAACGTCGGCGAATTTCTGATCCTGCTGGCAGCCTCTGTAGCGTTTATCGTAGCCGCATTGCATCGAGAGGCGGTGAGGAAGTTAAACCAACAACCAGATAAAAAATAGGAGATAATCATGACGGAAAAAAAAGAACTTGAAGGCTTAAAATCCAAAGAACGTCGTCGTTTCATGGCGCTGAGCGCCAAATTCGGCTTCACCGCTGCCGCCGTTGCGCTGACAACCGGCGTGCTGGGATCCAAAGATGCCATGGCCGCGACGCTCAACGAGGAAAAAGAGCGACAGAAGAGCGCCAAGTACACCATGAACGTCGCTACGGCATACATCCTCGGCGCTTCACGGACATATCCGATCATGCAGCTGGATTTCAAAGAAAATATCCAGAATTCCACCAACGGCCAGATATATGTCAAACTGGCGCCCGGAGGACAGCTCGGCGCCGGCAGTGCCCTGGTGACAAAGGTCCAGGCCGGCACGATTCAGGCGGCCCAGCACTCGATTTCCAACTTTGCCCCGTTCGCCCCGGCGGCCGACGTGATCAACGTCCCCTACTGGTGCGGTGAAAACCAGAAGTTCATCAACCTGGTCACCTCAAATGCCTGGAAAAAGGAGATCAACCCGAAGATTGAAGCCAAGGGGTTCAAGGCCCTCTGGTATGTGTGCATCGACCCCCGCACCGTTGCCATTCGCAGAGGCATCAAAGGGCCGATCAAAACCCCAGAGCAGTTGAGAGGGATCAAGTTCCGCGTTCCCGGCTCCAAAATTCTCCAAAAATTCTATCAACTGGTCGGCGCCAACCCCACCCCCGTGGCCTGGGGCGAAACCTCATCGGCCATCAAACAGGGCGTGGCCGACGCCCTTGATCCGAGTGTGGAGGCCCTCCTGGTGTTCGGTTTCAAGGAGATTCTCTCCAGCGTGACCTTCAATGCCGCGGTACCTGACTCCCAGGTGTATTCCTGCAACCTGAAGTGGTTCAAGAGCCTCCCGAAAAATATTCAGGAGGGGATCGAGTTCGCCAGTGAAATGACCAGCCGCCAGAACCTGGCCAAGGTTCCGGCTGCCCGCGCCTATGCCATGGCCGAGATGCGCAAGGCCGGGGTGGAGTTTTATGTGCCGACCCCGGCGGAAAAGGAAATGTGGGTGGCCAAGGCCGGCGCCCAACTCCCGGCATGGGATGAAATCAAGAAGGAACTGGTCGGCTCCCAGGCCAATTTCGCCAAGCTGGAAGAAGCGGCCAATACGTTCAACAATTTTTATGTCCACGATATATAAAGGCCCGTAACCGATCGGAGGGACGTCGCCGGGGAAACATGCCGGCGACGTCCCTCCGGCAATGATGCGAATCGAGGATTATTGTATGAAATTTAAACAAGTCTTAAAAAAAATTGACCAAAATGGCGAACGTTACCTGCTGCTGCCGCTTTACACCATGATCGTGATCACCGTTTTCATGGAGGTCCTCCGGCGGAGCATGCTTTCCTATTCATCCATCTGGGCGGAGGAAATCGCCCGGTACGCGTTTATCTACGTGGCCTGGATCGGGGCCTCAGCGGCCATCAAAGAACGCGCGCATATTCGCATCGATGTCATCCTGCCCCTGTTTTCCAAACGGATGCGCGGCGTCATTTACATTTTTGGCGATATCATCGCGCTGATCCTCGCGGTGCTGGCTTTCTACTGGTCCATGGAGTCGGTGCTGACGTCCATCCATTTCGATTCGGTCACCCACGGGCTGAGAATCAGCCAGGCCTGGTTTCTGGCCGCTGTTCCGCTCGGGTTTTCGATGATGATCGTTCGTCTGCTGCAGTCCATGCAGCGGGTGTGGAAAGACACGAAGGCGGGCCTGGATGTGTTTGAGGGCAACAAACTTTTTGATTAGGAGCTGAAAAACAATGTACAATTACTTGATGCAGCAACAGACGCTGACACTCGGCTGGGATTTTTATCTGCCGCTGATCGGCATGGTCATCATGATTCTGATGGCGGTTCGAATCTGGGTGGTCGTCGGGCTCGGTTCACTCGTGATGCTATTAACCACCGGGGTCCTGCCGCCGACGCTGATGGGCGAGGCGTTGTTCGACGGGGTGGATTCCTTTGCCCTCATCGCCGTTCCGCTCTTTATCCTCACCGGTGACGTGCTGGTGCGAACGGGATTATCCAACAAACTGCTCGATGTGGCCGAAGCCACCATGGGGTGGCAGCGCGCGGGCCTGGGGACATCCACCGTTCTCGGCTGCGGGTTTTTTGCCTGCATCTCCGGTTCCGATGCCGCGGATGCCGCTGCCATCAGCCGCATTACCATCCACCGCCTGGTTGAAAGAGGGTACCCCAAGGGCTATGCCTGTGCGCTCGTGGCAGCCGGCGCCTGCACCGGTGTGCTGATCCCTCCCTCGATTTCATACATCATCATCGGCCTTATCCTCGGAATTTCGGCCTCAACCCTGTTTCTGGCCGCTGCGGTGCCGGGCGTCCTGATCCTGTCATCGGTGATGATCACCAATACCTTGGTGAACCGGGTCAAGGGCTACGAGTCCTCGGACATCGGTTTCAATTTCAACCATTGGATCAAGACCGTCTATTCGGCACGCTTCGCCCTGTTGATTCCGTTCATCATCCTGGGCGGCATTTATTCCGGAATGTTTACCCCCACCGAATCGGCCGCGGTGGCCGTGGTCACCACCATCATCATCGGGTTTTGCCAGGGTACGCTGAAACTGGCCGATTTCCCGGAGATGCTGGAAACCTCGGCAAAGGTCAATGGCGTTATCGTACCGATTATCGCCATGTCCCTGCCCCTGGCCCAGACCCTGGCATCGCTCCAGGTGCCGCAGTACTTCGTATACACCATGACCGCCCTGACCACCAACAAGGTCCTGATTATTCTGATCATGGTGGTCATTCTCATGACCGCCGGCTGCGTGATGGAAACCACCCCCAACATCGTGATCCTGTCGCCCCTGCTGCTGCCCCTGGCCCAGGAGATCGGGATGAATGACATTCACTTCTGCATTTTCATGATCACCGCGCTGGGTATCGGGTTTATCACACCGCCATTAGGGCTCAACCTGTTTGTGGTGTCCGGGGTCACCGGGACCTCTGTCCTGGCCATATCCCGCCACGCCATTTTGTTTGTAATAACGATGCTGATCTTCCTGATGATTATTGCCTTTGTTCCGTCTCTGTCACTGTGGCTGCTCTGACAGATAGGGAAATATAGGAAAATTATGCATGGACAACCCGGCGCCGACAATCGATTCAAGCCCGCGCCGGAGCCTGCAGACTGGCGTCTCCTGGTGAGTTGTCAGCCAACAGTATTAACAAAATTTAATGAAAGGTGACACAATGCCCTTTGGATACAATGGGAAAATACTGCATGTCAATCTGACAGACAACACTTGGGAGATCGAGAAACCGGACGAAACCTGGTACCGAACCTATATCGGGGGATCGTCTTTGGTCGCCTACTACCTGCTGAAATACTTAAAACCCGGCATTGACCCGCTTTCTGAGGATAATATCCTGGTGTTTGCCTGCTCGGTGGTAACCGGTGCCCCGCTGTCCGGCTTCAGCCGGTATTCGGTGGCCGCCAAATCGCCGCTGACCGGCGCCTTTGCTCGTACCGAAGCGGCGGATATTTCGGGCCGGAACTCAAGTTTGCGGGCTTCGATGCCATCGTGGTGCGGGGCCGCGCCCCCAAACCGGTCTATCTGTACCTCAACGACGGTGAAGTCGAGATCCGGGACGCCGGTGCGCTCTGGGGAAAGGACAACTGGATGACCCTGGAAGGCATCCGGGAAGACACCGGTGAAAAAATGGTTCGCGTGGCATCCATCGGTCCGGCCGGCGAGCGCATGATCCCCTATGCCTGCGTCCAGAACGACATGGAACATTACAACGGCCGCACCGGCATGGGGGCGGTGATGGGATCAAAGCAGCTCAAGGCCGTGGCGGCCCGCGGGCGGAAGAAACCCCAGATGGCCGATCCGGAAAAAGTCAAGGCGATCCGCAAGTGGCACAATGACCGGATCAAGGTGCACCCGCCCAACGTGGGATTGAGCAAGGTGGGCACTCCCGGGTTGCTCAAAGGGCTGAACGACACCGGCATTTTGACGACCCACAATTTTCGGGACGGGGTCTTTGCCGGTGCCGATCGGATCAACCACGAGGCCTACCACGAAACGATTTTCGATTCGGCCGGCACATGCTATGCGTGTGCGGTACACTGCAAACGCCGGGTCTCCCTGGATGACCCCCGATACCCACTGGACAAAAACCACGGGGGCCCGGAATATGAAACCCTGGCCGCGTTTGGCTCCATGTGCGATATCGACAACCTGCCGGCGATTGCCCGGGCCGGCCAGCGGTGCAACCTTCTGGGGCTGGATACCATATCAACCGGAGCTGTTATCGCCTTTACCATGGAGTGTTTCGAGAAAAATATTTTAAGTGAGGCTGATACCGGGGGCCGAATGATCCGTTTCGGTGATGCCGATGCCATGCTGTGGTTGATCGAAGAAATCGCCCAACAGCGGGGAATCGGAAAGATTCTGTCCCAGGGTGTAAAGCGGGCCGCGGAGCTGATCGGTCGTGGATCGGAGCGATACGCCTTTCACATCAAAGGCCAGGAGCTGCCGTTTCACGATGGTCGCGGCAAAACCGGTATGGGGATGGGATATGCCCTGAGCCCGACCGGTGCGGATCATGTTGAAACGCCCCATGATGTTGCCTTCCAGGGAGAGGCAGTCAGCAAGCTGCACCCCCTTGGGATATTCGATCCCATAAAACCACTGGAGACTAACGCCCAAAAGGTACATTATTTTGTAGAGGGCCAGAAAGCCTGGCAATTGAACAATTGTTATGGCATCTGCAATTTTTGCTCGATTCCAATCGGCGCGATGACTTTTGAAAAATTAGTCAATACGATCAGGGCCATCACAGGCTGGGACACCAGCCTGCATGACATGCTCAGGGTTTCGGAACGGGGGACGGTCATGGCCCGGGTGTTCAATAACCGGGAAGGCTTCAAACCCGAGGACGACCGGGTGATCCGCCGGTGGCACGAACCGATGCCCAGCGGCCCCCTCAAGGGACAGTTTATCGATCCGGCGGCGTTTCGGAAGGCCATCGACCTCTACTACGAGATGTCGGGCTGGGATTCACAGGGTCGGCCGATCCGCGGCAAGCTGGTCGAACTGAACCTGGAATGGCTGGTCGATGAAGGTCAACGTTAAACTCTTTGCGATCCTGAAAAAAAACCGGGCCAATTCGTCTCAGGCCGTGCCTCTCGAAAATGGCGCCTCGGTCCGGGATCTGCTCGAATGTCTGGGGTTACACGAAAACGACGTGGGCATTCTGATGGTCAACAGCCGGAGCGCAACCTTTGACCAGACATTATGCAATGATGATATTGTTACAATAATTCCGCCAATTGGCGGCGGATAGACACGACAAGACCGGCGAACGCACCGGGGAAAAGGATGTTTCGCTGACGTCCGGATCTGCCGGCCAAAGCTTTTTAAACTTTAACACACCATCAATAAAGGAGTAAACATTATGCTTTTCGGATTTATTGGACTGGGAAACATGGGCGGGGGACTGGCGCGTAATCTGATTCGTGCCGGCAAAGAGATTCTGGTTTATGACCTGAGCCCCGAAGCCATCGAAAAAACGCTGGCCGCGGGAACAACCGGTAAAGCGGCTGGGAATGCAAACGAACTGGCCGGATGTGATGTCGTCTTTACCAGTTTACCGCTACCCGAGCACCTGGAAGAAACCATGCTGGGTGAAAACGGCCTGCTGCAAGCGATGAAGCCGGGAACGGCTTATATCGATGTCAGCACCATCGATCCTCAAACGGCCCGCAAACTTTCCCAGGCAACCGAAGCGCGAGGCGTAAAGTTTCTGGAATGCCCTTTGGGAAAAACACCTGCCCAAGCTGAAACCGCAGATGAGCCAATCTTTGTCGGCGGTGACAAAAAAGTTTATGAAGAGTTGAAACCGATCCTTGAAATTGTGGGCTCACCAATTTTCTACATGGGCGACGTGGAAGCATCCTGCGCCCTGAAACTGATCAGCAACCTCATGGGCATGACCAACCTGGTCGTACTGGCTGAAGGAATGCGAATCGGCCAAAAGGCCGGCATCGATCCCGAATTTCTCCTGGAATTGTTGGGTGATACCGGCGCCAAAAGCTTTCAGATGGATGTCAGGGGATCCTGGATCGCCGCCAAAGATTTTGAAAGCCGTTTTGGTCTCGACCTGGCATTAAAAGATGTGCGCCTGGGCTGTGGCATGGCAACAGCATGGAAAAATGATGCCAAAACAATGCAAGTGGCCCTGGATTATTTCCGGGAGGCAAGTGCAGCCGGCCACGGGAAGGAGGATTGCAACGCCGTCTATAAAATCATTAAATAAACTATAACTGGCAAACCCTTGCAGCACTAAGAGATCAACTCGGAGACAAACGCATACGCCTGGCCACCATTGGGCCTGCTGGCGGGCGCCTGTCCCTTATGCCTGGGTACAGAATGACAGCGGGCATTTTAATGGCCGGATCGGCATGGGGACCGTAATGGGTTACAAGCAGTTATTCTCATAAAAGCGAAAAATTGTAACTAACAATATGGAATTTGAACTCAAATATGGCGATCGTCACCATGCCCTCACGATTTCGGAAAAGGCCGATGTTTCCGTACTCCGCCCTTCCGGGATGACCGCTGTCGCCGATCTTGAGGCGGCCATGGAAGATGCGCTCAGCAATCCCATTGGCAGTGAAAGATTTGAACGCCAGATAAAAGCTCGTAAGCCCCAAAATGTGTCGATTGCGATTCCGGACGAGACGCGTCCGGTACCGTCAGGAAGATTGCTTACTGTACTTGTGCGCAGGTTATTTGCGGCTTTACCGGATCTTGATACCAAGGCGGTAACGATCGTCATCGGCGGCGGCCTGCATCCGCCCATGGATATCGATGCCTTACGACAGATTCTCCCGGGCCGTCTATTTGAGCAGTGCCGTGTAATCACGCACGATGCCACTCATTCGACCATGTTTGATTATGGTCTAACCAGCAGGGGCACCCCGGTTAGGATTAATGCTGAGTACGCGGGGGCAGATTTCAAGATAGTGATCGGTCAGATTGATCCACACCAGTTTGTCGGATTTACAGGCGGCGCTAAAGGCGTGGGCATCGGTTGCGCTGCGCCTGAGAGCATTGAGCATAACCACAGCCTGATGTTCGATCCCAATGCCCGGGTTGGCGTCATAAACGGCAACCCGGTTCGGGAAGACATAAATGAAGCCGGTGAAATGATTGGGATCGATCTTGCAATCAATGTTGTCTTAGATACCGACAAGAATGTGTCCAGGTTGCTCGCCGGTGCCCCGGGGGCAGTGCTCCAACAAGGGGCCAAGGTATGTGCACAGATTTATGGCGTTGAGATCGATAGAAAATTCGACATTGTCATTGCTTCCTGCGGGGGATATCCCAAAGACATCTGCCTTTATCAAGCGCAAAAAGGACTCAATTTGGCCTCTCAGGCAGTCAAACAAGGAGGAAAAATTTTGCTGCTGGCCGCCTGCCCCCAAGGGGTTGGGGACGATATCTACTTCGATTATGTATGCCAATTCGCAACTCCCAATGAGGTTCTGGAAAATTTTCAGCAGCTTGAATTTAAAATGGGCGCACATAAGGCCTATCTTTTCAGCCGCACCCTGGTCAGTTACGATGTCGCTATTGTTTCCGATTTGAATCCCGACATTTTAAAACGATGCCATCTGCGGGCTGCCGATCCTTCGGTTGCCATCACGGAGTGGCTGGAAGAATTTGAGGGGCGGCCGACCCTGGCGATTGTCCCCAATGCAAATACCACTTATTTTTACTGCAAGCATTCACCCGCCACCTAAGCAAAAGTCAAGGCAGTTCAAGCATTCGCGTATCCGATCGGGGTTGAGTGTCATCTTTCGCACGGAATGACCAACAGTATTATGCCTGTGCCGATAATGGAATTCAACATGTTCGGAGATTTTACAAAGTTTGCTGAAATTGGCCAGCATTTTGGTTGAAAATATTAGTGATAGTACGCTCGATGAACAGACGGCAGCCCGAATAGCTGTGGAAGCGCCAAAACCCACAGCGGGCAACGGCACTCCGTGGCCGAGCATGTGGGCTGCCAGGTTCATGCCCCCCTGAACGATCCGGCCTTGGCTGCCGACAGCTTTGGTCTGGTCATCGATGCCGTGGGCGGCGGGGTCACCCGCAAAACGGCCATGGCCGCCATAAAACCCGGCGGCATTCTGGTGCATATCGGTTTAATGGACGCCAGGGGGGTGTTCGACATCCGCAAACTCACCCTGTTCGAGGCCAAGCTGCTGGGGGTCTATTGCTACACCCCGGCGGATGTACGGGCAGCCGCCAAAGCGATCGAAAGTGGTCTGCTGGGCGACCTGAGTTGGGTAGAAACACGACCGCTCAGTGAAGGGGCACGCGCGTTTGACGATCTCGACAAGGGGCGAACAGCCGCAGCCAAAATCGTCCTGATGCCCTGAGACAAAAATGTTCATCCAGCAACCCCCCTGCCGGAAACACCGAGGCTCTATCTTCGCGCGCGCCATCAGGCGTCGGACACAGGCCGAATTTGAAAGTCGCCCGGCAGCGCCGGGGGTTTACTCATGATTAATTATTAATTTGCAAAATTTTCAATTTTTCCATATCTTGTGGCAATGATTGTCATGAATTCCATATTTCCGATATTTACACTACTTTTTCTCGGCGGCCTTCTCAAACACTTTGGCATCACCAATGAAACCTTTCTGAAAACCTCTGATCGGCTGGTATATTTTATTTTTTTCCCTGTCATGCTGTTCTGGAAAATCGGCGGGTCAACCCCGGATAAAAACATCAGTATGCACTTTTGCGGTGTTGCTATCTTGGCAGTGGTCATTGTTTATCTGTTAAGCCTTGTTGCCATCCGGTTGTTTCATATCAAAAGTTTTCAGGCGGGTTCCTTTTCCCAGGCCTGTTACCGGTTTAACACCTATATTGGCATGGCCATTGTCATGAACACTCTTGGAGAATCCGGTATTCGATATTTTGGTATCCTCATCGGATTTGCTATTCCCATTATTAATGTATTGGCAGTTTCCACCTTGATCTGGCATTCCGAGAAAAAGGGAACCCCGGAACAAAATCTGACTTATCTTTTAAAGGCATTGGTCTCCAACCCTCTCATCCTGGGGTGTGCGGCAGGGCTTGTTTTTTCCAGATTTCAGCTGTCTTTTCCTGTTTTCATTGATCATACTTTCCAGCTGATGACATCGGTCACCATGCCCCTGGCCCTGATTTCCATTGGTGGCTCTTTGCACCTGAAAGAACTCAAACACAATACAAAAATTTCTCTGATTGCATCCCTGCTGAAAATACTGATACTACCTGCCATTGGATATTTCCTTTTCGGATTGTTTTCCGTCACCGGTATCCCCTTTAAAGCTGGGATGATCTTTTTCGCATTGCCCACATCAACTGCCATATATGTCCTGTCAGCACAATTGAACAGCGATGTCCAACTTGCTTCTGCCGCCATCATGCTGTCTACCCTGCTCTCGTTTATCTCCCTGTCTGTTGCACTCTTGATTTAAAAAAACGGTTATGCTTGACACAATTAAAAATGATTGACATCTTTTAATTATCCACCGCGGGTTAATGGCAAACAAAACCCAAACCAATTTTTACAATTCATCAAGGATATCATGCAGGCGCATATCAAATTAAACCTTTTTGCCACCCTTTTAAAATACAACCCTGACATTTCCGATCCGTATCCGATCCCCTCGGGCGCAACCGTCGGAGAACTGGCCGACCAGCTTAAAATGCCCAGGGATAAGGTCAAACTGATATTCATTAACGGCGTAAGAGGGTCCCTCTCAACCGCCCTGCAGCACGGTGACCGGGTCGGGCTCTTCCCGCCAGTGGGGGGAGGATAATACCGGATAAAAAAATAATCCAAGCCGTTAAACAAAAGGCCACCAGCAAAACAAGCCCCGACGGCACCCGTTATGATAGCCTTTCAGTAACATCCGTTGCTTTTCTGGCCAAGTTCACAGGCATTGCCAGCCGTTTTGTCGAGATCGTCGCTCTTGAAAACAATATCATTCCCGAGCGCTACATTCGCAACATGCAAACCCTCTCCATAACAGATCAGATATCCCTTCTGAAGGCAACGGTGTGCATTGTCGGGCTGGGTGGACTGGGCGGCACGGTAACAGAACTTCTGGCGCGTCTGGGTATTGGTACCCTGACCCTTGTAGATGGCGATACTTTTGACGACAGTAATCTAAATCGGCAGATACTCAGCACGCAGCAGCTTCTGGCCACATCAAAGGCGACAGCGGCAGCGACCCGGGTTAAAGCAATCAACGCTTCTGTTGAAATTACCGCCTGCGCTGAATTTATTGACACCGACAGTGCCCGGCAACTGATCAACGATACCGATGTCGTGGTCGACTGTCTGGACGACATCAAGACCCGTTTTATCCTGGAAGATGCGGCCCGCGATGCCGTCATCCCCATGGTTTCCGCCGCGGTTGCCGGCCATATCGGGCAGATTACCACCATTTTCCCTGAAGATACCGGTCTTAGATTGATTTACGGTGAACCGGGGTCAGCCATTGCCGCCAAGGGCGCCGAAACCCTTTTGGGGACCCCCCCTTACACGGTCACCATGGCAGCATCCCTTGAAGTTTCCCAAATCACCAAAGTCCTGCTGAAACAAAAGGGGATTCTGAGAAACCAGCTGCTTTTCTTTGATCTGGACCAAAACACCTTTGAAATTCTGCAGCTGAAATGAAAGCCGGGCAGGCACAGGGATCTACCCCTGCATTTCCAACCCTTCTACCTTCTACCTTCTACCTTCTACCTTTCCCCTTACCCGCCGCCCGTGCAATAAACCGCATCATCTGTCCCACCACCATGGCGATGACCGCCCGGGGCAAAAAATCTTCAGGGGTCCCGGCCATTAGAATATCGGTCACCTCATCTGTACTCTTTAGAACATCTTCTGTCCTGGCATAGGATGCTTCCAGTATATGCCGGGTTTCCCTGGCCGCTACCGCCGCTTTTTTTAAAAACAGATGCGCCTCTTCACCGGTCACGGCCCCGTAATGCTCGGCCAGATACACCTCCACCGGATACTGCATCATCTTTTGCAAACTCTGTTGATATAAATCAAAGTTGGAATTGGCCGCCGTAAAAATCCGGTCGCCAAAGGGAATACCTCCGGCGTCCGACGCAAACAAGGCTTTTTCCGCCGGCACATATACGGCAATGGAGCAGGAGGAATGGCCCGGAACTTCCAGTACCTGCATGTCAAGATCGCCACAGCGCAGGACATCCCCATCGCCAACGGTCTGTTCCACTGTGATCCGGCTGATATCCAACCCCAGGTTTTCAGACTGTTTTTCGCGCCCGTAGTGAGGTATCATACTCCGGTTCAACCGGGCTATGGTTTCTATCACCTTGGGCGTTTCCAGAAGTTCACGAGCCCTGGCAGATGCAGTGACAACTGCCCAGGGCCATCGTTTTTTAAAAAATTCCACGACGCCGCAATGATCGAAATGGCTGTGCAGAATGATAATCCGGCTGATTTTCCCCTCATCGATCTCATGGGCCCGGAGCTGATCGAGAATTTCCGGAACGATATAGGCCATGCCGCCCCCGAGCAGAGCATACTCATCTTTTCCCTTGAGAAGATATACGCAGGATTCCCTGCGGCCCAAAAATAAAATCCTTTCCGTCACCTTTCCAGGTTTATCAATAAACACCATCATCTCCTTTTGTTAAACCATCGACAAATAAAAATACAATCCCAACCGACATAGTTTACTTACGTGCCCGTGAAAGTTACCGTACACGAAACATAGCAAATGTAGTTCACTTAAAAAAGCGAACCAATTAAATTAATGAAATGAGTCCCTTTCCAATAAGTTTTATCGCAGGACCGACATTGAACATATTCATCGTAGAATTCTTTTGTCTTTGGAGGAATTCCATCTAAAAATTTTTCTTTTGGTACGATATTTAACAGGGTGTTGCAGCGAAGACATCTTGAAAACGGCTTTATGTCATTTTTAATATCCAGGCAATCTATGATTCGTCTTATCTGTTCTGTGGCTGTACCAGGGCTTATAAAAATTCCATGGCTTACATCTTTTGATTTAAGAAGCTTCCTGCTCTTGGTTAGTATTACCCTGTTTTCTCTTTTGGATATTTCAACTATTTCACGAGTGGAAAGTAAAGGATCGTAATACAAATTAAATCCCAGGGCTCTCATATATTTAACTATATCTCCCAGGTTGGTATCCGCTATAAATTTGTTCCTGCGAAGCGGAATTTTTCTGAGCAGGGTAACATCAGTAATGTTGAGGGATTCAAAAACAGGATATACGCTTACTCGGTCTTCATCTTGAAGAATATACTTAAAATCTACTGAATTTCCATTCACCAGAATAAGGTCGATTTCCGTATGAGGAACTCCGAGTGCTTCTATCATATCTTTTATTGACCTTTTCCCTTTAAACTTTGCTTCAAAATCAGTTTTTCTTCTATGCTTTGGAAGAAAGTCATTTAATTCCTCATAAAAGCGGAATATTCCTTTTGGCATGGATGTCTCCCGTATTCTCTGTTGTTTACATCTTTAAGTTTTGGATCATTGGTGATTCCCTGAGCATAACGCTGAGGATGACCCCAATGATTGAAAATCCGACAAAAACAACCAGGGAAGGAATCATCCCGATTCGGTTCATTCCAAAAATAAAAAGTATTCCGGAGATCTGGCCGACAAGCAATATCAAGCCCTGGGATGTTGATTCCGGCGCGGGAAAACCGACCTCAGCACAAAACTGAAAGCCAACCGGTGCACATGCACCCAAAAGAAAAAAGCCAAGGACAAAGGAAGATACAAGGAGGGGTATATACCCGGTGGCAACGGTTAATCCGATTAGACCCGGGGTCATGCAAACCATTCCGATAACGATAAACGCCTTTCTTTTGCGAAATTTATCAGAGAGAATGGGGAGGATGATGGCACCGATGATTCCGGCAATCAGCATCATTCCGCCTACCAGTCCGGTTTGTTCGGTAGACAAGCCCTTTATCTGGCAAATTTGATCAATACATGTGCTGATGGCGTTAAACATGCCCAAACCAAGAAAAAAAAGCAGCAGCATAAAGCGCATATCTTTCAGGGCGAGTATGTGCTTTAATCCTTCAAAAAATTTAATCCGTTCACCCTGACCACTTGTGTCCTGTGCAGCAGCAGGTTTTTCTTTTAAAAAAACCAAAAGAAGTATTGCACCGGCAACAGAGATAATTCCGTAAGTTAAAAGCATATTACTTAACTGATAGGCACCTTCGACATTCCGGGTCACCAGTAAGGGCGTCACAATCATGGCACATATAATGCCGATAAATTGTGACAGGGTCGCAATTCCCACTGCTGTTGCCCTTTCTTCTACCGGAAACCAGCATCCCGCCACTTTGGTGGCGGAATTGAGAATAAACGGCTGGGCAACCGCGAGCCCTGTTTGGCAAATAACAACCATGGTATAATCATGTGCATATAGTCCTTTCAGGAGACCGAAAATAGCGATCAGTATCGCACCAAAGCCGACTCCAATTCGGATACCAAACCTATCAATAATATATGAGGCCGGTATGCATATCAAAATGAACACTCCCATGAAAATCATGGAAAGGAGATCAATCTGCAGTGCCGTAACGCCGTAGACAAGCCTGGCCTCCCTGGCGACAGGCGCAAAGGTGAGCCACTGAATCTGCATCACTGCATTGATTATGGAAAATACAAAAAGTACAACCCATCTGTAGCCTGATGCCTCTGTCTTTGCTGCATTCATGAAGTCAATCTCCTAAATTATGCGGACTATGGGGGCGGCCATTGGTAAATCAGCAACTCATTTGAGCAACTGATAGTTCCTCTCTTTGGCTATTCTCTCCCCTTTACTCAAAGCATAAACTACGCCGGATTAGCTTATTTTAATTTGTTTCGCCAACGAAGCGCCTCCTCACCTCAAGACCTACTTCATAAACTACCATTTTAATATAACCTCACTGAAGTTCATCATTCAATGTTCAACATTTCATGTTCAACGGTCAAAAAAAACGCGTTAACCCAAAGATTCCAGATTGCAAAAAGTATCATAATAGGCTGCCTGTTCTCCCATATCGGAAAGAGAGTCATCGGTCAAAAAATTAACCGCACCGCTTTTATGCCACCACCCCTCGTAAATCATGACAATGCCCTCGGGAATGGCGGAATCCGGTTTTAACTTGACCTGCAACCGGCCGTTGGGGGAAATGACCCGTGCATTAGCCTGGCCGGCAAGTTTTTTTTCGGCCAGAACAAGAGGATTTACATGGGCTGTGGGCTTTTCATCGATAAACGCAAAACCCTGGGAATGCATGGAGTTCTTTAAATGGGGGGTCAGCAATCTCAAATCAAAGCCGGACGGACCTTTCAGCGGCGCTTTGAAATGGGGCAACGGATTCAGACCGGCCTGTAAGGCGGATTCCGAATACAATTCATATCTCCCCGATGGGGTAGCAAAAGACCTGTCCTGCCACGGGATATCCATACCCGGTGGTTTTAAATGCCCATTTGTCAGGGATTCAAAATCACTGCCGCAGGCTGCGAGCAGCGGCCCAACGGCCCTTTTGAGAAAATCCCGGGGCGATATATGTGGATAGCTATCCAGCCTCATTTTGCGGGCCAGGGCCGCAAAAAAACCGTACACGCCCATGATGCCGGCAGGCGGTTCAGCAGCTCTGGCGGAATAATTCACATAGGGCGAATACATGGCTGTGCAGATGATATCCTCCTCTTCCAGAACACTGGTACAGGGCAGTACCAGATCGGCATGCCGGGCCGTATCGGTCATGAACATATCCGTGACCACCTTGAACGGCACCCGATCAAAGGCATCTATGGTTTTGCGCAGATGCGGCATCTGGACCAGGGGATTGGCTTTGGTAATAAAAAGGCAGCGAATCGGCGGATCGGATGCAGTATTTAGAAATTCTCCCATTTGCGGCAGGCTGAAGGAGCGGCGGTTGACGGCCAGGCCACGACTCTCGACAACTTCTCCTGCCAGATAGCGGGAGGTTGCCCTGTTGGCATAATTTACGCCACCGCCGGAGATGCCGATATTGCCGGTGATGGCACCCAGAGCGTCGATACAACGGATGGTGCCGCCCCCGTTACCGTATCGCTGCAGTCCTATGCCGACAACAATGCAGCCCGGTTTTCGACGGGCATATATTCCGGCAACCTGCTCTATACGGGCTGGATCGATTCCGGTGATCCCGGCCACCCGTTCCACAGTAAACTTTCGTGCATAGGTCCGAAAACGCCCAAACCCCAGCACATGATCCTGGACAAAAGTCTGATCCAGCCAGCCGCGCTCAATCATAAGGTTGGCCATCCCCAGGGCAAGGGCACCGTCGGTTGCAGGCCTGACACGCAGATGAATGTCGGCCAGATTTGCCGTCGCGGTCCTGATCGGGTCGATCAGGATAACAACTGCCCCGTTTTTACGGGCCTGGTGCAGATAACGAATCAAATGGGGATTGGTATCTGCGGGATTGCGGCCCCAGATAATAATAACACCGGCATTTGCCAGATCATCAGGGCTATGGCCCAGAGCAGCACCGAAATCATACTTCTGGGCAGCCATTCCCGCACCCCAGCAGAGACTCCCCCGGGGAACGGTGACACCTCCATAGCAGTTAAAAAACAGTTCATCGACGGATTTGGTGATGCCGCCATAGCCCGCGTCGGCATAATGCAGCACAGCTCCTGTACCATAGGCCTGTTTGATCCGTGTCAACTGATCTGCGATTTCACAGATGGCCTCGTCCCAGGTAATTTTTGTCCAACTCCGGCCATTTTTTTTTAACGGATAAAGCAGGCGGTCAGGGTGATAAAGCCTCTCCAGCAGTTGGCGCCCCTTTGAACAAGTCATACCCCGGGTCAGAGGATGATTTTTGTCCCCCCTGATCCGGACCACACGCCCGTTTTCAACACTTGCAATCAACGAACACGCATCAAAGCAATCCAGGGGGCAGGCAAATCTTATTTGTTTTTGCATATTATAACCGAGTCAAGGTTTTTATTGTCTGGCGGCGATCAGTGCCGCACCGATGGCCCCAGTCACCTGAGCTTTTGTTGACACCACCACATGACCACCGATTTTATTTTCAATGGCTTTGACCACGCCGATATTTCTTGCCACACCGCCGGTCATCATAACCGGATTTTTGACGCCTATCCGATGGGCCATGGCCATAACACGGGACGCAACGGATTCATGAATGCCGGCAATAATATTGCGGCGTTTTTCACCCCTGGCGATCAGAGATATCACTTCCGACTCCGCAAAAACCGTACACAGACTGCTGATGGATGCCGGATGCTCGGCTTGCAGGGAAAGATCGCCGAATCCGTCAAGATCGACTTCCAGAGCCCGGGC
Organism: uncultured Desulfobacteraceae bacterium; assembly: GCA_964418755.1. Lineage (GTDB taxonomy): Bacteria > Desulfobacterota > Desulfobacteria > Desulfobacterales > 4572-123 > 4572-123. Next base: position 36,427 of record CAYQNS010000004.1, read on the forward strand.
CATGACTTCCAGGAACCTTCCGGTACCGGCGGCACATTTGTCGTTCATGGCAAAATCCAAAACCCGGCCTGTTCCGTCCATCACAATGGCCTTGCTGTCCTGCCCCCCGATATCGATGACCGAACGAATTTCAGGATTCAAAAAATGGGCACCGGCGGCATGGCATGTAATCTCGGTAACGGTTTTATCGGCGAAATTAACACTGTTGCGGCCGTAACCGGTTGCCACCCGCTGTTTTATGTCATTTGGGTTGATCTCAAGCTGCGTCAAAAGCCTTTCAAACACTTCTTTCCCGGCCCGGCCGGCATGGTATCCGGTCAGGATAACCCGGGTTCCGAGCAGCACGCCGGCCTTTATCACTGCGGCTTTGGCGCTTATTGACCCCACATCGATTCCGGCTGTAATCATATTTCACCACCTGATCCGGATAAACCGGAACAAAAGTTAATTTTTGCACAATGGCATTTCACTCATTTACCTTCAGCACTTCCATGAATGCATCGATCCGGGTTTCAATCTGGCTTTCTGAAAAACTGCGGCTGTCCACCATGTCCGCCTCTATCATCAGTACGGGTATGCCTGTTTTTTCCTGGATGATCCTGCGAATATCATACTGGCCCAGGGAATAGGGTTTGCAGCTACGGTTGGAATGCATCACAAATCCGTCGACATCATACTTGTCGATCATCTCTATGATCATGTCAGCCATCTGATCCACCCCGATATTCAGATAGATCATGGAGTAACTTTCAGCCATGGACCGGATGAAATCAGATGGATCAATATATTTCAGTGACCGGCACCATGCGGTTGTATAGGTATCCGCCACCAGGCAGGCATCATGGGCGGAAAATTTTTCCGACAGCCATCGGGTGCGAAACCATATCGGAAGGTTGTCCCACAACAGTCGATATTTTTCATTGGGTACGGCACTGATGCCCCTATCTACCCGCTGGTTCATCTCATCAAGAAGCTGCCGGTAATAATCAACTGCAATCCGGGTTCCCCTGAGTGTCACGATAAGGGCCAGATGAAAAAAGGCATCAAATGCGCTCATGGGTGCCGGGCGATTAACCGTGGTGTCCAGCACGGCCTGCCAGAGACGCTGAGCTTCAAGGGATAATCTGCCGACATCCTCCATCTTATCATAATCGAATTTTTTGCCGCAGTGTTTTTCCAAAAACACGATATATTCCTGAATCTGGCTGCTGACATATTTTATAGCTTCCGTGGATAACCGCTCATGGCAAAACGGAGTATCAAGGATAAACAGGGGGACTCCGTAATAGCGAGCCTGGACCTCATACCATTTGAGCACCGTTCCGCAAATATTATTACAACACACCAGCATATCCGGCCGCGGCAAACCGCCGATGGGGCCTCCATCTATGGGACCGCAGGCGATATCCGTGCGGGCGTATGAGCACAAATCGCTGGAATAACCCATTATTTCGGATTTTTCACAAAGATCCGGGCCCATTTTTGAAGCACCGATCATGGCCCCGTGATTTTCCGGGTAAACCGGAATAACATCCATGGCAATGAGCGGTTCCACAGGCCCTCCGCTGGTGATCCAGGCAACTTTTCGGTTGTTTTGCCCGGCCGATTTTGCCTCAATGTAATAGTTGGTCATGATCTCTTTCATTTTCCGGACCGATTTTATCTTACGCTGTTGTTTTTCAGAATCCGAGGATCGATCGTGGCCTGCCATAAAATGTCTCCTTTTTACTGATTTGACGCCGTCTTAAAATTTTTACAATTATATCATCTCCATAAAGGCTTCACATCTTGTTTTAAACTGCCCGCCGGACCATGGCCCCTCTTCAAGTTCATACAGCATGCAGGGAATGTTCTCTTTATCCAGCATGGCTTTGATATAGGGATAGTCAAACAAATGGGGGTCACAAAACTTCAAGTAAAGCAGGATCACGCCCTGGACCTTGTTTTCCCTGGCAATACTCACCAGATACTCTCCACGGCTCAGAAGCCCGGAATGCTTTGCCGGGCAGACAATTCGCGTCATATAACGCCGGGACACAGCTTCGATCATATCCCCGGTTGTATCGACATCACCTTGAATATTTCTGTCTCCAGTACAAAAGTCATCTCCGACAATACGACCTCCGGATTCTTCGAGAACTCTGTAGATTTCAGACCTTGTGCAGACACTCCCGCCCAGTAATATTCTTTTCCCGACACTTGTGCAGTCCATATTCGGCAAACCAGTGGCTTTTACAAGGACGGACAGTTTTTTATCCAGTTCATTTCTGTCCATTACCATAGCGGCCATCAAAACGGCATGCAGTTCAATGCTGCTGAGACGATCCGGAGTCATTTTTTGAATTTTGTAGAGTTTTCTTAAATTTTTTCGGATGCGGTTGCATGTATAAACTGCCTGTCGGAGATTTTCTTCGGATATGCCCACGTTAAGGGCTTGCGCAAGTTCATTTTTAAATTGATCTACGACACTTTGCATATAAACTGCAGCGCTTTTTGCCTGCAGTTTAACCGGCATCACCAGATCAATATGAAACTTGTACCGGGTATTAAGGCGCCATATATCGGAAAGCCGCTGTATCGAATCGCAGGTATGTGGGAAAACCGTTCCGCTCAAAAAATCAAGCCGCCCGGCCAGTGCGTCTTCAAGTGCCCCCCGAACCAGACTGCAACTATAGGCCTGCAGATGCGAATCCGCCAGGGAAATAGTACTTCCGGAGCCCAAAATTCTAAAGGGTAGAGCACCGGCCGCAACAATTATCTCCTCGGGTATATAGGAGCATAAATAGCCAACAACTGCACCATCATGTTTTACCTTCCATTTTTCAGCATACCCTGCAGGATCATTGGCGATATCAAAAAATTCCCTTACAATAGTCATGAAAAGTATCCTTTCTGATTTTTATCAGGGACGAAATACACGAAAAATCTCAATACGTTATCCAGGTTGAAAAAGAAAGTCGATTTCTTTGGCCATAAATGTATAATATAACATTTTTAAATTAAATAAAAGCTCGATTCATAAAAACAATCCATTATGCCGAATCACCGGAACAGCCATTCGTGTCCTCTTATATATCCCCTGCATCTCAACGAAGATGGAACAACGGATCTATCTCCGGTAAAAGGACAAAAAAAAGCCCCGCCTTTTTTAGGCAGGGCTTTTCTGTTTCAATTTTTTGAACAATTGGTTATTTTTCAGCCTCGGGCTCAACCTTTACTTCTTCAACAGCTCCGACTTCGCCTGTAGCTGTTTCTTTGGCTTCGGTTTCACCTGCAGGTGCTTTGGCTTCTGCATCTTTTGGAGCAATTTCTGCAACGGCGGCCTCTTTCGGCTTTTCTTCGCTCTTCTCAACCTTGGCCTCTTTATTTACAGCAGCCTCTTTTTTCTTTTCCTGTTTTTTCACGCCCTTTTTGACCTTTTTCTTTTTTCCCTCTTCCAGAGCGACGAGCTCAATCAAGGAAACAGGGGCTGCATCGCCGGGGCGTCTACCAATTTTAACAATCCGAGTATATCCGCCGGAAATTTTACCATAGCGTTTCTGGGCTTCATCGAATAATTTATAGACGACTTCCTTTTCCCGCACGATCGCAAGAACTTGGCGTATGGCATGCAAATCACCCTTTTTTGCTAGCGTAATCAAATGATCTGCCCAACGCCTCAGTTCCTTTGCTTTTACATCGGTAGTCTTAATTTTGTCGTACTTGAATAAAGAGGTAACCATGTTTCGAAACATGGCATTTCTATGACTGGTGGTTCTATTTAATTTTATACCGGCTTTACGATGTCTCATAGGATCAGTTATTCTCCTTCCTCAGCACTTTCCTCTTCGGGGGGCACAAATCCTTCAAGGTTCATACCGAGAGAAAGGCCCATTTCGCTTAAAACGTCTTTTATTTCATTTAAGGACTTTCTTCCAAAATTCTTTGTTTTAAGCATTTCCGCTTCTGTTTTCTGAACTAATTGATAAATTTTTAAAATATCGGCATTTTTAAGACAATTTGCGCTGCGCACGGAAAGCTCAAGTTCTTCAACACTTCGGTAAAGATTTTCATTGAACTTCGGAGTTTCCGTTTCGTCATCTTTCAAAGGGGGTTCCGGTTCGAGTTTTTCATCAAAATTAATGAATATGGACATCTGCTCCTTAAGAATTTTGGCCGCATAAGCAATCGCATCTTCGGGAAGTACGCTACCGTCCGTCCACACTTCAAGCGTCACCTTGTCGTAGTCGGTTCGCTGTCCGACCCGGGCATTTCCGACAACATAATTGACTTTCTGTATAGGAGAAAAAACAGCATCGATGGGAATGGTTCCAACTACTGCGTCCTCATCCTTATTCGCTTCTGACAGTGAATATCCTTTACCAACCTTCACCGTCATCGTAATTTCGAGTTCACCTTTTCCAGTGAGCGATGCTATATGTTGGTCTTTATTGAGTATCTCAACTTTACCGTCACTGCTTATGATGTCTCCAGCGGTTACTTCACCCTCTCCCTTTGCATCAATATGAATCGTCCTTGTCTTGGTATCCTCATTGTTCATCCTGACTTGTTTCAGGTTGAGGATAATTTCAGAAACATCTTCTATCACACCGGGGATGGTGCTGAATTCGTGCATCACCTTGGTAAACTTGACCGAGACAATGGCGGCACCGTGAAGCGAGGACAGAATGATTCGTCTAAGAGAATTGCCGATGGTGATGCCAAATCCTCTTTCAAGCGGTTCACAGACAAATTTGCCGTAAGTGGAACTACTCGCCAATTGAACTTTCTCCGGCTTGATCATTTCCCGCCAGTTAATATACATTAGTCCGTTTGATGGCATTATTTCATCTCCAAATAATTTGAGTCAAGATTACAATCAGATAGCTGATCTGTTTTCTCAACTCTCCTTACCGCTTGTTATTTTGAATAAAGCTCAACAATGAGCTGTTCCTGAATCGGCATGGTAAGATCTTCCCGTACTGGAAAACTCTTAACAGTCCCCTTCATATTTTCTTTCTCAAGTTCGACCCACTGTGGGATACCTCGACGAACAACCGCATCCATGGAGTCTGCTATGGCCTGTATGTTACGGCTTTTTTCCCGCACTTCGATAACGTCACCGATCTTGATTAGATAGGAAGGAATATTTACTTTCCCACCGTTTACCAGGAAATGGTTGTGTTTGACAAGCTGTCTTCCCTGACTGCGTGAATTGACGAATCCCATACGATATACCGTGTTATCAAGCCTTCTTTCAAGCGATATCAGCAGATTGGTGCCGGTAATGCCATGATGCCGGTCCGCTTTCTCAAAAAACGATCTAAATTGTTTTTCAGGAAGCCCGTACATTCTTTTAACCTTTTGCTTTTCCCGAAGCTGAATACCGTAATCCGAAGGTTTTCTATGCCGGCCCTGGCCGTGCTGCCCCGGTGCATAACTGCGACGTTCGAATGCGCATTTATCCGAGTAGCATCGGTCCCCCTTAAGAAACAACTTCATATTTTCGCGTCGGCATAACCGACATACTGAACCTCTGTATCGTGCCAATTCTTCCTCCTTGAATCCTCAGCCATTTCTTGTTTGGCCGATGATCGTACATATACTGGTCTTGTTCATCCGCATATATCAAAAAGCGAATTTAAAAAACGAAATGAAGACTATACCCTGCGTCTCTTGGGCGGGCGACAGCCATTATGCGGAATCGGGGTTACATCCCTTATAATTGAAATGTTAAATCCAACCCCCTGAAGAGATCGTAATGCGGATTCACGTCCTGCACCCGGTCCTTTAACGTAGACTTCGACATTACGCATACCATGTTCCATTGCCTTTTTGGACGCATCCTCGGCAGCAAGCTGTGAAGCAAAGGGGGTACTTTTCCTTGATCCCTTAAATCCCTGAACACCTGAGCTGGACCACGCTACAACATTGCCGGCAGGATCAGTAATCGTCACAATTGTATTGTTAAAGGTAGACTGGATATGCACAATCCCGTTTGGGATATTTTTCTTTTCCTTTTTCTTAGTACGAGTCTTTTTCGGCATTTGACAATTCCATTTAAACTTTTTTTACTGTTTTTTGGCGTTTATAAAAGTAGAAATAAACTGCTGAAACACATATACATAATTACGGCATTTAATTTCTATTTCTTTTTTACGCCGCCCTTTTTCTTAACAGCGGATCTACGAGGTCCTTTCCTTGTCCTGGCATTCGTACTTGTACGCTGCCCGCGAACCGGCAGAGACTTCCGATGCCTTAAACCACGATAAGCGCCAAGGTCCATGAGACGTTTGATGTTCATGGATACTTCCGTTCGAAGCTCCCCCTCGACCTTGCATTCACTATCTATTACTTTTCGAATGCTGTTTACTTCACTCTCGGTCAAATCATCCGTTTTTCTGTCCGGATCGATTTGAAGTTGGGTCAGTATTCGCTTTGAAGTGGTTCGGCCGATACCATATATATATGTCAGTCCGATCTCAACCCGTTTACGTCTAGGTAAATCTATGCCCGCAATTCTTGCCAAAGCCTATCCTCCTATCCCTGCCGCTGTTTATGTCTTTTGTTTTCGCAGATAACCCTGACAACACCTTTTCTGCGGATAATTTTGCATTTACTGCAGATTTTTTTTACAGATGCCCTGACCTTCATATGTAAAGCTCCTTATTTCTCAAAAGCATACCCGATTTACAAAGTAAGCCGCTTGCCTGATGATTCAGGCACCCCGGTCTTGGGGATACTCCTTATTTTGATCTGTAAGTGATTCTTCCCCTGGTCAAATCGTAAGGTGAAAGCTCCACTGCAACCGTATCTCCAGGCAATATTTTTATAAAATGCATTCTCATTTTCCCGGAAATGTGAGCCAGAATCTGGTGCTTGTTTTCCAGCTCAACCTTGAACATTGCATTTGGCAGAGTCTCCATTACGGTACCCTGCACCTTTATAGCTTCCTCCTTCGGCATTGTGACGTCCCCTTCGACCTACTTCCGTTTGAATTTTAAAATTCTACAGACTGTCACATATTAAACTTCACTGCGTTATCGGTCGTCGGCGTATTACAATACAGCTTTCTCCCTCTAGCCTTGTGCAATTTAATATGTTACGGTCTAAATTATCACCGCCCTCTGCCTTTTACGCCTTTTTTGAGAAAGCCCTCATAGTGACGAGTCAGCATATGCGATTCAATTTGTGATATCGTGTCAATGGCGACGCCCACCACGATCAAGAGCGCCGTCCCCCCAAAATAAAAGGGAATGTTCAACTTGGTGATGAGTATCGAAGGCAGTACGCACACGGCAGACACATAGATAGCCCCTCCAAGGGTAATTCTGGTGAGCACCTTGTCTATATACTCAGCCGTACGTTTCCCAGGCCTGATCCCGGGAATATATCCTCCGTTTTTTTTCATATTATCGGCAACATCCTCCGGATTGAAGGTGACCGCGGTATAAAAATAACAGAAGAAAAAGATAAACCCGATATACATCGATTCATATATCAGACTGCCCGGTCGCATGGATGCGGCCGCCTGCTGCATCCATGGTATTTTAATAAAACTTGCAAGGGTTGCCGGAAACATGATGATAGAAGATGCGAAAATAGGCGGGATAACGCCGGATGTATTGATTTTTAATGGCAGATGGGTACTTTGACCACCATACATCTTCCTGCCGACTACTCTTTTGGCATACTGAACCGGTATCCTCCTCTGACCCTGCTCGACGTAGATTATGAATGCGATCACGCCGATCATAAATACAACCAGAACAAGAATTAAAAATATTCCCATCTCACCGGTGGAGAGCAACCGAAAAGTATTTCCGATGGCAATGGGCATCCGGGCTACGATACCGGCAAAAATGATCAGAGATATTCCGTTGCCGATGCCTCGCTCGGTAATTTGCTCTCCCAGCCACATAATAAATGCGGTTCCAGCGGTAAGCGTCAAAACCGTCATCAGCCTGAATTCCCAACCGGGATGTATTACTACGGGCGCGCCGCCGGGTGACGTCATACTCTCGAGGCCCACGCTGATTCCAAATCCCTGAATAATACTCAGGACCACAGTCCCATAGCGAGTGTACTGGGTGATTTTTTTCCGACCCTGTTCACCCTCTTTCGAAAGTCGCTCCAGATGCGGAATTACAACGGTGAGAAGCTGAATGATGATTGAAGCACTGATGTAAGGCATGATCCCAAGAGCAAAAACCGACAGCCTTTCCAGCGCACCACCTGAGAACATATCGAACAGCCCCAGCAAGGTGCCTTTGGCCTTTGCAAAAAAAGAAGCCAGGGCAATCGTATCTATGCCCGGAGTCGGCACATGTACCCCTACACGGTATACCGCCAACAGGGCAAATGTGTACAGTACCCGTTTCTTCAACTCAGGTATTTTAAATATATTCTGGAACCCGCTGCCTATCATACTATATGTCCTCTACACTACCGCCGGAGGCTTCAATCTTGGCCCTGGCACTGTTGCTGACAGCATTTAAGCGAATGGTGAGCGGATATTCAATGTCGCCCTTACCAAGCAGCTTGATTCCATCCCGCCGGCCCTTGACCAGTCCGCTCCGGACGACGGCAGCCTCGTCCACCACGCTTCCGGTTTCAAATCGGATCAAATCGCATATATTTAAAACCGCTATTTCCTTTTTGAAAATATTGGTAAAACCTCTTTTGGGAAGACGCCTGTGAATGGGCATCTGCCCACCCTCGAATCCGGGTCTTACACCTCCTCCTGACCGGCTGTTGTGCCCCTTGGTTCCACGGCCTGCGGTTTTTCCGCTTCCGGAGCCAACGCCGCGTCCAAGTCTTTTACGCGCACTGCGGGAACCTTTTGCTGGTGACAGTTCATTTAGCTTCATCAATCATCTCCTCGGCCTTCACCAGGTGTGAAACAATGTGTACCATTCCACGTACAGCCTGTGTATTTTCCAGCTTTACAGTCTTGTTTATCTTTGTCAGCCCAAGGCCCCGCAACACTTTGCGGTGTTTTTCCGGCCTTCCGATCATACTTTTAATCAACGTTATTTCTAATATTCCAGACATTTATAATTCCCTTATCAATTATAAATCTTCTACCAGAATGCCACGTCGCCTGGCGACCTGCTCTCTGCTTTGAAGCTGTTTAAGTCCGGTTATCGTTGCTTTCACGACATTATGAGGATTATTTGACCGCATGCATTTTGTCAAAATATCCTGTACCCCTACAGCTTCCAGTACTGCCCGAACCGCTCCCCCGGCAATCACACCGGTTCCTTTTGACGCGGGCTTCAGCAGAACCATCCCCGCACCATATTTGCCGATCACCTGAAAAGGAATTGTACCATCTTCAGTCAAAGGCACCTTGCACATATTCTTTTTGGCTTTTTCCATGCCCTTACGGATTGCCTCCGGCACTTCCCCGGCTTTACCGAGGCCCCAGCCGACACTTCCTTCGCCGTCACCCACAACCACGACGGCACTAAAACTGAATCTTCGCCCACCTTTTACGACTTTGGCTACACGGTTTATATGTACTACTTTATCTATGAACTGATTGTCATCCACGTCTTTCTTGAACAAGGGCCTGCCTCCTTCATTTCGAATATTTGACTAAAACTCCAGCCCGGCTTCACGTGCACCGTCTGATACTGCCTTGACCCGACCGTGATACATATAGCCGTTGCGGTCAAAAACAACCTTTTTGATCCCTTTTTCCACGGCACGCTCTCCAATGAGCTTTCCAATATGATCGGCAGCCTTAACCTTATTCTCAAATTGATCTTGAGCCCTTACCACCTTTTCCATACTGGATGCGCTAACCATGGTTTGGCCGTTGATATCATTGATGATCTGCGCATAGATATGCCTGGCGCTGCGAAAGACGGTCAGTCTGGGCCGTTCATCTGTCCCGGACAGGGCTTTTCTTATTCTTTTTTTTCTCTTTAAACGCGCTTTTTTCCTAAAATCCAGAGAGCCCATTATTGTTCCCCTTAAAATTGTATTCATCGGCCCGTATTGCGACAATCGGATTTCGCGCTATGAGTCGGTGAGGCACAATATCTGTTCAAATATTATTTGGTTCCTGTCTTTCCGGCTTTACGCTTGATATATTCTTCAGCGTATTTAATACCTTTCCCCTTATATGGCTCCGGTGGCCTCAGGCTCCGAATGGAGGCCGCTGCAACCCCGAGTTTTTCCTTATCTATCCCGGAAAGTTTGATAACGTTATTCTTATCTATACTTACCGATATACCTTCGGGAATCGCAAAATTAACCGGATTGGAAAAACCTATATTAAAAACGATATTTGTACCCTGCACATCAGCCCGATAACCAATCCCGTTTATTTGCAGTATCCGATCGAACCCTTTGTCCACACCCGTAATCATGTTTGCAACCAATGATCTGATCAGGCCCTGTATGGCACTGGAGTCTTTTTGTTTACGAATAATAACCACTTTTATGGTTTTTTCGTCGATCTCCAGTTCAACAGCCGGATGTATTGTTCTGGATAGTATTCCCTTTTCGCCCTGAACCGTAATCAGCCTGTCTTCATATGATATTTTTGTCTTTTCCGGAATCGGAATCGCTTTCTTGCCTACTCGCGACATTGCTTACACCCCTTGGCTACCAGATATTACAAAGAACTTCTCCGCCTACTTTCTGCAGCCGGGCTTCCTTGTCTGTCAATATTCCCCTGGACGTTGATAATATCGCAATCCCCATACCGCTGAATACCGGCTTGACTTCCTTATGCCCGACGTACACCCTTCGGCTGGGCTTGCTGATACGCTCCAGTTTGTAGATGGCATGACTTTTGTCTGCATCATACTTCAAGTATACCCGCAAAACACCCTGCTTGTCGTCCTTGACGAACTTAAAGTTCCTTATGTACCCTTGTTTTTTAAGTACTTTCGCCAGTTCAAGTTTAATTGTTGATCCGGGCATCTCAACACTATCTAATTTCGCTTTCCCGCCGTTTCTGATCCTCGTCAGCATATCGGCAATAGGGTCGCTCATTACCATTTTTCTCTCCGTTACGATACAGTCTTTTTTAAGTATCTTTTAGATGGATACGGCCTTTATCAAATCTGTATAATTACCAGCTGGATTTGACCACACCAGGTAATTTGCCATGCGAGGCAAGATCACGAAAACAGATACGGCATATTCCGAATTTCCTAATGAAAGCTCGTGGCCTGCCGCACATCGGACATCTATTGTACTCCCGCACCTTAAATTTTGCTTTTCTTAATGCTTTTGCTCTAAGAGACTTTTTGGCCAAAGCATCCTCCTTGTTATTTGACTTCTTCTTAGCTTTTCACGCTTCAGTTTTTAAATGGCATTCCCATAAGTTTCAGGAGTTCTTTTCCCTCTTCGTCCGATTTTGCAGTCGTAACGATGGTAATATTAAGCCCCTTGATCTTATCAATTCTGTCATAATCAACTTCGGGGAAAATGATATGCTCTTTTATCCCCAGAGTGTAATTCCCGTTGTGATCAAAAGCCTTGCCTGAAATCCCCCTGAAATCCCGGACCCTCGGAAGAGCTACATTTACAAGCTTGTTCATAAAATCGTACATACGAGTGTGCCGCAGAGTAACCATGCATCCAATGGGCATCCCTTCCCTTAATTTGAATGCCGCGATTGATTTTTTGGCGCGGGTGATCACGGGATTCTGCCCCGCTATTACTTTGAGCTCTTCAGCAGCCGAGTCCAACAATTTGATATTATGAATGGCTTCCCCGAGTCCCATATTCAACACGATTTTATCAAGTTTGGGAACTTGCATGGGGTTCGTATACTTGAATTTTTCGAAAAGTACGGGAACAATATTTTTATCATAATACTCTCTTAACTGGGTCATTCTACTCCTCATAGCGCATACGACTTGTTGTTTAGGCGTCTATAATTTCATTGCATTTTCTGCAAATCCGGACTTTTTTGCCGTCGTCCAGACGCTGCATCTTAATGCGTGCAGGTTTAATGCATTTGTTGCACATCAACATCACGTTTGACCTGTGAATGGCTGCCTCACTTTCAACAATTCCGCCCTGCTTTGTCTGAGCGTTGGGTTTGGTATGCCTTTTAACGATGTTGATATTCTCTATGAGAATTCTATTTTTCTCTCTAAAAACCTTCAAAACCTTACCGATTTTGCCATTGTCCTTACCGGCAATGATTTTTACTTTATCATCTTTTTTGATAGTGTATGTATTCGTGGTCATAAATCAAATCCTTTAAGGACCGCTGGGTTTTACAAAACTTCCGGGGCAAGGGAAATTATTTTCATAAAATTCTTTCCCCTGAGTTCTCTTGCTACCGGTCCAAATATGCGGGTGCCGACAGGTTCCTTGTTTGCACTGATTAACACCGCTGAATTTTCGTCGAATCTTATATAAGACCCATCTCGCCGTCTTAGTTCTTTTTTAGTTCTGACTACGACAGCCTTCAGGACGTCTCCTTTTTTTACTTTAGCATTGGGGATTGCTTCTTTTATGGATACCACAATAATATCACCAACGCTGGCATATCTTCTTCTAGATCCTCCAAGCACCTTGATGCAATAGACTTCCTTGGCGCCGGAGTTATCTGCGACTGTTAGTCTCGACTCTGCCTGAATCATTTTTTTATTCCTTTACCATCAGACCGCTTTTTCAACTATTTGGCTGACCCGCCATCTTTTGGTTTTGCTAAGTGGTCTTGACTCTGAAATCATAACTTTGTCTCCGGGTTTGCAACTGTTGGTTTCATCATGAGCTGCGAACCTTGTAGATCTCCGAATATACTTTTTATACAGTTGATGCTTGACCAGTCGCTCGACCTGCACGATTACAGTCTTATCCATCTTGTCGCTTACCACACTCCCAATCAACTGTCTTTTTTTCTTTATCTTTTTTTCCATGGCCTCAGCTACTCTTTGTCCGTACTTCCGGTTAATTCCAACTCTCTTGTCACAGTTTTGATCCTGGCTATATCAGCTTTGGTCTCCCTGATTTTCTTCGGATTTTCAAGTTGACCGATCTCATGCTGAAAACGCAGATTAAACATTTCTTCTCTAAGATCATCGAGTTTGCGAAGCCGTTCTTCCTGGCTGAGCTCTCTGATTTGGGCTACGTTCATTATAATCCACTCCTCTCCACAAATCGAGTCTTGACTGAAAGTTTGTGTGAAGCAAGCCGGAGTGCTTCTTTGGCCATTTCCTTGGAGATTCCCCCCATTTCATACAAAATTCTGCCCGGACGGATCACTGCTATCCAACCTTCAGGAGCACCTTTTCCCTTGCCCATTCTTACTTCAGCGGGTTTTTTAGTAAAAGATTTATCAGGGAAAATTCTAATCCACATTTTCCCGCCACGCTTTACATGCCGAGTCATTGCAATTCGTGCGGCCTCAATTTGTTTGGAACTCAATTTACCGCATTCGGTAGCCATAAGACCGAATTCCCCGAAGCTTAAAGTGTTTCCCCGGTGAGCAGCCCCTTTCATTCTGCCTTTCTGTCTCTTGCGGTACTTTACTTTTTTAGGGCTAAGCATCTCTTTATCTCCTTGCTACTTGACGCTTGAAGCGACTGCATCTTTTTTTAGTATTTCACCGTTAAAAACAAAGACCTTTACACCTATGATGCCATAGGTTGTTTTAGCCTCTATGAAGCCATAATCAATGTCCGCCCTGAGTGTATGCAGCGGTACTCTGCCCTCGTGATACCATTCCCTTCTGGCCATTTCGGCGCCCCCAAGTCTTCCGGAGCATATTATTTTTACGCCCTTGGCCCCGAATCTCATAGCCGAGGACACACCTCTTTTCATTGCCCTTCTGAAAGCAACCCTTCTTTCGATCTGAAGCGCCACGTTTTCGGCAACCAGTTGAGCATCCAGTTCAGGTTTTCGAACCTCCTGAATATCAATCATGACTTCCCGGGAGACCTGCTTCTCGATCTCTTTTTTGAGCTTCTCAATCTCAGATCCCTTTTTGCCGATCACGATTCCGGGACGGGCCGTAAATATCCGCAGCCGTATCCTTTTGGCCGAGCGCTCAATTTCTATTTTGGAAATACCGGCATGGTATATTTTTTTCTTCAGGAATTTTCTTATTTTAAAATCTTCGAGGATGTAATCGGAATAATTTTTCCCGGCATACCAACGGGATTCCCATGTTTTTACAATTCCCAATCGCAGTCCTATAGGATTAACTTTCTGGCCCAAGCTCTGTCCTCCTCTTTACTCTGGCGAGTCTTCAGTTAAAATTACCGTGATATGGCTGGTCTTTTTCAAAATACGAGCACCACGCCCCCGTGCCCTTGCTCTAAAACGCTTAGCTGTCGGCCCCTGGTCCACGATGACATTACTGATTAGTAGAGAATCTATATCCATATCAGGATGTTGATCGGAATTTGCAACAGCCGATCTGACGACCTTCTCAACTATTCCAGCCGCCTTCTGCGGCATAAATTTCAGTGCATTCAAACCGGTTTCAACCGGTTTTCCCTTCACAGCACCGATAATTTTCCGGACTTTCTGCGGCGAAATACGAACATATCTCGCAACTGCTTTGACCTGCATGTCAGACATCCTCTTATTCTCCAATCCTACTGCTTCAATTTCGATTTCCTATCACCAGCATGCCCATAAAAAGTCCTGGTTGGTGAAAATTCACCGAGTTTATGTCCTACCATATTTTCGGAAATAAATACCGGTACAAATTTTCTCCCGTTGTGTATTGCCAGTGTTACACCAACCATTTCAGGAATAATTGTTGACCGCCTGGACCAGCTTTTTATTACCTTATTACTTCGATTCTCCTGAACCGCCAATACTTTGTTCAATAATTTAGATTCAATATATGGACCTTTTTTTAAAGATCGTGGCATATTCTCTCCTGCGATATATTTTGATCGACTGCTCTCAGATTAAGCTAAAACGTTTCAGCGGATATTTATTTCTTTGTACGTCTTTTCATTATGTAACGGTCCGTGCTCTTGTTTTTGCGCGTCCGGTATCCCTTGGTGGGCATCCCCCATGGACTGCACGGATGACGCCCACCGGAGGAGCGTCCCTCTCCACCGCCCATGGGGTGGTCGACGGGATTCATAGCGACCCCGCGAACGCTTGGGCGCCTTCCAAGGTATCTTGATCTTCCGGCTTTTCCAAGCTCAATGCTGTCATGTTCCGTATTTCCAATTTGTCCTACGGTGGCCATGCATTTAATCAGGACCATCCGGACCTCCCCTGAAGGAAGCTTGACCTGAGCATATTTATCTTCTTTGGCCATCAATTGGGCAAAAGTTCCGGCGCTTCTTACAATTTGCCCGCCCTTGCCCAGACGCAATTCGATATTGTGGATATGCGTTCCCAAAGGGATATTACCAAGTGGCAGGGCATTACCGGGCTGTATATCAGCGTCCGGGCCGGACAATATCATATCACCGACAGAAAGATTAAGGGGTGCAAGAATATACCGCTTTTCACCGTCGACATAATGCAACAGAGCGATGCGGGCACTGCGATTGGGATCATACTCTATAGATGCTACCCTGGCCGGTATTCCGATTTTGTTTCTCTTAAAGTCAATGATACGGTAGAAACGTTTATGACCGCCCCCCCGATGTCGGCAGGTGATTCTTCCGTTGGCATTTCGCCCACCATTTTTCCGGATTGCCTTAAGCAGGCTTTTTTCAGAATTCGAAGTTGTTATCTCTTCGAAAGATGAAAACATCTGAAACCGCCGTCCCGGAGATGTAGGTTTTACTCTCTTTACCGCCATTTTAAGCTCCTAGCTTTAAACACCTTCAAAAAATTCGATTCGCTCACCTGCCATCAATGTTACAATCGCTTTTTTCCAATTTCTTCGTTTCCCAAGAATTTTCCCCCGTCTTTTTACCTTGCCTCTGACCTGCATGGTTCTGACGTTTGCGACCCTGACATTAAATATTTTTTCTACGGCACGTCTTATTTCAACTCTATTTGCGCTGCCATCGACTTCGAACGTAACCTTATTGTACTCTTCTTTTTGGATATTTGTCTTTTCAGTAATTAAAGGCCTTTTTATAATTTTATATTGAATCATACGGTTAGCCTCCCTTCAATTTCCTTTACGGAAGGTTCGATCAAAATCAATTTTTCATATTTTAATATATCATATACATTGAGTCCAGCGGATCGAAGCACCTTTATGCCGGGAATATTTCTTGAAGAAATTTCAAGTTTTTCGTTCTCTTTCTCCGTTACAATCAAGGCATTCTTCAAACCCAGAGTCTTCAATGTTTCCGACACATCTTTTGTTTTGATCCGCCCAAGCTCAAACTCATTCAAAACAACAATTTCGTCAAGATCAAGCTTGCTGCTCAGGGCCATTTTCAGTGCCAGCTTTCTGACTTTCTTGGGAACCTTATACGCATACGACCTTGGATCAGGGCCAAAAACACTGCCGCCCCCTCTTAGCAAGGGAGATTTGATGTCTCCCCTTCTGGCGCGGCCGGTTCCTTTTTGTCGAAAAAGCTTTTTTCCACTACCCGTTATATCACTTCTATGCTTGACAGAAGCGCTTCCTGATCGTTTCTTAGCAAGCTGCATGGTAACGACTTCATGCAACACGCTGGCTTTTACCGAAATATTGAAAATAGTATCAACAAGCTCAACTTCGGATACTTTTTCACCTTTCATATTTAAAACATCTAGGACAGCCATAATCTACCCGTCTAATCTATGTTTATTTTTAATCGAATTCACGCTTACCAATTTAGCCGATCTAATTTACTTGCGAATCAATGCTTGCTTCTTCTGGATCGTGACGATTGAGTTTTTACTTCCCGGTACGGCACCCTTCAAAAGAATCAGATTTTCCTCAAAACGGATATCGACAATCTTAAGGTTCTGGGTGGTTTTACGGTCATAGCCATACCGACCGGGCATTTTCTTACCTTTTATTACTTTTGCAGGCCAGGCGCTGCAACCAATGGATCCGGGAATTCTATGGCTTTTACTCCCATGGGTTTTTCTACCACCGGAAAATCCGTGACGCTTGATGACCCCGGAAAATCCTCTTCCCTTTGTCCTGCCGGAAACATCGACCAGTTCTCCGGCGGCAAACATGTCCACCGTTATGCTCTGACCCGTTTCATATTTTTCAGATTCATCCACCTTGAACTCCCTGAGTAACTCATAGGGTGTTCCGCCGCTCTTTTCATAATGGCCCTGCAACGGCTTGTTTATTGAAGTTTTCTTTCTTTCTCCAAATCCAAGCTGAATTGCGTTATATCCATCCTTGCCCATGGTTTTGACCTGCGTAACCGTACATGGCCCCACCTGAACAACGGTTACCGGGATTATGTTGCCTTCCTGGGAAAACAGGTTCATCATCCCCAATTTCTTTCCAATCAGTCCTCTATTCATAGCTACACTGTTCCCAATATTACAATTTAATTTCGACATCGACTCCCGGAGAAAGATCCAGTTTCATCAGTGCGTCGACAGTCTGCTGAGTAGGTTCCAGAATATCCAGCATCCTCTTATGAGTTCTTATCTCAAATTGTTCCCTCGATTTTTTGTCAATATGAGGGGAACGCAGCACACAATATTTATTAATCCGGGTGGGCAATGGAATCGGACCGACAACCTTGGCACCTGTTTTTTTGGCAGTATCGGATATATCAACCGCACTCTGGTCAAGAAGTTTGTAATCGTAAGCCTTAAGCCGGATCCGGATCTTTGAATTCATCAACATGATATCATTCTCACTTTTTACTCGATTATCTCGCTCACCACTCCGGCGCCAACGGTTCGGCCGCCTTCCCGG
>CAYQNS010000005.1:0-51958 GCA_964418755.1 uncultured Desulfobacteraceae bacterium
CCAAATAATTTCAAAATATTGTCAAACGTCATCATTTCACCCAATGGGTAAAAATCGCATTACCGGTAAACGCCCAAAATATAGGTGCTAATTGCTAAGAGCTAATCGCACATTTTAGATATAATTAAGCATCGCGTACAACCCGATATTAGAAATATCTTTTATGCAGAAAAGAGGACAACGTGCTGCAAGGGGAAATAGGTCAATGGGCTTATGGGGTGTCTTCAAAAGATTTTAAAGGCAGGAACAATCTTGGGCTGTCATCGCTTAAGCGGGTAAATTTTTTATTTGCTGATGACGCGCTCATCATATTCTTCAAAGGCTTCGGTTAATTTGCGATTAAAACGCACCGGAGCGGCCAACGCGTCGAAAAAGGCTCTTGAATTTTTTGTATTCAATGTCATCATCTGATGCTCCTGGACGGTTTCCTCTGCACGTTCCAGAGCACTGGTTAATATAAAATGGCTGACGGTTTTGCCCTCTAAACCGGCCGCACGCGCTATGAGCCGTTTTGCGCTGCTTTTTACGCGGAGATTGATCCGTTCGTTTTTATTTTAAGTTGCTGTATCCATGGCCAAAATTCCCTTATTCTTTGTTGTTACGATGCATAAACGTACGTCATAATGGTGCCATTGTCAATAAAATGAGGCCCTCGGGATATCCTATAAAAGATTGGTATCTATATCAAAAATCTTCGCGGCTTTGCGACTTTGCGAGAGAATTTTACGGCATAACAATTAAAAGGCAATAGCTCTCGCCGAGGCGCAAAGCCGCAAAGAAGGACATAACAAAAATATGAAATATATTGTTGAGAACAAAAACCTGCTCATACTCTTTATTTCCACATTCTTGTTTTTTTTGAATGAAGCCTTGCTGCTGCCCACCTTGCCCATTCACCTCTCATCCATCGGCTACACAAACACCCAGATTGGGATTGTTCTGGGGGCTTTTGCCCTGGGCGTCCTTCTATTTAGGCCCCTTTCCGGATATGTTACGGATCAAAAAAGCAGGAAACTGGCGTTGATTATAGGGGTGGCAATTTTTTTTATAGCCCCTTATTTTTACCTGGTTTCCGAACATTTTACCTATCTTGTAACCGTAAGATTCTTCCATGGCCTTGGCATTACATTTTATACGACCGCAATGCCCACGGTTGTTACCGATGTGGCCCCGGTGCATCGAAGAGGTGAAATTCTGGGGCACATGGCCAGCGCAAGTACGCTGTCTTTTGCCTGTGGTCCTTTATTGGGTGTCTATATCTATTCCGGGTTCGGTTTTTTGGGATTGATCATTGCCTGCATATTGGTGGGCGGCCTGAATTTTTTTGTTATTGTCTGGATGCAGGAGCAATATCACAAGCCTCATAAGAAGATTCGAATTGGGTACCGCCAGATAATTTTCAGAAGAAGCATTATTGTATCAGCCTGCATCAACCTGGTGTATGCGGTTATCTTCGGGGCCATTATAACGTTCCTGCCGGTTTTGCTAAAAGAGACACCGCATCTGAATGTCGGATTCTTTTTCCTGGCGGAGTCAGGCACCATTATCCTCTGCCGGATCTTCACCGCTCATTTTATCGATCGTATCGGCAGAGGACCCGCATTTGTCTATTCATTTTCCATATTGATTATTTCGGTTTTCCTGGTATCCAAAATAGATACCCGCATGCTTCTTTTTCTCATCGGGGCCCTGTTTGGCTGCGGATCTGCGTTGTGTTCGCCGGCGCTGTCGGCGTTTGTCGCCGATGAGACCCACCAGCAGGCACGGGGGACTGTGTTCGGGTTTTATAATGGTGCCTTTGACACGGGGGTGATTATTGCCGGCCTCATCATGGGTTATATTGCCGATCTGACATCGCTGCGTGATATGTTTGTTATCATGTCCCTGTCCGGGTTCGCCTGTCTCGTGATTTTCGTTATGACGATCAAGGACACTATTCCGGATTCAATAAAATGGTCTTTGGTCGGCAAATGAAGAAATGTCCCCTTGATCATATCTCTCAAAGTGGTCATTTACTGATGACGCAAAAAACCTTCGCGGCTTTGCGACTTTGCGAGAGAATCTTATGGCATAACAATTAAAAGGCAATAGCTCTCGCCAAGGCGCAAAGCCGCAAAGAAGATAACTGGATAGGGACAAAACGTGTTAAATCGCTGGCAGGTTGATATCTTAAGTCAATTTTCTGATTTCAGCATTCAGCAGACTATTTTATCAGTGTTTGTTTTTAATGCGGTATTTGTAATCTACTGATTTATTTAAAATAATAAATCATGCCAGATTTTGACGCAATCGCCATGCCGTTGTTATAAAGCTGTATCGCCGGCGATATAAAAGTATGGCATACTCCATGAGTATCATACAACTTATAGAGGATGAGAAACATGGAAATGAAAATGTCGGTTGAAAAGGCAAAGGAACGCGCACTGGAACTTATGTACAGTGGATATCACTGAGGGCCATCCATCCTGCAAGTTATGTGGGAGGCATATAACCTGGGCAATGAAGATTTTTTATGGGCCGGAATTCCTTTTTTAGGGGGAATCGGCGGCTATCAGGATGCCCCCTGCGGGGTGGTGTCGGCATCGGCCGTATGCATCGGGTTGCGGCACCGCTGTCCGTTGAGCGACAAAGAGCGAGCCAATCAGGCCCGGCATGCCGTGCGTACCTTTTCGGCGAAGATTGTCACGGAATTCAACCGGCATTTCGGGGAGATAATCTGCCGGGGGCTTATCGGCATGGACTTTTCCAAGCCCGGTGAATACCGGAAGTTTCTGGAATCGGGCATCTGGAAAGACAAATGCGAAAAATACGTGGAGTTTATGATTGAAAAGCTTTATGCGCTTGAGGAGGATACGGGCATGTTCGTGCAGGCGCCCACAGCCGGATAAACCCGCCAGAGGCGGACAAGCCGGAAAATCACAAATTACAAGCACCAAAAGACAAACAAATTCCAAATTTCAATATTTAAATCTCAAATAAGAGCCAAAGCAAATTATTTGCTCACACATAGCCTGGAGTCGTTTTGTTATTTTGGTTTTTTCCCGTTTTGAAAGTTGGGATTTTAATCATTGTGATTTATTTGTCATTTGTTTTTTGACTATTGGGATTTATTTTTCGACCTGCCTGCCTGCGTGCGGCACGCACAGGCAGGCATGAAAAAACACGAATTTCAGAATTAAGTTAAAAACGCAAAACGTCGGATATAATGGTCTGAATTCGGATCAGGTTCCCACTTTCAGTTTTTGCCCCGGATAGATGCGGCCGCCGGAAGGCAGCTTGTTCCATTGCTTTAACTGATTTACGGTAACACCGTAGCGGCGGGCAATATCGTACAGGGTGTCACCGGATCGGACCGCATGCGAGCGGACCTTAACAGCAGTTTTCCCGGTGCTTTTCGAAGTTTTGCTTTTTGAGCGCGTTACGGTCTTTTTTGCAGAAATCTGCTTTTTGAGGGCGCTAACCTGGCCTGTGATCTGGCCCATTCTCAAGTGTATTGATGTCTCCAGCCTGTCGAGTCTGGCGGCCAGGCCTGCTGCCTGATCGGCTGTCGCGCTGTTTTTTTCAAGAGCCTGTCCCATATCTGCAAGCTGATTTTCAAGCAACTGAATTTTGCTTTCAAGCATACTGATTTTGTCTGTATGCCGGACATCATCCGAACCGGATGCGAATACAAAAATGATGATTGCTGTAATGACCGTCAAAAGACCGATGCCGATGATTTTTAAGAAAAAATTCGGCCCCTGGAATATTTTTTTACCCAGGCTGCCCGGAGATGTCGTTTGCCAGGGAGCGTATTCTTCATCCTGAAGTTCCGCCTCGTCTTCCTCATCGCTTACTTTTATATCGCCGGCATCAAAGGAAGTTTTGTCTTTTTTCCATTCCATGGTTGTACCTCCGGAACCAGAATTTTTTTATAGTGTAATTGCAAACGGCTTGGCTGACTTATTTTTGCGCGAGCCCTTGAGCATGAGTAACATAAACAAAACCCTCTCGAACATCAAGCATTATTGACAATTTGGGCATTCTTCATGACGAATCAACAGAATGCGTTAAACGGATAAGGTTGTCTTTTTCACCCTCCGACCTCCGACCTCTGAACTCCGACTTCCGTTCTCTGATTTTTTCGTTTTGAAAATGGGAAAAACCAAAGGGGAGGGCGGGTGTCATGCATTTGGAAATGGCCCGGGTTTGCAACAAACACCTTGACAATTATGGAATACAGCCCTTATAAAGTTAAGATTTATTTGAGAATGAACGGCGTGTTTCCCGTGTGAGTATGATGGCGCCGGTTAACGGCAATGGATAAAAGCAGGTATTGGTTTTTGGCGATGGATGACAAGAAGATTGATTTTAATGGTATTGTGATCATAGTGGGCAATTACGGTAGCGGCAAGACCGAGGTGGCCGTAAACCTTGCTGTGCACCAGAGGCGGGAAGGGATGACCGTTCAGATTGCGGACCTTGATCTGGTAAATCCATACTTCAGAGCCCGTGAGGCAAGGATTGTGCTGGAGGCACTGGGTATTGAAGTGGTGTTGCCGCCGGACCGGTACATGCACGCGGACCTGCCTATTTTAAGCCCGAGGGTTTCCGGTATGATTCGAAATCCCCATGGCCTGGCCCTGCTGGATGCCGGGGGCGACGATGTCGGCGCCACTGTGCTGGCTTCACTGGCAGGGCACCTGAAAGGCCGGAAGGTCCGCATGCTCCAGGTGATCAATCCGTTCCGTCCCTTTACGGAAACCGTTGAAGGCTGTCTCAGGATCGGCCGCGAGATTGAGACCTCTTCAAAGCTGGCTATAACCGGTATCGTGGGAAACGCCAATCTTATTGATGAAACAGATTCGGAAACGATTTACAACGGATATGATATTGTCCGCCAGGTGTCCGTGAAAACCGGATTGCAGCTTGAATTTGTAACCGCGGCCGCAAATCTGCTGCCAGGGATCGATCTGACGCGGTTTGAGTGTCCGGTTCTGCCGATTGAAAGACAGATGGTTCCGCCCTGGAAAAAAGCTGCGAAGCTGCAGTGTTGAGCACATAAGGGCAAGACAAAGAGGAGAAAAGTATGGCGTACAGACATGAAATTGAAAAGGATCGATGTAAGGGATGCGGCTTGTGTGTGTCCGTATGTCCCAAAAAAGTTCTGGAAATTTCCAAAGAGGGCAACAACAAGGGATATTTTCCGGCCTATCAGGCGCGTCCGGAAGACTGTGTTTTTTGCGCAATCTGCTGTACCATGTGCCCGGATGTGGCCATAACAATTATGGAAATTGTTGAAGAGACTGCTGCAGCGCAGGCATAGACGGAGGAGTATTATGGGTAAGATTTTAATGAAAGGGAATGAAGCGATCGGCGAGGCGGCCATCAGGGCGGGATGTTTGAACTATTTTGCCTATCCGATCACCCCGCAGTCCGAAGTGGCGGAATATCTGTCCCGGCGCATGCCGGAAGTCGGCGGCGTTTTTTTACAGGGCGAGAGCGAAGTCGCCGTGGGGTATATGTTATTCGGTGCCGGTGGTGCCGGTGCAAGGGTAATGACCACCTCTTCGAGCCCGGGCGTCAGCCTTATGAGCGAAGCCATCAGCTATATTGCTGCAGCGGAAGTGCCGGCAGTGTTTGTCAATATTATGCGCGGCGGCCCGGGCCTGGGCGGCATTCTGCCGGCTCAGGCAGATTATTTTCAGGCCACCAAAGGCGGCGGGCACGGCGATTACCGGTTGCTGGTGATGGCGCCGGCAAGTGTCCAGGAGGCCGTTGAGATGGTGATGAAGGCATTTCCCATAGCTGAAAAATATCGCAATCCTGTTATGATTATGGGGGATGGACTGATCGGGCAGATGATGGAACCCGTGGAATTCCCCGACCATCTGAAAACCGAGCCCAGCAACAAGGACGCCTGGGCCACCAACGGCATGGAAACCCGCAAAAGCAGCCGGCGCAATCTGGTCAAATCTCTGTTTCTGGACCCGGAAGCGCTCAATGACCATAACCTGAAACTCAAGGCCAAGTATGAGCAGATGGTCAGAGAGGATATCCAATACGAAAATTATAACATGGATTCGGATTACAAGGCCTTGATCGTCAGCTACGGCACCATGAGCCGGGTCTGCCGGACGGCTATTGATAATTTCAAGGAGCAAGGCATGGAAGTTGGGATGCTACGGCCCCAGACCCTGTTTCCTTTTCCCCTTGATGCGATTCGCCAAGCTGCCGTCAAAGAGAGCTGCCAGGCGGTTTTCAGCATTGAAATGAGCATGGGGCAACTCGTAGAGGATGTTGAGCGCAGTGTACAGGGTAAGCGCCCGGTCCACTGGTATGGCAAGTGCGGCGGCGATGTGCCGACCCCCGAAGAGGTGATGGATGTCATCAGGGACGTAATTGTTTAAGGATACAAAATTGACGGTTGTGCAGGCAGGATAATATAAAATTTTGCCTTTTAAGCGGCCGGCAATTTGGAAAAGGGAGCATATATAATGGGAAAGACATTCAGTAAACCGGAAGCACTTTCCGATAACCACACGCATTACTGCCCCGGCTGTACCCACGGGATTATTCACCGGCTGGTGGCTGAAGTTATCGATGAACTGGGTATCCGGAAAAGAACTGTGGGGATTGCACCGGTGGGATGCGCCGTACTGGCCTATAATTATTTTACATTTGATTTCCAGGAAGCGGCTCATGGCCGTGCACCGGCAATGGCTACCGGTATCAAGCGGGTCAGGCCCGATCTGATGGTGTTTACCTATCAGGGGGATGGTGACCTGGCCAGTATCGGCATGAGCGAGATTGTTCATGCCGCCAACCGGGGAGAAAAATTTACAACCATATTTGTCAACAACGCGGTGTACGGTATGACCGGCGGCCAGATGGCCCCCACCACCATGCCGGGCCAGAGGACAACCACGTCGCCGTTTGGCCGTGATGTCGAGGATGTCGGCATGCCCGTTAAGATGGCCAATCTGCTGGCAGCCCTGGAAACACCGGCGTATATCACCCGGCAGACCGTGATTAAACCCAAGTATGTCAAAAAAACAAAGCAGGCCATTAAAAAGGCGTTTACATACCAGATGGAAGGCACCTGTTTTTCTATGGTGGAGGTGGTCAGCACCTGCCCCACCAACTGGGGGATTGACCCTCTGGAATCCTTGAAGTGGGCCGAAGAAAAAATGCTGCCCTACTATGAACTAGGTGAATTTAAAACACCGGAACAGAGTCGAAAGTGAGAAGTGAAAAGTGAAAATTTGTGGTATCGCTTCGCTCTGTCTTTTCATAAATTAAATTAGCAGAATACCGTCAATATCCGATTGTCAGCTCTAATAAGAATTAAGTGAATAAGTCAAAAATAATGCAACATGTCGGATCGAACAAAAGAGATGCTTGTGAAGAATCTGTTTAACAGGATTCTATATATCAAGGAGGAAGGAATGCAAAGTGAAGTAATGTTTGCCGGCTTTGGGGGACAGGGAATTTTGCTGAGTGCCAAGATTCTGGCTCATGCAGGTATGGAAGAAGGGCGGGAAGTGGTATGGATTCCCTCTTACGGACCTGAAATGCGGGGAGGTACCGCTTACTGTACAGTGGTTGTCAGTGATCGGCCCATCGGCTCTCCGATTATCAGAAACCCCATGCACCTGGTGGCCATGAATCGTCCCTCTCTGGAGAAATTCGCACCTGTGGTCAAGCCCGGCGGTATCATATTGATCAATAAATCATTGATTCCCATTGGTGCCGGTCGGGATGATATTGATGAACTGAGTGTGCCGGTCAACGAAATTGCCATTGAATTGGGCAGTATCCGATCTGCGAATATCGTGGCTCTTTCCGCATTTGTAGCCCGCAGCCGGATTGTCGATATCGAATGTCTGCGGGAGTGTATTAAAACGGAGTTTGCCAGAAAAGCCAAACTGATCCCATTGAATATGAAAGCCGTTGATGCCGGGATTGATGCGGCAGCAAGCCTGTAGGCAGGGCATTCGATATTCCCGGTTGCCAACATAACAGCCGGCTTCTGCCGATTTGAGCATTTGTGAATGATTATGAAGATATCCGCCCCCGAGCATATTTTGTCCATTGCGCCGTATACGCCGGGCAAGCCCGTTGAAGAGCTGGAACGGGAGTATGGTATTCAAAATTCCGTTAAGCTGGCATCTAACGAAAACCCACTGGGCTCTTCGCCCATGGCCGTTGCGGCCGCAAGAAAGGTTTTGAATAGCCTGCACCGCTATCCTGACGGAGCGGCCCATGACCTGAGTGTAAAACTGGCCGGACAACTTGGCGTAAAACCGGAAAATATTGTTCTGGGCAATGGATCGGATGAGGTGATCGCACTTTTGACCCGGGCTTTGCTGCAGCCCGGGGACGAGGCGATCATACCCCGCCCGTCGTTTTTGATGTATGATATTACCGTACGCAGTGCCGGTGCAACGCCGGTCTATGTTCCCCTGACAAAACTTCATATCGATCTGGATGCCGTAAAAAAAAGTATCACCGCCGCAACCCGCATGATTTTCATATGCAATCCCAACAATCCCACCGGGACCGTAGTTTATAAGGATGATATGGATCGTTTTCTGGCGGATCTGCCGGAGAATATCGTGGTGGTGCTGGATGAAGCGTACCTGGAATTCGTACGTGATCCGGATGCGGCAAAAGGGGATGATTATATCGATGAAACTGGTCCCATAGTGAGCCTGCGTACCTTTTCCAAGGCATACGGTCTGGCCGGAATGCGTGTGGGGTACGGGATCATGCCCTCAAAATTGTCAAACCTGCTTCATCGCATAAGACTACCGTTTAACGTCAGTCTTCCGGCACAGGCTGCGGCCGGGGCGGCACTGGATGATGACGGGTTTCTGGAAAAGAGCGTTCGCCTGGTGCATGAGGGACTGGAATATCTGTATCATGCGCTGGATGAAATGGGGATCGGCTATTTTGCCACCCAGACCAATTTTTTTCTCATCAATGTGGCCTGTGATGCACAGGATGTTTTTGAAAAACTGCTGATGCATGGAATTATTGTTCGCTCCATGCGCTCCTATGGATATAATGAATATCTGCGGGTCAATGTGGGGCTCCCCGAAGAAAACCGGCGGTTTATCGCGGCCCTGGCAAAGGTACTGGCCCGGGCATAATGATTCGAAGGGGATAAATTGAAACTTGAAAATTGAGAAGTGAAAATTTAAGGAATTCTATCGATTTTATGGTCTCAATATTTATTTTGGTTAAGGTGTTCTGTCGAACTATTTATAAAAAGGCAGAGCGATACCACAATTTTTCACTTTTCACTTTTGATGAAGGATGCCCCAAGGTATACTGAAAACCATGAATGTAACGCTGGATCAACAACCGGAAAAGGAAAGGCCCACCGGGCTTGTGATCACTATTGACGGCCCGGCCGGAGCCGGCAAAACCACGGTCAGCCGGGCTGTGGCCCATCGGCTGGGGTACCGCTATGTGGATACCGGCGCATTGTACCGGGGTGTGGCCCTTGCGGCATATGCCAATGGTATTGCCGCAGATGATGATGACGGGCTGGACCGGTTGTGCAGCGATTTACATCTGGATTTTATCAGAAGAGAAAACGGAGAGTTGCGGCTTCTTTTAAACAACCGGGATATTACCGATCAGATACGGACACCCGAAATTTCCATGCTGGCCTCGGATGTATCGGCCAGGCCGGTTGTCAGGCGGTTTCTTTTGAAATTGCAGCGAAAACTGGGGCGGGAGCAATGTGTGGTTTTTGAGGGACGTGATATGGGAACGGTGGTTTTTCCCCGGGCCGATGTTAAAATATTTTTAAGCGCATCCCATGAAGCACGGGCCATGCGACGTTTTACTGAAACGACGGCTGTAAGCGACCGGACTCTTGACCAGGTGGCCGATGAAATCAGGCGTCGGGATGAGAATGACAGCAGCAGAAAACTGGCACCTTTAAAGCCTGCCGTTGATGCTGTAATGATCGATTCTACGGCACTTTCCATCTATGACGTCGTTGAAAAAATCATAAAGCAGGTCAAAAAAAAATCAGCATAGATTTTGCGAAAAACAGATTTGTTTTTTACCGGGTTCAGGATGCCGGAATATTCATGGTTTTAAAGCATATATGGCGCCATTTTTGAAAAATAATCCAAGTTGACCGTAAAATGAAAAAATATGAAATAAATTATTGTTATTCCTGATATGATCTGCTACGAGAAGCGCTTATGCTGTACTTATATAAAAAGACAGCAAAAAAAAATTGGCTAAGGGGGTATTTTGTTAAATGGAAGAATTAATTAAAGATGACGTAACCGAGCAATCAGCTCAAAGTAAGATTCCAGAAACGGTTGTAGTTCTTGAAGAAGGGGAAGACCAGTCCGGTGTGGAGGAAACCCAGTCCGGTGTGGAGGAAACCCAGCCTGGCACGGATGATAGTGAAATGGAATCCTCGACAGATGAATCCGGCGCTGAAGAGACCATGGAAAGCCTCATGGATATGTATGAGGAGAGTTTTAAGCGTTTTGGCGAAGGAGAAGTGGTAATCGGCCGAATCATTTCGGTTGATAAAGATTATGTACTGGTTGATATCGGCTACAAGTCGGAAGGCCAGATACGAATCAATGAATTCAAGGATGAAGAGGGCAATATAAACGCCAAGGTAGATGATACCGTAGAGGTCATGGTGGAATGGTGGGATGAAGAAGACGAAGTCGTTATCCTGTCCAAAGAAAAAGCCGCCAAAGTCAAAGTATGGGAAGAGATAAAAAAGGCCTACGATGACGATGGAACCGTTGACGGCGTTATCACCACCCGTGTCAAGGGCGGTTTTTCCGTTGAAATCGGTGTGCAGGCCTTTTTGCCCGGTTCACAGGCGGATCTGCGGCCTATCCGTAATCTCGATGAAATGGTAGGGCAGACGTTTACCTTCAAAATCCTGAAATATAATCGTAAACGCAGCAATATTGTTCTTTCAAGAAGGGTTATTCTGGAACAGGAATTGGAGTCCCAGCGGACCGCGACTCTTTCCAGTATTGAAGAAAGCAAAGTTGTTGATGGAATTGTCAAGAATATTACCGAATATGGTGTTTTTGTTGATCTTGGCGGTGTTGACGGCCTGTTGCACATCACGGATATTTCCTGGGGCCGGGTCAAGCATCCGTCCGAACTTTTTGCCGTAGGTGACGACATCCGCGTGAAAATCCTGAGCCTTGATCTGGAAAGAGAGCGGGTTTCGCTGGGTATGAAACAGTTGACCCAGGATCCGTGGATCAGCGCTGCTGAAAAATATTCGATAGGGTCTAAAATCACCGGAAAGGTTGTAAGTCTTACCGAGTATGGTGCATTTATCGAGCTGGAGGAGGGTATTGAGGGACTTATCCATG
Source organism: uncultured Desulfobacteraceae bacterium (assembly GCA_964418755.1). Taxonomy (GTDB): domain Bacteria; phylum Desulfobacterota; class Desulfobacteria; order Desulfobacterales; family 4572-123; genus 4572-123. Next base: position 11,364 of record CAYQNS010000005.1, read on the forward strand.
TCTCGGAAATGTCATGGACCCGGAAGGTACGTCACCCTTCCAAGATTGTCAGTGTCGGTGAAAAGGTTGAAACGATTGTTCTGGATATCAACCCAGGCAACCGGCGTATTTCTCTGGGGATGAAACAGGTATCCCCGAATCCCTGGGATGTGATCAGCGACAAATATCCAGTGGGTACTACCATCGAGGGTAAAATCAAGAATATTACCGATTTTGGATTGTTTGTCGGTATTGATGAAGGGATTGACGGCCTGGTCCATATTTCCGACATCTCCTGGGTCAAGAGAATTAAGCACCCTTCCGAGATGTATAAAAAAGGAGATGTGGTTCAGGCGATCGTGCTTGAGATCGATAAGGGAAATGAAAGATTTTCACTGGGAATCAAGCAGATGCAGCCCGATCCCTGGGAAACAGTACGGGAACGCTATACAGTGGGCAAAGAGATCACCGGTACGGTGACCAACGTTACTGATTTTGGTGTTTTTGTTGAACTGGAAGAGGGTGTCGAAGGCCTTGTGCATGTATCTGAAATCAGTAAAGAGAAAATAAAAACGCCGGTGGGACAGTTCAACGTGAGCGATCTTCTGACGGCCAAAGTCATGAATGTCAACAGCGATGAACGACGTATTGCGCTTTCCGTCAAGCGGCTTAAAGTTGAGGATGAAAAAGAGCTCCTCAACGATTATGTGAGCAATATCAAGCCGACCACATCCAGTTTCGGCGAAATCCTGCGTGAAAATCTCAAAGAGAAATTCAGCGAAGAAGGCGGAGAAGGCGAATAAGCACTCTTCCGATTAAAAGGGCGCTGTTTAAATAGCCGTAACTTTTCAGGTAGTCCCAACGGTAGAAGTATTTTTGATTTTAATTTTTTGGTTTTTCAACCGTGAACCGACAACTGTAAATCGTGAACGGTTACAATGTGTGTAAACAAGTGCCACGTCAAGTGGCACTTGTTGTTTTTACCTAAATTGAGCTATCAGCAGTTAGTTTTTAGCAATTAGCACAATAATTTCAATATATTGTCAAAGGTCATCATTTCACCCAATGGGTGAAAATCGCATTACTGGTAAACTCCTAAAATATAGGAGCTAACCGCTAATTGCTAAGAGCTAATCGCTCATCTTAGTTTTTACCCTTATTTTCAACCCATGATCTTATGTTTTCACGTAGACATCCATATCTTTACTTTTTGATTTTTTTCAGCAGCATTGCGGCTGTGGCGGCTATTGTTATGGCCGGTTTGGTGGTTTTCGGCCTGCGTGGGTGCAGTTACCCGGGAATCGGAAAGATGGGCGGTGAAAAAGTCGGAGTCGTTGAAATTAACGGCGTCATTGTCGATGCAACCGTTGTCATCGGGCAGATCAAAAGTTTTCGTGAAGACAATTCCATTAAGGCCATTGTTTTGCGGATAAACTCTCCCGGTGGTGGCGTGGGACCTTCTCAGGAGATATTCCGGGAAGTACAAAAAACCGTTAAAATAAAAAAAATTGTGGTTTCCATGGGCGCAGTGGCCGCTTCCGGAGGATATTACGTGGCAGCCGGAGCAGACGGCATTATGGCCAATCCGGGCACCATAACCGGCAGCATCGGCGTTATCATGGGATTTACAAACTTTCAGGAATTACTGGGCAAGATCGGACTGACCCCTGTGGTTGTCAAGAGCGGGGAATTTAAGGATACCGGATCTCCCTCCCGGCAAATGACCGATGCTGAAAAAAAATTGTTGCAGGAGGTTGTTGATACTATTCACAGACAGTTTGTAGCGGCCATTGTCGAAGGCCGCAGTCTGAAAACCGAAAAGGTTGAAAGTATTGCCGACGGGCGGATATTTTCAGGTGAAACAGCTCTTGAGATTGGCCTAGTGGATCGACTCGGCAACTTTGAAGATGCCATTGAGTGGGCCGGTCGTATGGGGGGGATAAAGGGTAAAGTCACTGCCGTCTATGCACGGGAAAAAAAATTGTCTCTGCTTAAGTACATTACCGGTTCATCATCCATAAGGTCCCTTGTCGAGAGTGCAATCCGGCCAAAGATGTACACCGGATACCTGTACCAGCCGGCAGAAGAGTAGGCACTTTATTTTTCAATCTTCAAAGTTGCTTCCGGCTTTGCCGGATCGGGCATCTATCCGCAATGTCTGCAGTTCTTTGCTTCGACTATTCAAAACTGCTGACATCCCCCAGACCTTCCCGGATAATTTCAGGAATATCATCTATCAGGGAGATTACGCTGGACGGTTTGTTGATAATCGGTCCCCCTTCAATGACCGCATCCAGCCGGCAGCCAAAATCTTCATGGATCAGGGATGCATCATGGTAGGGCATGTCATTGGAGTCGATGGCACTGGTGGAGATGATCGGGTTGCCCAGTTGTCTGACCAGTTCAAGACATATCTGATTGTCAGGGACCCGGATGCCGGCGGTTTTGCGTTTGGTGAGCATGATTTTGGGAACCAGCTTGGATCCTTCCATAATAAAGGTGTAGGGACCAGGTAATAACCGCCGCATGGTTTTATAGGCATAGTTTGAAACTTTAGCGTAATGACTTATGTTTTTAAGCCCGGAGCAGATGAAGCTGAAAGGCTTGGATGGTTTGCGCTGCTTTAGCTGATATACTTTCTGGATGGCTTTTTTGTTCATGATATCGCAGCCGATTCCGTAAAACGTATCAGTGGGGTAGGCAATGGTTCCGCCTTTTTTCAGAATCTCCACGGCTTTTCCAATGAGTCTTTGCTGGGGAGTTTGTGGATTTATTTTCAACAGCATCGTTGTTACTTCCAATCTATAGATGTACCCGATAAGGGTTTGCGCGAGCCACAAGTGGCACATATTGAATATAATGAGCAATATTCCGCATTCTTAATTCAATTCATTTCATCCTCAATCTTAATCGAAATTATGAAAATTTGCCAGAATATTTTTCAAACAAGCTTTGATTTTTGTCAAATCGTAAATAATTTTTACAATTTTCAAGGCATTTTATTTAAATGATATTGCCGCCGATTTTCATATAAAGATTGATAAAAACCAATCCATTTGTTATCCAATCCTCAAATCCTTTTTTTTGAAACCGGCGCCGGGTATCATGGTTGCCGTTAAAATTGATTTTAACAATAAAAACATTGCCTTCACGGCCCGGGCAGCGTTCAGGGTTCCTGCCATTAACGGGGTCGTGAATTTGAACGTATACGTAATAAACTATGCCCTTCGGGCTTAACTTGATCCGGCTCTTTGGGGTCGAATTTTTATTTAATTAAATATTCATGGGGGAAAGTGGTTATGATTAAAGTACCGCCGGAAGATGCCTATTCGTTTGATGATGTTCTGCTGGTTCCGGGTTATTCCGATGTGCTGCCCAAGGATGCGGATGTAAGTACTCGCCTGACAAAGAATATTGCATTGAACATCCCCATTGTGAGTGCCGCAATGGACACTGTAACAGAGGCGCGCGTGTCCATCAGCATGGCTCGGGAGGGCGGAATCGGATTTATTCATCGCAATATGAGCATTAAAAGCCAGGCCCGGGAAGTTGACGGGGTGAAGAAGTCCGAGAGCGGTATGATTGTGGATCCGGTCACCATCGGTCCGGATCGCGAGGTAAGCGAAGTTCTGGCATTGATGAAGCAATATCGGATATCAGGCGTTCCCGTGGTCAAAGGTGAGCAACTGGCGGGTATTGTTACCAACCGTGATTTGCGTTTTGAAACCCGAATGGACAGGAAAATTTCCGAGGTTATGACAGGTGAAAATCTGGTGACGGTAAATGAGGGAATTTCACTTGAGGATTCTAAAAAACTGTTGCACAAACACCGGATCGAAAAGCTTCTGGTGGTGGATCAAAAGGGGCGGCTTGCCGGAATGATTACAATCAAGGATATCGAAAAGATCAGAAAATATCCTCATGCCTGTAAGGACAGCCTGGGTCGGCTCAGGGTCGGTGCCGCCGTAGGGGTGGGGGATGACATGATGGAAAGGACCGATAGCCTGCTCAAGGCCGGGGCCGATGTTATCCTCATCGATACCTCTCATGGTCATTCGAAAAATGTAATAGATGCCGTTAAAAAATTAAAAGGGACGTTTAAAGAGATTGAGTTGATCGCCGGCAACGTTGGTACCGCCAGAGCGGCCGAAGATTTGATCGAAGCAGGTGTCGATGCATTTAAAATCGGGATCGGTCCCGGGTCTATCTGTACCACCCGGATCGTGGCCGGAATCGGTATTCCGCAGATGACGGCCATCATGAACTGCAGGTCCATATCCGCAAAAACCGGGGTTCCCATGATTGCCGACGGCGGTATCAAATATTCCGGTGATATTACCAAGGCCATTGGAGCCGGTGCACATTCGGTAATGATCGGAGGGCTCTTTGCCGGAACCGATGAAAGTCCGGGAGAGTCGATCCTTTTCCAGGGACGCACCTATAAAGTATATCGGGGTATGGGATCTCTGGAAGCCATGAAAAAGGGCAGCCGGGACCGTTATTATCAAGGCGAAAAACCCGAAGATAATAAACTGGTTCCTGAAGGAATTGTCGGACGTGTTCCCCATATCGGCTCCCTGTCATCCAATCTTCTGCAGCTTATCGGCGGGCTGAAAGCCGGCATGGGCTATGTGGGCAGTCGGGATCTTGACGAACTCAGGGAAAAGGCCCGTTTCATTAAAATCAGTTCGGCCGGCCTCCGGGAAAGCCATGTTCACGACGTGATAATCACCAAGGAAGCGCCCAATTACAGGCTCGAATAGGCGCAGTTGGATTTATGATTGTCGATTCATAATTCAAGACCACCTTTTACCTGCCGGCTTATAAAAATATGTCAGATACGCAACCAGATAGACCGTTTGTTCATCTTCACGTGCATACCCAGTACAGCCTTTTGGATGGTGCCATTCGAATCGATCCGCTTTTGAAACGGGTGGCCGAGTTCGGTATGGATTCCGTGGCCATCACGGATCATGGCACCATGTTCGGGGTTCTGGAATTTCATGAAAAAGCCAAAAGTGCAGGGATCAGGCCGGTTATCGGCTGTGAATGCTATGTGGCGCCGCGGACCATTGGAGACCGCAGCGCTCAGGACAACAAAGGTCTGTCCCACCTTTTGCTCCTGGCCAAAAACCGGGAGGGCTACCGCAACCTGTGCAAGCTGGCCACCATTGCCCAACTCAAGGGTTTTTATTATAAGCCCAGGGTGGACAAGCAATTGCTTCAGGCCCACAGCAAGGGGTTGATCGCCTGTTCAGCCTGTCTGCATGGTGAAATTCCCATGCACATAAAGAACGGTCGTATTGAGCAGGCCGACGAATCGGCGTGCTGGTTTGTGAAGACTTATGGCGAGGGGAATTTCTTTCTGGAAGTCCAGAACAACGGCATCGAGATTCAGGAAACCGTCAACCAGGCCCTGCTGGATATGAGCCTGCGCCTGAGCCTCCCCCTGGTGGCCAGTAACGACTGCCATTATCTGGAAAGGGAAGATGTCAAGGCCCATGATGTGCTTCTCTGCATTCAGACCGGCAAAACCATTCATGATGCCGACCGATTCAAGTTCCGCACAGACCAGCTTTATTTTAAATCTCCGCGGGAGATGTACGATTATTTCGGCGATTACCCCGGAGCCCTTGAAAATACGGTTAAAATTGCCCGACAATGCAGCTATGACTTTGATTTTTCGTATCATTTCCCCCAGTTTACAAGCGGTGAAGGCAACAGCGAACCGGATGCGAATGCCCTCTTCGACCAAAAAGTCAGACAAGGCTACGCCGAGCGTATGAAGCAGGTCAAATCCCGGAATCCCCATGTCGATACAACGGTCTATGACAAGCGCCTGGAATATGAGATCGCCATGATTATCGAGATGGAATTTCCCGGTTATTTTTTGATTGTGGCTGATTTTATTCAGTATGCCAAAGAAAATCATGTGCCTGTCGGGCCCGGTCGCGGATCGGCTGCCGGCAGTATCGTAGCCTATTCCATGGGCATTACGGAACTGGATCCCATCGAGCACGGCCTCATTTTTGAAAGATTTCTGAATCCGGCTCGCGTCAGTATGCCGGATATTGATGTGGATTTTTGTATTAACGGTCGGGAAAAAGTATTCAAATATGTTGTGGATCGCTATGGTGGCGGAGAGTATGTGGCCCAGATTATCACCTTTGGGAAACTAAAGACCCGGGCCGTTATTCGCGATGTGGGCCGTGCCCTGGATATTCCTTTAAGGGATGTGGATGGTATCGCCAAGATGGTGCCGGATGTGCTGAATATCAGCCTTGCGGACGCCATCAAAATGGAACCAAGGTTTTTGGAGATGGCCCGGCAGCGGCCCGAGGTCAATGAATTGCTGAAAATATGCCGGGTTCTGGAAGGCCTGCCGCGGCATGCTTCGACCCATGCAGCCGGGGTTGTGATCGGCGACAAACCCCTGGTGGAATACCTGCCCCTGTATAAAGGCAAGAAGGGCGAGGTCGTGACTCAGTTCGACATGAAGCATGTGGAGATGAGCGGACTGGTCAAGTTTGATTTTTTGGGACTTCGCAACCTCACGGTTATCGAAAATGCGCTCCAACTGATTGGCAAACAGGGAAAAGAACCGCCGGATCTTGAAAATCTGGATTTTGACGACGGAGACACCTACCGCCTGCTGGCTTCCGGCGATACCACCGGCGTATTTCAGCTGGAAAGCTCGGGTATGAAGGATCTGCTGGTGCGTCTTAAACCCGAACGGTTTGATGATATTACCGCCCTGGTGGCCCTGTACCGGCCCGGTCCCCTGGACAGCGGAATGGTGAAGGATTATGTGGAACGAAAACATGGGCGTGAACCTGTGGAATACCTGTTGCCGCAACTGGAACCGATCCTGAAGGAAACCTATGGCGTCATTCTGTACCAGGAACAGGTGATGAAGATCGCGGGGGTACTGGCCAATTATTCCATGGCCAATGCCGACAAACTGCGCAAGGCGATGGGAAAAAAGATCACAGCCATGATGGCCAAGCATCGTGAACTTTTCATGAAGGGTGCTGCGGACAATAATCTCCCCAGGGATAAAGCCTGGGCAATATTCGATCTGATGGAAAAGTTCGGGGGGTACGGCTTCAACAAATCCCACAGTGCAGCCTATGCTTTGATCGCCTTTCAAACGGCCTATCTCAAGGCCCATTTTCCGGTTGAATTCATGGCGGCCCTTTTAACCAGTGAAATGCATTCATCTGATAGTGTGGTCAAGTACATTGCCGAATGCCGGAGTCATGATATCCATGTCCTTCCGCCGGACATTAATGCGGGCGGGAAGACATTCAGCGTGTTCGGCAACAAAATTCGGTTCGGACTGGTGGCTGTCAAGAATGTGGGGGAGGGGGCCATCGAAGCCATCCGTGATGAACGCAGGGCCAACGGCAGGTTTACCTCACTGTTTGAATTTTGCGAGCGGGTGGACCTGCGCAAGGTCAACAAGCGGGTGGTGGAAAGCCTGATCAAATGCGGGGCATTTGACTCCACCGGTGCCCGCCGGGCCCCGATGATGGCTTCCCTGGAAGACGCCCTGGAGTATGGCCAGTGCATTCAGAAAGAAAAAAACGATCCCCAGATGGGGTTGTTTGATCTGGGCGGTTCAACCCCTAAGCTCAATATTCCGGTGATGCCGGAAATTGAAGAGTGGGAAGAAAAAGAACTTTTAATACAGGAAAAGGAGATTCTGGGGTTTTATGTCAGCGGGCATCCGCTGGAGCGTTACGCCAGCCTGCTTGAAAAATTTTCCAATGTGAATGCCATTTCCATCCATGAAAGCGACGATAAGCAGACGATGCGAATGGGCGGTGTTGTCAGCAGCACCCGGCGGTTGCTTACAAAAAAGGGCGACCCCATGGCATTTGTTCAGGTCGAAGACCTGCATGGCGTGGTGGAGGTAGTCGTTTTTCCGGAAGTTTTTGCCGCCAGTGAATCCCTGCTGATTGAGGATAGTCCGATTTTTGTTCAAGGTGAGCTTCAGAAAGATGAAAAATCGGTTAAAATTCTTGCGGAAACCATTATCCGGATTGGCCAGGCCGAAGAAACCTGGACCGCCAGCGTGCATTTTAAGCTGGACGTGAATCGTACCCGACATGAGGACTTGCTGGATCTCAAAAAGATTATGGAAAAACATATTGGTTCCTGCCGGGCTTACATTCATCTGCAGCAGCCCGGCGTGAACGAAACAATCGTGGCCGTGACGGAAAACATGAAAGTCAAGGCAGGAAAATTGTTAACCCGGGATGTTCAGCAGTTACTGGGATATAAGGCCGTTGAAACCAGATGCAGTCCGGCAATGCCTAAGGAAACCGCCCCGAGATATCGAAATTTTAATGGAAAGGGCCGAAAAGGATAAAGGTTGCTTTATCGTAGGGTGGGCTGTGCCCACCGAATCGGCTGAAAGCCTTTTTTAAGGGATTGATTTTTTAAAATGGTCAATAGCTTTTGAAATCCGGCTTTATGGAACTTTGATTTCAAGCGGGTAGAACTCACGTATAAGTACCCGTAAAACCGGAAACAGGTTTTCGGTTTTAAATAAGTTGGGTCAATGATTGTTAGTTTAGATGGCATTTATTAATTTCAATTTTCACTTTGCAATCTATTCAGTACTACAAGGACAATAAACAATGAAAGTACCCCTGCTTGATCTTAAAGCGCAGTATGAAACAATAAAAGAAGAAGTTTTGCGTGTAACCGAACAGATATACGAAAGCCAGTATTTTATTCTGGGGCCACATGTGCAGGCACTGGAAGAACAGATCGCTGAATACTGTCAAACGGCCCATGCAGTTGGCGTATCTTCCGGATCGGATGCCCTGCTGCTGTCCCTGATGGCAGCGGATATCAAACCGGGCGACCGGGTGTTGACCACTACTTATTCCTTTTTTGCAACGGCCGGGTGTATCGCGCGTCTGGGAGCCATACCTGTATTTGTGGATATCGATGCGGATACATTTAATATCGACCCGGACCGGATGGCTGATGTGATCGAAAAAATGTCCAGGGATGAGAGATCGTTTGTAAAAGCCGTTATCCCGGTTCATCTGTATGGACAGTGCGCTGAAATGGAGCCGATTCTTGAGATTGCCGCAGAACACGATTTGGCCGTGATCGAGGATGCAGCCCAGGCCATCGGATCGGAATATAAGGGCCAACGGGCCGGATCCATGGGACTGTGCGGCTGTTTCAGTTTTTTTCCTTCCAAAAACCTGGGCGCTTTTGGCGACGGCGGCATCATCACCACCGATTCCGATGAATTTTATGAGAAACTCAAAATATTACGCGGTCACGGCAGTCATCCAAAATATTTTCACAAACTGGTCGGGGGAAATTTTCGACTGGACGCACTTCAGGCGGCCATTGTATCGATTAAGCTCAAGTATCTTGACACCTGGACTGAAAAACGTCAGAAAAACGCGACCCTTTACGGCAACCTGTTCGCCCGGGAGGGATTGACGGATTTCGTGCGGCTCCCGCTTGAAATTCAGAACCGGCATATATACAATCAGTTTGTTATTCTGGCCCCCGGGCAAAGGGATGCGCTGCGTCGTTTTCTGGGAGAAGCCGGTATCGGTACTGAAGTATATTATCCTGTCCCCATGCATCTCCAGGAATGCTTTGCTTTCTTGAACTGCAAAAAAGGAGATTTTCCCGTGGCTGAAAATGCCGCCTCGAATTCCATGGCCCTGCCGATTTACCCGGAATTGACCGATACGCAGATGGCATATGTGGTTAAGAAGACAAAGGAATTTAAATTTGAAATTTGAAACCTCTGTGGCCGCCATTTTTATTGGCCACGGAGACCCAGAGGGCACAGAGAACTGCATTTTTTGTTTCATGAGCCACGGAGGAAATTTGTAACCTGTAACCTGGAGCTTGTAACTTAAAAAAGCAAGGAGATACGATATCTATCTTTGAATTCCGAATTTTAAGTTTCCAGTCGTCATTTTCCAGCTTTTGCATATTTTTCAAACGCTGCCATGGCTTCAGAGTACAGGAGATTTTCCTGGCCGGTGTACCGGGGTGAAAAATGAAAGGGTGTCAGCTGTTTTACACCGGCCCTGCCGGCCAGAGTGCCGGCCTGGGCTGCTGTGAGATGATGTTTTTCACGGGCTGTATCACGGTGTTTTTCAAGAAAGGCCGCTTCGATGAAAAGGTGGTCTGAATTTTTTACAAGTGCAATGATTTTTTCAGCATTGGATTCGCTGTAGACTGCGTCTGCAATATAACTGACCTTCTGCCCGGGTGTAATCAGCGTGATCTGCCGGGCCAGTTTTGCCAGAGAAAATTTTCTGGTCATATTCTCCTTTCCGCAAACTACCTCAAATTTCGAATCAGGATCATGACGATCATAAAGTGCCTGCTTGAACTGTTTGAGCCATGGGCCGATTTCAAGCCCCAGAGGTTCCAGCCGTTCTTTGATAATGTTGATGTGAAACCGTTCACGGATTGAAAAACCCAGGCAGGGAAGGTTGTGATCCAGAATTGCGGCGGAAACCGCTAATGCCGGCTCTTCAAGCAGCCTGCCGCTGAAGCCTGTTTTCTCAGGTGCATGGGTCGGCAGGAATTTGTTGTGGCAGAAATAGCAGTTGATCAGAAGATGGTCCGCATGAACTTCGGTCGCCTGGATGCTGAAACAATATTTGAAATTATCCACTAGGTTCCAGGTATAACCGGCGAGTTTGCCCTCGATGTTTTTCAGAAATCCGCTCGGGCCATATAGATGAAGCTCTTTATCCCGCCCTAAAAACAGACGCAGCATGCGGTCAAAGCCGGTGAAATGGTCCATGTGTGTATGGGTGATAAAGGCGTGGCTTATTTTGAGGATGTCGCGTGGTGAAAGGGAGTTGATATCGCCCAGATCAAACATCAATGCCCGGTTTTCAAAAAACAGGGGAATAAAAAGCCCGGGATCATCAAAAGGGCCGTTTACCAGCCTTGGATGTATAAAAGAACGCATTATGCAGGTAAAAATTTTGTAATCTGGAGGTTGATGCAGTTGTAAATATCTTCATCACTTCCGAATATATCAATAATGTCCCTGTGATTGATAAGCTGTTCGATCACAAAGGCGGTAAGATAAAGAGTGATGGTGTGTGGATGGGGCACCAGGTGGCGGAAGGGAGCTATCTGGTAATCCACATCAAAATCATCTGCATGGGATAATTTGTCGAGACACTTGTTGATCTGTTCTTCAAGACCGTTTTTATTGTCCGTTTCCACGAGTTGGTTTTCCACGAGTTTCATGGCGATGGCGTTGGATAGAGGCTCAATAAAATCCTGTATTGCCGCAATCGCCCTCCGGCGGGCATGTTCCTTGGATGATTCAATCTTGGAAAGAATTTTTGCTTCTCGTGAACTCGGGCGAAATATTTTTGCCATGGATATACCTCATTTGCTAAAATTATGCGGAAATTATTTTTGGACGGCATACTAATGATAACGACACTGGATTGCAAGGAAAAATTTAGATGGCAGGTTCGGCATCTTTTATTTTACCTCATTTCTTCAATGACGAGCTGTATGGACCGGCTTTTGTTCCATCGGTTCCAGCGCAGTCGGAACATAATTTCGTCAAACCCCGATGCAATGACCTGTTCGGCATCCATATTAAAGACAATGGCGGAAAGGGGCCTGGCCGGCCTGGCCGACGTTTGTATCAGACGCATGCGGCAATTATGCCGCCCCACCGTGGATGCGGAAAGGATTTTGATATCGCCGGCAATAAAGAGCGGTTCGCGGTTTCCCTCACCAAAGGGCATCAGCGATTCGAGTTCGTCTACCAGTGCCTCGGTAACGGAATTAAAATTGATCCGGGCATCGGCCGTGATTCGCGGTATGAAGTCATCGGTTCCGGTTTGTTTTTCCACCTCTTGAACCAGGGCACTATAAAATTTGTCAATATTTGCAGGATCGATCTGCAGGCCGGCTGCCATGGAATGGCCGCCGAAATTTTCAAGATAATCACTGCAGCTTTGCAGCCCCTGATAAAGATTAAATCCGGGGATGCTGCGGCCGGAGCCTTTGCCCATGCCCGACCGGGTTGATATCAATATGACCGGCCTGAAATATTTTCTTGCAAGCCGGGATGCCACTATTCCAAGTATGCCTTCGTGCCATTGAGGATCGGAAAAAACAAGTGCTTTTATATCGACCAGGTCAGGAGAATTCTCCATCAGGCTGTCAATTTGTTGAAAAACATCCCTTTCAATGGTTTGCCGCCGGGAATTCAGGTCGTTAAGAAGTTCAGCGGTTTTGCAGGCACTGGGGTGATCTGCGGCCGTGAGCAGTTTATACGCCGTCAGGGCATGCTCGATCCTTCCGGCGGCATTAAGTCTGGGGCCAAGACGGAATGCCACATCTTCACTGGTGACAAAACCGCCATTGACTTTGCTGATCCGCAGCAACGCCCGAAGCCCCGGTCTTGGACTGTTGTTTATGATGGCGAGTCCCGCTTTTGTAAAGATCCGGTTTTCGTCAACCAGAGGGACCATGTCGGCTATGGTACCCAGAGCAACCAGATCACAGTAATTTTTCAGATTGATCCGGGCCCGGCCCGGTTTGAAATTCATTTCGTGCAGGTATTTGCGGAGGCAGATTAAGAGATAAAAGGCTACGCCCACACCGGCTAAATGTTCAAAGCCGGCCGTACAGTTGCAGCGTTTGGGGTTGACAACGGCGATGGCTGCAGGAATGGGTTCGGGAATTTCATGATGATCGGTAATTACAACGTCGATACCTGCCTTGCCGGCGGCCAGAACGGCGTCATGGCCGGCGGATCCGCAATCCACCGTGATAATAAGGCTGATTCCGGCAGGCCGTACCACATCTTCGATATGCGCGGTCTGCAGGCCATACCCTTCTTTGATCCGATGGGGTATATAACAGGTGGCATCGGCCCCGCAAGCCTGCAAAAATTCATGCACTATGGCACATGCCGTGATGCCGTCAACATCATAGTCTCCGAAAATAATAATTTTTTCGTTGTTGATGATGGCGGAATAGATGCGGAAAACCGCCTTGTCCATATCAAGGATGGCAAAGGGTGCCCGCATGTTTTTCAGGCCTGCCTTTATAAAAAACCTGGCAGCGTCGGCTGAAACAATGCCGCGATTGACAAGCACCGCTGCGGTAATCGGAAGGCAGCCGAGAGCGGATGCTATTTTTTTAACCGGATGTGAATCCGGTTGCAGGATGTCCCAGTGTCGTTTCATCAAAAGGGGCTATATCGTAGTATTCCGTTCAAGACAACCAAAATCACCTGCCGCCCGTTCAGGCATTAATTAAAAGCAGTTATTTTTTATTGAAAAAAAATGTCTCATGGTGGTATTTTATGATTATATTAAATGAATCGGAATTTTTCAGGTCCTTTGCGGCCTGGAAAAGGATATGCAGCATATGGAAACGATAAAAAAATATTTTCGTGTGGATCGCTGTGATATAAGTTTTATAAAATTTATTATCGAAGCCTATGACGGCCTTGCAGTGATGACTACCGTTGACCGGGGCAGGGGAGTGGTTGAACTGAATATCGCACCGGGATGCGAAAACGAAGTCGATCTGATTTTGCAGGATTTGAAAAAAGATCTGCTTATTGAACCCGTGAATCCTTAGGGCCGCTTTAATTTTTTTTTCTTATGCCCGTTTTTTGGATACTTATTATTTTTTGTGACCCTTATTGAAAGAGAGTCGATGCAACCCAAATATCTTTATATCAACACCATCGGATGTCAGATGAATGTGTATGACTCCGAGAAAATTGCCGTTGTTTTGCAGCCTCTGGGGTATGAATTGACCCGGAATGTTGATACTGCGGATTTAATTATTGTAAACACCTGTTCGATCCGGGCCAAGGCCGAACAAAAGGCGTTCAGTTTTTTAGGACGCATGGCCAAACTGAAAAGAAAACGCCCGAAGGTGATCATCGGCATGGGCGGGTGTGTGGCCCAGCAGGAGGGGCGAAAAATTATGGAGCGCATGCCTTTTGTAGATCTTGTTTTCGGCACGCATGTGATCGGCCGCCTGCCGGAGATGGTGACGCGGATCGAACAAAAAAAATGTCATCTGGTGGATGTAAAAATGTATCCGGGGATTGATGAATTTGATTTTACAGACACCGCCGGTGCATATGGAGGTGTCTGCCGTTTTGTCACCATAATGCAAGGATGTGACAATTACTGTACCTACTGTGTTGTGCCGTATGTGCGTGGCCGGGAGACCAGCCGGAAGCCTGAATTTATTCTTTCGGAGATACGGGAACTGATCGACGGCGGCGTAAGGGAAGTAACCCTGCTGGGCCAGAATGTAAACAGCTATGGTCAAAAAGAGGGGTTGTGTTCATTTCCCGGCCTGCTGGAAAAGGTGAATGCCCTGGAAGGCCTGGAGCGGATGAGATTTACAACGTCTCATCCCAAGGACCTTTCCGAGGATCTCATGCTTGCCTTTCGGGATCTGGACAAGCTGTGTCGTCATATTCATCTCCCGGTCCAGTCCGGAGCCAACACCGTATTAAAGCGTATGAACCGCAAATATACACGGGAAGTATATCTGGGAAAAATTGAAAAATTGAGGCAAGTTTGTCCGGATATCGCGATTACATCTGATTTTATTGCCGGTTTTCCCGGTGAAACCGAAACCGAATTTTCAGAAACGCTGGATCTGATTAAAACCGTCGAGTATGATAGCCTGTTTGCCTTTGTTTATTCCGATCGTCCGAATGCGCCGGCAGTTCATTTTGGCGATAAAATTTCAGAAACGGAAAAAAAGGCCCGGCTGCAGGTTCTGCTGGATCTGCAGGAGCAGTTGACGCTCAAAAAAAACAGATCGATGGTAGGTTCCATCCAGGCTGTTCTAGTGGAAGGGCTGAGCAGAAAACAGCCCGGTCATTCGGAATCCGACATCCAATCGATCATTCAGTGGAGCGGCCGTACTGAAGGTAATAAAATTGTTAATTTTGACTGGGCTGACGACCGGGAAACAGCCGCTCCGGAGATTGAAGCCGGGCATCTGGTTGATGTAAGAATTAAAAGAGCCTTGTCTCATTCCTTGTGGGGAGAATTGGTAAGGACCAAAACGGCAACAGCAGATTTGAAAGGAGGTAAATATTATGCTGCATAAGGTTAGTATCGCCGGCCTGACGATTGATCCGACATCCAACACGCCCATTGTTGTTTTAAAATCCGATGAAGATGGCCAGACCGTCCCAATATGGATCGGATTGCTTGAGGCCACTTCAATTGCCGCCGTGCTTCAGGATATAAATTTTGATCGTCCCATGACCCATGATCTTTTTAAAAATTTTCTTACGCTGCAGGATATGTCCGTATCCGGGGTCGAGGTCGTTGATATCCGAAACAATACATTTTATGCCAGAATAAATTTTATGTGCCGGGACAAGCACTTCAGTATGGATGCCAGACCTTCCGATGCCATTGCTCTGGCATTACGTTTTAAGGCGCCCATATATGTGGAGGACAAGGTGTTGGATAAATCCGGACCGGGCAAGGGGCGGGAAGAAGTTCATGACAATAGTGAGGAGGGGAAAAAATGGGCCGAATATTTAAAAAAGCTTTCTCCGGATAAATTCGGGAAGGTATGATTTTTCAGCCGGCACATGAACCCCTTTTTAATGATTTTTGTCTTTCAAAAAAAGTCGATGGTATTCAGGTTCCGTAAGATATTTTTTCAACATGTCTGTCATAAGGGAAAATATCTCTTCAAGCTCCAAATCGCTTAGTTTGGGAATCAGATGCCGCATCAATGTATCGTCGGAAAATTTCTGCAGGTAGTACAAGATGGTTTCTTCGTCGGTTTTACGGTCAAGACCGAAACCAACTAACCCCCGGTGAGTTTCAACAAAATTATGGGTGTGAAGAGACATGGATTTTTTTCCAATTTCAAGTTTCGGCATCCTGAATCAGGCAAACCATACATACCTTTTTAAAAAAAGTGTAGACCCGTAAATGAATGCCCGCAGTATTATAATGATTCTGAAATTTCGTCAAGAAAGCGGCTTGGCTGGTTGTACTGTCCTTTCCTGAAGTCGGCGGAACTTAAAAATAGATATTGTTCGGCCCGGGTCACGGCCACATACATGAGACGGCGTTCCTCTTCAAGTCCCGTGGGCGTTTCCATGGATCTCCAGTGCGGGAAAAGCTGCTCCTCACAGGCAACGATAAAAACAACGCTGTACTCAAGTCCCTTGGATGCATGGATCGTCGACAGGTTGACGCCGTTTCCGGTATTTTCCCCTTCGTCGTCCTCTTTGTCTTCGCGGATGAGGGCTGCTTCTTCAAGGTAATCCAGAATCGTATCTTTCTGGCCCGCCGTATGGATCAATTGCTCAATGTTTTCCTCCCGGGCTGTGTAATCCATTCCCGATGATTTTAAATAATGCTTGAGATAATCCATATATCCGGTGCGTGTCAGGACCTCCCTGATGGCAGTGTCGGGGCGCATGTCCCGGATGTCGTCCAGCAGATCTATCACAAGCCTGACAGCATCATATATTCCGGCGGGCAGGACCTTTTCTTTTAATGATTTACGGGCCGCATCCTGGAGGCTCATGGAATCGTTTCTGAATTTGTTGATTTTTGCCAGGGCCCCGGGGCCGATGCCGCGCTTCGGTGTATTGATGATGCGGTCAAAGGCCACATCATCTTTGTTAAAAGTAGCTGCGGTAAGGTAACAGTTGATATCCAGGATCTCCTTACGTTCGAAAAATCCTTTACCCCCCAGCATGTGGTATGGAATGCCTGCCGAACGGAGAGCCTTTTCAAAAGCCAGGGAGGAAAACTTGGTGCGGTAAAGAACGGCCATTTTTTCGTAGGCCATTCCCATTTGCCTGAGATTTTGAATTTTGCGCAGGACCCAGGTCGCCTCCTGGTATTCGTTATGAAAATCGTGAAGTTCGGCAATGCCGCCTTTTTTAGCGGAGAAACACTTCTTGTCCATTTTGTTGTCGTTATAGCCGATCAGGTCATTCCCGATTTTTACAATTTTGTCCGTCGACCGAAAATTTTCTTCCAGACGAAAAATCTTGGCGCCCTGGTATTTTTCGGAAAAGGTCAGAAAATGATCGATATTGCTCATTCTGAACGAGTATATCGACTGCCAGTCATCGCCTACGGCAAAAAAATTGCCGTTGCTCAAAAGCAAACGGGTCAGCTCTTCATTCAGGTTGTTGGCATCCTGGTATTCATCGCAAAGGACATACTGAAACCAGGAACGGTATTTTTCCCTGATTTCGGAATTGTCCCGCAGCAGGTCACGAGTCAGCGCCAGAATATTATCAAAATCAACGGCATTTTTATCTCTAAGTTCTTTTTCATACAGGTCATAAACGTCAATCAGCCTGACGGTTGAGACCTTGGGGTATAAATCAAAATATGCCATGGGGTTGCCGTAGTTTTTGGCATTTGATATCTTCCCGATGACGGCTGATGCATATTTTTTATCATAGTCCAGCTTGATCAGGATTTCCCTGATTGTTTTCTGCTGCTGGTAGGTGGCGTAAATCTGCAACGGTGATTTATAGCCAAGCAGGGTGCAGTGACGCTGCAGGATTTTATAGCTTGCGGAGTGGTATGTTCGCACCCAGGGGAAATCATCTGTGGATAATCCCGTCATTTGAATCAGACGGGTTTTCATCTCATCGGCGGCCTTATTTGTGAATGTGATGGCCAGAATGCGCTTTGGATCATAGCCGATGGAGATCAGGTGCCGTATCTTGGCCGTCAGGGTCCTGGTTTTGCCGGACCCGGCACCGGCAACCACCAGGGCCGGTGATCCCAAATGTGTGACCGCCGCTTTTTGTTGTTTGGAAAGCTTCATTTTTTTCTTTTATTTTCAATAGGATATTCGAAATTTGGTATTCATGCTTTTATACGGTTGATAAACGCATTCAACCGTGGGCCGGGTTTATCAACTATTTCGCAAATTCGTTTTATCCCTTCCCAATTTCAATTTTCAATCATTATTTTCAAATAGCTTTCTATAAACTACGGCAAATTCCTGTAGGAACTATCCGCTGCCGGCGGTTATTTTTTCAACAACCTGTGAATCGTCTGAGCATGCCATTTGCCGCGACCTGAAAAGGTGGGTAAGTTTTCTTCTTCCAGACGCATGGCGATTTGATTGTAGGTGGCATTTTCTGTATGCATTTTTTTGACGATTTTCAGCACTCTGGCGCGTTGGACGTCGGTGGCTTTGATAATTACCGGAGAAACCGGGGTGGAATCTAAAGAGGATGCTGTTTTTTTATCATCCTGCACCGGAGCTAAAGATTGTTGTTTCAGTAGATTCTCAGGCTTGGATTCAACTTCCGGTTCGAGTTCAGCCTCAGGTACAGCCTCAGCCTCAGGTACAGCCTCAGCCTCAGGTACAGTCTCAGCCTCAGGTACAGTCTCAGCCTCAGGTACAGTCTCAGCCTCAGATACAGTCCCGGCCTCAGTCTCCGTTTCGGGCTCAGACACAGGCTCGGTTTCAGGTGCGGATACGGATTCAATTGGCGCTGAATCGGCGGGCATTTCGCCTTGAAAACATGCCGCAATTTTTTCCAGGGCGGCCGCTTTACGCTCTTCAGCATCTGCCAGACGCTTCTGGCTGGCGGATATTTCATCCAGCCTGGTTTTAAGTTCCAGCGCTTCTTTTTTTAATAATTCATTCAGCAATTCCGCAGGGTCGTTTCTGCGATTGGTAAATTTTTTACGCTGGCTGGGATTCTGGCGGTCGTGGCTTATATACTGGGGATTTTCAAACTGTCGGTTGCTCCGGTCGAACCTGCGATCAGGGGACCGATATTTGGGTGGATACTCTTTCATGAAAAACTCCTTTAAAAATTAAATGCCATGTTTGGGAAATTCCGAATTTTTTATTCGGTCGGGTTTTGATCGGTAATTTATCACAACCTCAAATCATTCAATCAGCTTCCGTGTATTTCATCCAATGCCCGCACTTTTGGATTCAGCGAATTTACTATTTCACGCGGTAAGCTGTTATGAAAAATAAGAAAAGCTTTTGTATCTTGCGGTCTTTTTATATGGAACGCTTTGGAATTCATTATCAGCTACAGAGGTTACAAGATAATTAGCATATTTTATCCATCTGTCAAGAAATATTGTATGATAATTATACTTCCGGGGTTTGAATTCTGTAATGCCGCGGCAAGAGGGGGGATTTATGCCCGGCTATTTGAGTATTCGGGCGGCAGCTTCAAGGGCCATGTGGTAACCCTGAACGCCGAATCCGCAAATCCGGCCGGCGACAATGTCGGCGATCATCGATTTTTGGCGAAAGGATTCCCTTTTATAGATATTGGAAAGGTGTACCTCGATTACCGTCATGTCGGTTGCCAAAAGGGCGTCGCGGATGGCGATACTGGTGTGCGTGTAGGCTGCAGGATTGATTATAACAACGCGACAGGCCCGGGCGGCCTGCTGGATTTTATCTACGATCCGGCCTTCATGATTTGACTGGAAGGTTTCGATTTCCAGGTCCAGGCGTTCGCCAAGGTTTTTAAGGTCGCTATTGAGCTCTCCCAGGGTGGTCGTACCGTAAATATCAGGTTCCCTTTTGCCCAGCATGTTTAAATTGGGACCGTGGATAATCAGGATTTTTTGGCATTTCTTTTTTTCCTGCACTGATTATTCTCCTATCAGTTGTCGGAATTCGGCGATCGCTTTTTTATAATCCGGTCGGCCGAAAACAGCGGAACCCGCTACAAATACATCGGCTCCGGCATTGGAGATTTCCACGATTGTTTTATTATTTACACCGCCGTCAACCAGAATGTGGGTATCAAGCCCCTTGTCATTGAAAATACTGCGCAATGCTCTTATCTTATCCAGGGTGTTGGGAATAAATGACTGTCCGCCAAATCCAGGGTTAACACTCATGAGAACTACCAGATCGACATCTTCCAGTACCCAGTTAATGGCAGACAGGGATGTAGCCGGATTCAGCGCGACGCCCGCAAGGCTGCCGCACTCCCTGATAAGATGGATGGTGCGGTTTAAATGCACACAGGCTTCCGTGTGTACTGAAATCAGGTCGGCGCCGGCATCGGCGAAATCGCGGATAAAAAGATCGGCATTTTCAATCATCAGATGGACATCTACGGGCAGGGTCGTCATTTTTTTAACGGCTTTGACAATCAGAGGCCCCATGGTAATATTCGGCACGAAATGTCCGTCCATGATATCCACATGTATCCAGTCTGCTCCGGCGGCTTCGGCTGCCTGGACTTCGTCTCCGAGCTTTGAGAAATCAGCAGACAGTATAGAAGGTGCAATAATTTTCATTCCAAAAATCTCCGATTGGGTTGGTTGATGCAGTTGCAATCATTTGTGGTGCCTATATCCGTAATTCAATCAAATAGCAAGCCTCAAAATTCACGGATGAAAATATAGGTTGTTCAGCCTAAAAACGATAGTGCAAAGAGAGCATCAGACCCTTTTCTTCCGGGATAGCGGAAAGGTTTATACTGGTATTCCGGCGAATATTTTCAATGAAATTTCGAGTTTTTGATCGGTTGTATTTATGAGCGCTGTTCACGGCGCTGTAGATATTGCCGGAATAAAACCCGAGTTCCGCAATTCCGAGAATGGTTCCCAGGGCATCCAGATTTCTGTCAAAGGATTCACAGGCTGCCCAGATCAGGCCCCCGTTAAGTAAAAATGAAACCAGCGCATCATGGCGCCGTTCGCAGTAGAGTTGGCCGCCGCCCGGTAAGATCGAAAGCAATCCGGCAAGCGTCGGATTTTTGCGGGGGATTGAACGGTGTTGAGAAATTGCGGCAGTCAGTTTGGTCAGGTTGTAGCGGTCTGCGTTTGGGCTGCTGATTTTATTGAAATTACGCTCGGCCGTTTTCCAGTCGGCCCGGTCAAGGTAAATCCACCCCAGACGGTAGTATGCTTCATCCAGTGTATCGATATTTTTTGTAACGGCTGCAAGATTATGCAGATGGATAACCGCCGGGCCGGGTTCATGAAGTTGCAGGTGGCATTGACTGATCATCCATGCGGATTTTATTGTGACGGGAGATGGTTCCTTGCCGGCGGCGCTTTTTTTAAATGAACGGATAGCGTCCCGATACTGTTTTTGGGAAAAAAAAGATTGTCCGACGGTGTAATGTGCAAGGCTCACCCGTTTGTCTTCAGGAAAAAAATAGATAAAGCGTTTGAATTCGCAGATGGCGGATGCATAGTCACCGTTGGAAAAAAGATGCATTGCATAGGTGAACTGGCGGTCATGGTCGATGGTTACTGTGTTGCCGGCCTGGACTGAAGGGGGCAACAGCAGGACCGGCAGGAATAAAAATATGATTAAATAATGACCCGGCGTGAACGAAAACCGTGTATTGTTGATTTTGTTTGTTGTAGGCATGGATTATTACTGTGTTACCCTGAATACTTCCTCAATGGTTGTGACTCCCTGTAAAACTTTCTGAATTCCGTCCTGGTGCAGAGTTGTCATGCCCAGTTTAGTCGCTTCCTGTTTTATCCGGTTGGAATCAAAGTTTTTTAATATCAGATGTTTTAAACTCTCCTGCATATTCATGATTTCAAAGATTCCGATGCGGCCGGAATAGCCTGTGTTGAAACACCTGGTGCATCCGGCGGATTTGTAGATCGTATGTTCCTTAATCCGGTCGGAGGTTATGCCGATGCTGTTTAATGCCATCTCATTTGGGGTGTAAGGTTTCCGGCAGTGGGGGCACAGGACCCGGACGAGTCTCTGGGCTGCAATCCCGATCACCGAAGATGAGATCAGAAAGGGCTCTACGCCGATATCAATCAGTCGCGTGATGGCGCTGGCCGAGTCATTGGTATGCAGGGTGGAAAAGACCAGGTGGCCGGTCAGGGCGGACTGGACGGCAATATCGGCGGTTTCGCGGTCCCGGATTTCACCAACCAGGATGACGTCCGGGTCCTGGCGCACAATGGACCGCAGGCCCCGGGCAAAGGTGAGGTCTATTTTTGAATTGACCTGTATCTGGCTGATTCCCTGTATCTGGTATTCCACCGGGTCTTCGATGGTGATGATGTTGATGTCCGGTTTGTTTATGGATGACAGTACTGCATACAGCGTGGTGGTTTTGCCGCTGCCGGTGGGGCCGGTGACCAGTATAATGCCGTTGGGAGATTGGACCAGCTTTTTCAGCAGATCCAGTTTTTCCGGCAGAAGACCCAGGTCGGTCATGTACAGCAGGGAACTGGATTTGTTCAAGAGTCTGAGAACAACCCGCTCGCCAAAAGAGGTGGGTATCGTGGATACCCGGACATCGATCTGCTGATTGCCGATTTTAACATCCAATCTTCCGTCCTGGGGCAGACGTTTTTCGGCAATGTTCATCTTGGCCATAACCTTGATCCTGGAGATCAAAGAAGCCTGTATCCATTTTGGCGGTGTAAGCAGATCATACAGAATCCCGTCTACGCGGTACCTTACCTTGAAACTGTCCTGGTAGGGTTCAAAGTGAATATCGCTGGCACGGGCTTTCACGGACTGGGAAATAATGTGGTTGACCAGTTTGATAACCGGGGCATCACTTGTGTCGTCCAGCAGATCGGCAGTGCTCTCAAGGTCGTTGATAATCGTGGTTCCGTCTTCTTCCATATCCTGGACAAGCTGCTGAGCGCTGTCCTGGCTGAGATCATAGGCGATATTGATGGCGGAGAGGATTGCTTTTTGGGTGGACAAAACGGTTTTACAGTTTCGGATGTCAAGAATTCTGGCAAGATCGTCAATGGGCTGAAACAGGGCCGGATTGTTCACGGCGATAATAAACTCTCCGGGAAGCAATTGTTCAGGGTTATCCGTGCTGGGCACTTGATTCAAAGGTGCGTCGGATAAAGTGGGACGTGCACTCTCCAAAGGCACCATAATAAATTTTTTTAAAAATTGGATGGGTACGTGTTGGGTAAAATTATTGCCCAGGTTTTCAAGGGGCAGTTCAGGCCAAAACGGCATCTCGTGCTGGGTGCTCAGAGCTTCGAGTAACTGGGTTTCCGTGATGATCTGTTTGCGCATCAGTATCTCACCGATGGCTCCGCCCTTTTCCGCCTTGAGCGCAAGGGCGGTTTCGACATCTTCGGATGAGATCCCGATTTTATCTTCCAGAATTTGCAATAGTGTTTTGTGCATATGGGATAATGGGTTTTGGGTTAATGGGTAATTGGTTTATCGATTAATGGGTTAATGCCTGATATTAGGGCAGGCACAAGGCCTGCCCCTACATTTCCGACTTCCGACCTCTGACCTCCGATCTCCGTCCTTACTCTTCCGCATCGTACATCTTGATCTGTCCGGAAGACAGTTTGTTCATGTGGTCTATTTTATCCTGATAAACTTTTTTGGCCTCGTTTTCGGTTTCAATTACCTTGGGGGTCAGGAAGATATATAAATTGGTTTTGGAACTACCTTTGGCTTTTGCTTTGAACATCCATCCCAGCATGGGGATATCTCCTAAACAGGGCGTCTTGTACACAATGTTGGAGTTGATATCATCGATCAATCCGCCCAGTACCACCGTATTTTTATCTTTTACCAGCACCGTGGTTTCCATGGTACGCTTTAAGGTGGTGGGTCGGGGATCCCCCACCTGACTCTCAAGAGATTCCACAGTAAGCTTCAGCTCCAGACGGATCATGCGGTCCTTGCTGATCTGGGGCGTAATTTCAAGGGTTTTTCCCACGTCCTTGTACTCGTAGGAACTATAGGTATCGGTGGTGCCTTCAGCGGCCGATCTCGTTTGATAAGGCACATTCTTGCCCACGGTAATGGAGGCCTTTTCATTATCGGTGGTGAGGATCTGGGGGGTGGAAAGGATCTGAACATCCTTGTCTTTTTTGTAGGCCTGGATCACCGCTGAAATACTGGGAAAGATCAGGTTGCCGACTTTGATAGCCTCTCCCATGACGCCCATACTGAACCCCCCGGGAAGGGGAATGGGTACCGGAAATCCGCCGTCGGTAACTAAAACGCTGTTGTCATACCCGGAATCTCCACCGGAGGCCCCGCCGGAAAAGCCGCCGCCGATAGCACCCTGGGTACCGCTGTGAGCCGCTTTCGCACCCACGGCCCACTCGGTCCCGAGCCGAAAATCCTTGTCCACGTTGACCTCCATGATCAACGCTTCGATATAGACCATGGCCCGGGGTATATCCAGTTTTTTGATGATCTCTTCCAGTACCTGGTAATCCTCTTTTTCAGCCATGATGATCAGGCTGTTGGTGGCCTTGTCCGCCTTTATTTTCACTGTTTCGGAGACAATGCTTACTTTTTTGCCCTTGACCGTGGCATTTTTTTTGGCGGGCAGTTCCTGTAATACCGTGGCCAGATCCTCTGCATTGGCATTTTCCAGATAATAGACATGGATCGTTTCCTGGCCCCGGGGTGTTTCCCGGTCAAGCAGCCTGATCAGTCCGGACACCCTTTCCGTGTCCACCTCGCTGGCCAGCAGGATAATGGTGTTGGTCCTTTCGTCGGCCACAAATTTAATGGTTTTGGCACTTGCGCCCTTCTTGACTTTTTTGGTGGTCTGAAATACGGATGTCAGAATTTTGACCAGCTTGGTTGAATCTGCATATTCGATGGGGATGACCGAAATCTGGTGGCCGATTCCGGTAATGTCAATGGTTTTCAGGATGCGCAGCAGCCGTTTTATATTGGAATAGACATCGGTGACGATTAAAGTATTGGTGGGCGGGTAGGACAGAATTACACTGCTTTTGGAAATCAGGGGCGTAAAGAGCCGCTTGATTTCATCGGGTCCGGCATATTTCAAATGAATCAACTGCGTGACGATGGTGTCTTCAGGGCTGCCGGACTCTTTTTGAAGCAGGGTTTTGATATTTTTGGAGCGGGCGGCAGGGGACGGTACTATCTTTGTGATTTTTCCGGCCTTGATCGTTGTATATCCGTGAACTTCCAGGACGGATTCAAACACCTTGAAGGCTTCGTCCAGTGATATTTTAGCCGGTGAAATGATGGTAACTTTGCCCTTGACCCGTTGATCCACGACAAAGTTTTTCCCGGTCAGTTCACTGATAAATTTGATAAACACATTGATGTCAACATTGTTGAAATCAATGGATATGAACCGCTGGGCCGCCGCCTCCGGTGAAACTGCCGGTTTACCGGCTGCTTCGACAGCAAAGGCCGGCAGAGCCTGCGCTGTCAAAAAAAACAATATTGCGTGCAGAAGCATCACGATGCATCTGTCTAATTTGAATATCCTGGCATGTGGTTTCATTTTTTTACCGATTGTTAAAAGTTTGCAATGCAAGTAATCGAAGTACTCAATTTTCAATATTATAAACGATGTCCCTCAACTGGCCCCGGCGTTTGATTTGCAGGGCCGCACTGGAAGCTGATTTCAGCTTTGAGTAGAAGTTTATCGCATCATCCATGGATTGGATTTCTTCTCCCTCCACACCCTTTATGATATCTCCGTTTCTCAGTCCCATTTTCCGAAAAAGCGAATTGGGCTTGATTCCGGAAAGAATAAGCCCGCCCGGCTCCCCGTTTTCAATATAGGGTCGAACCTTTACCTGGTTCATGAGGTCATTCATATTGGCCATGGCATCTTCGATCTGGGAACGTTTTAATTTTATCTTATAGGATCTTGCCGGAGATGATTTTGATACAGCCTCGGAACGTCCGGAAGGCGATGTACGCTGCGATCTGCCGCTTTGCAGTTTTTCCATTTCCAGAATTTCATCTTTGCCGTTGACACTCAATATAACCTTTTCCCGCAGGATCAGTTTTACGACTGCCCCCTGAATCGAATCGCCGTTGCCGTAAAGATTCTGTTTCCTTTCTTTTGTATCTTCGATGACTGCGCGGTCTTTTCCCTGCACCCCGGTAACGGTTCCCCAGAGTTTAAGTTTCAGATCGGTTTGTTTCAGAGTGTCCAGATCGACCCGCTGCACGGCTTCAGGAACGTTACCTGTTTCCGTATGAAAAAGATTGCGCTCTATAATGATGCTATAGTCTGAAAGCGGTTGCAGAATTTTTTTATCCGGTTTGATGATATTGCGGGTACTGACCTCGGAGCGGTGGGATTGCGCCATCCTGGTTGCAGCCGTCTTGTAAAAGGCGGTAACCCCCAGATATATGCCGGCAGTCAGTAACAGCAGGTTGAAAATAGTGAAATAAGTTTTTGTCATATCTTTTGTCAATGGTACGATTCAGGGTGTTTGTTCAGATCGAACGGTTAACTATTTTTTCCGTCTTTTTAAATTAATTCTTTAAAGTGAAAACTTTGGGTCTTCCAGCGTTCCCCTGATTTTGAATTTAATGCCGTTTTTAGTGGATTTTATTTGCGGCAGCAATATACCGGCAATACCCTGGCCAAGACCTGCGATAAAGTTCGAGTGGGGCTGGATTGAACCGCTGAGCCGCAATGTACTTTTTTCAAAAGGGTTTTTTAAAAGGATGGCGCCGGCAATCGTACCATCTACCTGAGTTCCGTTGAACGTACATTTTTTTATCTGCATTTTGCGGCCGTTGAATGTGATTTCTCCTTCGACATATTGAAATGATACGCTGTCCAGCCCAAATACCGGAGCAGGAAATGTAAGCATTGCATTGGCCAGATTCAGGTTGGCCTGTGCATTTACAAGTGGTCTGCGGCTTTTGTCAAAAGCCAGTTGACCGGAAAGCAGTCCGGCGGTCCGGTATTTGGAAAAATCCTGTAATCCGGGGATTTCCAGGATTTGAATTTCGTTCAGGTTAATATTGATGCGGAAACGGCCATCTGATTTTTTTTTGGAAACGACAGCCGTTCCATCAAAACCCCCGCCCCCTGTCAGGCCCGTGAACGTGTAAACCGTTTTGGGTTTGAGAAAAGAGAGCAATGCCGGTTTTATTTTTATTTCAGTGATATCGAAAATAGCATCGTCGAACCGTTTTATGGTTACTTCCTTCAGCTTTAATCCCGGTGGCAGAATCGGGACCGCCTGTTCGGTTATGATCGAGAAATCCGGATTGGCCCGGGACACTTTATACGCCAAGGTTTTTTTTATCATATCCGACGGGAAAAGGTAATACAATAAAATGCAGGTGATTACAGCAATATAAGTGGCGTACAAAAAGATTTTTTTGGTGTTGCTCATAATCGTCCTACGTTTCCAGAGTTTCAACCTGCAGCACAACATTTATGCCGCTTTTCTGATTTTCTTTTTTTAGTATCGATAACCGTTTTACCCGTACCATGTTCGGGGATGTTTCCACCATGTGCAGGTAGGTGGTCAGTTGGTTGAGCGTTACAGCCTGCAGTTTCATCTCCACCAGGGACAGTTTGTAGGGGCTGTTTTTTTGAGTTGAGATGGATGGTTTCATATAGGTTATATTGCTTTTAATCCGGGCTTTTCCGGCCAGATCGTCAAGGAACGAAAAAAGCGTAAACCCCCTGGGCCGTTTGGAGAATCTTGATTTTGCCGAATCCGCCTGATTGCGCAATGATTCATATTCCGTTTTGAGCAGAACCATGTCCGCCAAAATCCGGGTTTTGACCTGCAGAGATCTTTGAACCTGCTCTCTTTTGTCCAGAAAGGGAAAGACAATAAATTGCAGCCCGACAAAAATGCATATAAAAACACCGGCTGCATATATGGCGTACCGTTCTCTTTTTTTCAGTTTTATGGCCATCGCTTGATGGTGCTCCTACAGTACTATTTTTAATTTAAAGCGTACCTTGTTTCCGGGCTTGTCGATATTGGCCGAACTAATGGCGACCGATTTGAACAGGGGTACCTTGCCAAGTTGGTTTTTTATATCGTCTACGGAATTGAATGTGTCGGTTATGCCGGAGATCAAAATATTATCGGGACTGATCACCAGCCGGTTCAGATCGACATCTGTCTTGGATGGAGTATGTCTGCTGATCTGCTCTAAAATTTCAATTCTGGGGATATATCTGCCGGTATTCCCGGAAAATAGCTGCTTTTTTTTAACCTCTTCAATTTTTATGCGCATCTGCTGCAACGGGTCGACGATCCGTTTAACTTCCGGGAAAGTTGATTTGAAGATTTCATGAATCCGGGTGTCCAGTCGAAGCAGCTGCCTGCTTGAGCTGCTGCTGTCGATCATGATATTTACTAAGCCCGTGATAACCACCAGAATTGCCAGAGTAGCGGTTTTGATAAAGCTGTTTTTATGTTTCGTCCAGTGTTTTTTGACCGCAAATGGGCCCCTGCGGACATTCAGGCATTGTGTTCGTTCGGAAAGGAGAAGGGCCAGGGCCAGGGCGGGATCCATCCCGGCCGGGATCCAACTATCAATTCCGGTTTCGACCAGGGTTGTATCGGTCAGGGCGGCCAGATTGCAAATAGATACGGGGTATTCGGTAAATTTCGCAATGTCTGCCTGAAAATCAGGCGTCACGCGGCCAGGGCCGGTCAGATAGATCTGATCCGGTCTGAAATCGACCTCGAACTGTTCTTCAAATGCGAGCAGCAGGCGCTGAATTTCGATGCTCAGGGATCGGGCAGTCCGGGACGTATCCGGGTTCAGGCCGACCGTGCGAATCAGATGAATCTGTTTGGCCATGATGGCGATGATCGTACTTTTCCGCGGATCAATCTCCACCAGAAGGGTATTGGGTGCAATGTCCGGCGCTTTTGCCAGGCAGAGGGCCGTTGAATATCCGCCACCCACGGTGATAACATCCGGATCAATCCCATGGGTTGCCAGTATGTCCAGATATGAAGAAAGCCGGGCATTTTCCAGGCCGGCCACAAAAATATGGGTGGAACCTGAATTGTCGGCACTTCCAAGTGTATGAAAATCAAAAATCAGGTCATCTACCGGAACCGGCAGCAGCGGTTCCAGCTCATAGGCAAGGATCTGGCGAATTTTTTTATGGCCTTTAAACGGAACTTGAAAGTTGCGGAAAAAAAATTCGGCCGCAGGGAAAGATGCGGCACAGTTTGAGCAGGAAAGGTCCATCTCCCGAGCAAGATTTTCCAGCGCTGAAGCCATGGCGTTTTCAAAACTCCCCTCGCCGGCAACGGGCACTTGAGCGTATGCTTCAATCGAGTTGCCGCTCAGAGTGTTTTTAATTGCCACCGCAGATATTGAATTATGCCGAATATCAAGGCCGAGGATTTTTTTGCTCAAGGTAATGTCCCCATGTCGTTTTTTAGTAGTCTCATGTAAGGATAAAAACCGTCGCCGTCAGCTTTATTTTGTCCGTGAACGTTACCGAATTTTAAAAGATTAACGCAATTTTTATGCCGAACATGAAAGCATTTTTTTAAAACGAAACGTATAATATAGTATACTCTATCGGGTTTGCCAAGATAAAATTTTGCACTGATATTTGCCGGATTTTTTTTCTTTTTCACGCCGCACAACCGCACTTACCGTTGTTTTTATGTCATGCAGGGTCGCCGATGCCTGGATTTCGAAGATATCGCTGGCTGTGGTGATAAGATCTTTGTTGATGCCGCTGTCTTTACATCCCGGGCAATTCATATACCAGTCTTTGTTCAAAGGGTTTAAGAACTGATCATCTGATTTTTCCTGCCGATACTCATAGATGGCCATGGCGAACTCTTCGTTGCCCTCGGGCAAAAGCGCAGCAATGACAGGCAACTCGGCGGTGTTGATATTTATTTTACCGTCATAGGTGAATTTATTATTTCCGGTATCTGTTGCACCATAAACCGTTATATATCGGGCAAGGCCCTGAATCCCGCCGAATCCGTTTAAAAATTCAGGAGTGATGCCTTTGACCCTCACAAGCTCGTCCAGGTGGCTGAAGGGGCCGTTTTTACAGGGATACGGCTGCTCCAAGCCCTCGTAGTAATCGGATTCGGCGCCGGTGAGACCGGTGATGGCATCGTTGTCATTAGAGTCAAGCCAGTCCTTGACCGAATTGATGATTCCGACAGGTTCGATATCCTCCAATGCTTCCGTTTCCTGATCGATCATACTTTGCAGCAGTCTGGCCCATAAGAAGTGCTGGGGTTCATTAAAATCTTTGCCTTCGGGAAATTTTACCAGTGCATTGATCTGAATTTTGGCCATTTCATCTTCGATGGTTACGGTAACTTTGCCCTCGTCAAAATTGAGCACGGATAAGAAATCGGTTATTGTATCAGGCTCGGCCCAGTCTTCCTGCATCGAATCGACTTCAGATTCATTTTTGTCCTTGATCAGGATGGCCATGGCCATCTGTATGCCGGACGATGCCATCTGCATCAGGGTGACCTGGTCCCGCATGACCATGGTGGCTGTGACGGACGATCGGGCCCTGCGGTTAAGTTCCAGGGCAGTTGTAATCAGCAGGGTGATCACTGCAAGGACGATCAGCAGGGCTATGCCGCGGTTATGTTTTAAAATGGTGTCCATGGTTGTCAGGTTTTTTTAAATTTATTGAGCTCACTCGATTTTTTCCCGGCAGGAAAAAAGGAAAACCGTGGTTTCAAAAGTTTGAAACCTGTCCTCGTCTCCTATTGCAAACGTTATGCCGATGGCTCTGGGGGTGGCGTAGCCGAATTCCGCGGCATCCGAATCCCACTCCTCAAATGTTTCTTCTTCTTTATCATAGTAAGTGAATACAAGCGATTTGATGTTTTCACAAACAATCGGGTCCAAGGGGCTTGCCTCGAATTCGGATGAAAACGGGAAAAGCCTGTCCGCGCGTCTAAGTACGTATTTTTCATCCACTGTCTGGACATAATAAACGATTTCAGCAATGCCGCCTGTCTGATGATCATTGTTCAGTAGCAGATGGGCCAGGGATGCCAGCCTCAGATGACCGAACGACGTGTCTCCAACCTCCTCTGTTTTGCCGTAAACCCGATAGGGATCCGGCGGTGCGTTAAATTCAGGTTTTGCATACACAGGCGTTGTCGACACCCAGGCGGCCTGGAGATCGGCAGTTATCCGATTCAGACAGACCTGGGCCATTTTAGATTGCCCCATACTATATTTAATGGTCGCAACATCGGAAAAAACGGCATTATAAGATCCGAAAATGGTGGTCACGATGATCGAAAAAATGAAAATAGCGGTTATAATCTCAATCAGGGTAAATCCAGATGTTTTTAATGATAAATTTTGAATTTTGAATTTTGAATACTGAGTGCAAAAAGTGCAGGGGTGCAATCGGATCATTCGAGTATACTCTGACGGCCCGTGGCAAGTCGTAAAATTGATAGAGCGCAGTGATACCATATTCATCATTCCGTATTCATAATTAGCCCTTATCATTCATCCCTCATATAAAAATAGCTTCTCAGGGCATATTTAAATTCACCGGCGTTAAAAAGAACGGTTACATCAATTTTTTTCAGGTTGCCGGATTCGGCTTCCAGTTCTTCGGACGCTGTATTCTCCATGGATACCTCCCATGTATATCCCGGCAAATCAGTTCCAAAATCACCGGTATCGCTCTCGGTATTTTCCTGACCGGCAGCCATGATTTGGGCTGTTTTGCTTTGGGCCATGAAGGGGGCGCAGGCGTAAAATTTTTCCGCCGCAACCATGCGGATGGTTTGAGATTGCATTCTATAGACCGCCACCAGCACTATGGACATGATGGACAGGGCTACCATGACCTCCAGCAGGGTAAAACCGCAATCCGATATCTCCGTTTTGTTATTTTTCAAATTCAACATATTCATCAAAGATTTTTGCCTCGGGTAAAAAAGGTTCGATCTGAAATGTCATTTTATGAAACCCGTCGTCTTTCACGTGGATAAACGCCGTTTGTGAATAATTTTCCTTGTAGAAAAAAATATCAGCCTGGCCTGTGGTCACTTTTCCCCGGCCCGGATATTCAACATCGATCAGTTTCAGGTCATCGGGAAACTGAAAACTTTTTTGGGCGGCCTTTTCGGTTTCTTCGGCGGTCATGCCTTCGCTGGTTGTCCACAAAATGCCGCTATCCAGATCAATGTGCATGGCATAGCGTTTCTGGTGTTTAAGGGCATTTACCTTAAGAACCCGGGTGTTTGTCATAATCCAGCGGGTTATGACTTTTTTTGAATCGGTGAGAACCGTATTCTGAAATCGGGGGGTTGCAAAAAAAAGCACAATACTGATAAGGGCAAGTACAACGATCAGTTCAATTAAAGTGAAGCCTTTGTTTGAACAAAACAAGCACTGCCGGGCAATGCTGTTTTTACCGGCGCCATCCATCAATAAGTGCTCTCGAAGGGGCCCGCAGGCTGCATTGATATGAGCAGACACGCGGTTATTCAATCTCCCAGTTGTTGATGTCACTGTTTTTGTCCTCGCCTCCGGGCACTCCATCGGCACCGTAGGACGATATGTCAAGATCTCCGTGAACTCCCGGTGAAAGGTATACAAATTCATTGCGCCAGGGATCTTTGGGAATCTTGCCTTTTTCAAAATAACCACCGCTTTTCCAGTTTTTGGGAATCCGGCCGGAATCGGGTTCTTCAATCAGGGCCTGCAGCCCCTGCTCGGTATCAGGGTAAAAGCCGTTATCCAGATTAAATAATTTTAAGGCGGTTTCAAAGCTTTCAATCTGCATCTTGGCCTTGAGCCGTTTGGCTTCTTCGGGACGTCCCATAATTCTGGGAACGATCAGGCCGACGAGAATGCCCAGGATAACGATGACTACCATCAGTTCAATCAGGGTAAATCCACGGTTGTTTGCGTTTTGCAGTAAAAATCCTTTTTTCATTCTTCCTCCGAAAATATATTTCATATCTCGTCATGCAGGTTTTGTTTTGAATATTCTGTATTCGTTTCCAGCTACAAGTTTCTAATTTCCAGTTTCGGCCCTTGAACCATTACATCACCAACTGGTTCATTTCAAAAATCGGGAGGCATATGGACAGTACGATAAACCCGACCACCACGCCCATTACCAGTATCATGATTGGTTCCAGCAGTGCGGTCAGGCCCAGTACCGTTGATTCAACCTCATTTTCATAGACATCGGCCACCTTACCCAGCATGGTTTCCAGTTCGCCGCTTTGCTCTCCAAGCTGAATCATCTGAATTGAAAGATTTGGGAACACCGGCGACGTCTCCAGTGAAGCACCCAGCCCCTGCCCCTTGCTCACCTTGATTGCCGCGTCTTCAATGGTGTTGGAAATGATTACATTGCCCACAATATTTTTAACAATTTCAAGGGCCGATAACATGGAAACACCATTATCAAGGAGCGATCCCAGCGTGCGGGAAAAGCGGGCGGCAGCGATTTTTTTTGCCAGATGGCCGATCAATGGTATTCGCAGCACTGTCTTGTCAACCATCGCACGGCCTTTGTTTGTTTTTTTTATGCTGCGCAGGACCACCGGAATGGCGGCCAGAATAATGAGAATGCCCCACCAGAAGGATTTGAAAAGTTCGCTGAGGCTGATAAGAAAAAGAGTCGGTGCCGGAAGGGTCTGGTTCATGTCGGTGAATATGCCGGTGATGCTGGGAACGATAAACGCCAAAAGCAGAAACAGAACCACTGAACCGATAAAGGCCATCAGGATAGGATAGGCCAGGGCATTGCGGATACGGCTGTTTAATGCCTGTTGTTTTTCGGTAATGTCTGCCAATTGGTGTAAGACGATTTCCAGGGTGCCGGAAGTTTCCCCGGCCCGTACCATGTTGATATAAAGTGCTGAAAAGGTTTCAGGATACAAAGAAAGCGCATCTGCAAAGCTCCGGCCTTCAACAATCATATCCTTGATTTTGGCCATCCGCCTGTGCAGGGCAGGGGTTTTTGTCTGGGGCAGAAGTGCGTCAAGGGCCGATACAAGTGGAAAACCCGCGCCCACCAGGGTCGATAGCTGCCGGGTCAGCATGGATAGTTCGGATTGCTTGATCCGTCTGCCCAGATGCAGGGATGATAAAAAAGGACGGTTCTTTTTTTTAACCGTGTCATGAACTTCCGTAATTTTGACCGGGAAAATCCGTGACGACCTTAGTTTTTGGCGGGCCGTAACTGCGCTTTCAGAATCCAGAATACCGGAAACGGGTTTTCCCTTGGCGTTTAAGGCTGTATATTCAAATACCGGCATGGTTACAGCTCACTGATACTTGTGCGAAGGCAGACGCTGACACGCATTAACAAACGCGGGCACGCTTGTTTACAGGATTTTAATGCCCGGGATCGATGCATGTTCAGTTATGCCTTTTAAAAAATAGGGGTTTATGAAAATGTTTATTACATTGGTATGGGCCAATAATTTTGCTGCCGAGCCTGAAAGCCAAAAATGATTGTACATCAAGGGCCTCATCGCTCTTATGCAATCGGCAAATTAAAAAATAGTATAACCTGCCCGAAACCATTTGTAAACACGATTGATAACGGAATGTGTTGAATGTTGAACGTTGAATGTCGTACGTTGAATGTTGTGCACATCGCAGGGTGGGTCCCGGTAAAATTTCGCCTTCCGCCTTCCGTCCTCCGATTTCTGTCCTCTGCCTTCCGTCCTCTGACCTCCGACTTCCGATTTCAACCTTTTTTTATAAAACAGACCGCAAAAAAGCCGTCCATGTCATGTTGATGGGGAAAGGATCGGAACCAGCCTTCCGGATTTATCAGGGCTGCTACCCCGGCAGCAGGATTTATGGGTGTTTTGTCTATTATAAAACAGGAACTGGTTTGCAGGAAACGCTCAACAACAGCTTCGTTTTCTTCGGGTTCCATACTGCACACCGCATACACCAGGCGGCCGTTTTGCTTTACCCGGTGCGCCAGATTGTGGAGCAGGGATATTTGCCTGGCCTGAAAGCGGTCTAAGTCTTTTTTGGATGCGGCCCATTTCGTGTCCGGATTGCGGCGCATCACTCCCAGGCCGGAGCAGGGCGCATCCAGTAAAATCCGGTCAAACAGGCCCAGGTGCTCGGGAATCGGGTTTTGAATCAAGTCATGCCGTATGCTTGATACTATTTTGACACCCAGGCGTTTCATCTCGAATTCAAGCTGCTGCAGTTTATCGGATGAATTGTCCGTTGCAATGATGCGGCCGCTGTTCTTCATCAGTTGCGCCATATGGCCGGTTTTGCCCCCCAGGCCGGCACAGGCATCCAGAACGGCTTCACCCGGCTGCGGGTTCAAAAGCATGGAAACAATCTGGGCCGCTTCATCCTGTATCTGAAATTCGCCGCTTTTAAAGGCCTGGATATCTGCAATAGCTGTTCGATGCGTTGAAAAATGTATCCCGTTCGGGGAAAAATTCGTGGGTACAGGGTTTTGCACTTCATTTTCAAGAGATATCAGCAGGTCCCGGCGTGAGGTCTTGAGCGTGTTGGTTCTTGCTGTGATGAAGGGGATTGTGTTGATGGCATCACACAACTGTCGGGTTTCATCCATTCCAAAGCGGGCCAGCCATTTTTTGATCAGCCATCGGGGAAATGATTTTTCTGCTGAAAGCCCGGCTACGGGATTTTTTAATGGGTCGGGAAACAAGACGGCCTGATACCCTTTTGCAGCATTGCGCAGCAGCGCATTGACAAAGCCGGCCAACCACGGCTTTTTTTTTGATTTGGCCATTTCCACGGAGGTATTGACTGCCGCGGACAGGGGGATGCGGTTTAAATAAATGATCTGGAAAAGGCCCAGCCGCAGAATGTTTAAGATTGGCGGATCGATTTTCTTAAAAGGAGTTTTGGAAAAGTGATCGATAATCCAGTCGATACGTCCCCGCCATCTGAGAATGCCGTATACCAGGGCATTGAGCAGGGCCCGATCGCGCCTGGAAAGAGAGATACCTTCGGCCGTAGCCGCATCCATGGCTCTGTCGAGGGTCGTTTGGGCACCATCCAGCGTGTTGAGAATTGTAAGTGCGATTTTACGTGGATCAGGGGACATGGGGTCACTTTTTCAGGAGAAAACAGATCCCGGCTCTATATTATGGCCGCGGAGATAATTCTTGATGTCGAGCCGCTTGCCCGAGGCCCCCTGGATTTCACAGAGACTCAGGGTTCCCCGGCCCGTTGCAATTCGTAACTCATCGGAAAATCCCCGGACCACGGTTCCGGCAGCCTGGGTTGTTTTCTGGGTGTTGGCCAGGGCCTTGAAGATTTTGAGCCGCTTATTCTCCCGGAAGGTAAAGGCCCCGGGCCAGGGAGTCATACCGCGAATAAAGGCTTCTATCAGTTGTGCCGGTTTGTTCCAGTCAATTCGTCCATCGCTTTTTTTTAAAAGCGGTGCATAGGTGGCCAGGGCATGATCCTGGGGTTGGGGAACGATAGCATGTGATTTCAGCCCTGTGATGGTTTTGATCAGTAAATCGGCGCCCATGTCCGCCAGGCGGTCATGCAATGTGGAGGATGTGTCGTCGGGTGTAATGCGGGTTCCGGCCGTCATCAGAATATCACCGGTATCAAGGCCGTTGTCCATGAGCATGGTGGTGATGCCGGTTTCCCTTTCATTGTTGATAAGGGCCCACTGGATCGGTGCCGGCCCTCTATAGCGGGGCAGTAGTGAACCATGGATATTGACGGCCCCTGAAGGGGGAATGTCAAGAAGCTCCTGCGGGAGTATCTGGCCCAGGGCTACTACGACGAACAGGTCCGGTTCAAGCGCACGCATCTGATCGATAAACAACGGGTCCCGAATAGTTTGAGGCTGAACCACCGGCAACCCCAGATCCAGGGCCGTAGCCTTTACCGGCGGCGGCGTGAGTTTACACCCCCGTCCCCTGGGACGATCCGGCTGGGTGACTACCAGTGCCACCTCATACCCGTTTTGAGATAATATTTTGAGGGCCGGAACGGAAAAGTCCGGCGTTCCCATGAAAATGATTTTTAGCTGTTTCATTTTGCCTTTAGTTGTTTTTTTACCCTGCGGGTATACAGTTGGCGTTTCAGCGAACTGATGTGGTCGATAAAGAGAATGCCGTTCAAATGATCGATCTCGTGCTCCAGGATTACCGATAGAAAATCCTGGGTTTCAATATGCACGGGTTTGCCGTCCCGATCCACGCCTTCAACGACAACCGCATCCGACCGACGGACATCGGCTCTTAAATCCGGAACGCTCAGGCATCCTTCGTTTTCAGAAACCCGGGTGCCCTCTTTGGAAATGACAACAGGATTGATCAATACCCCGGGTTCACGTTTTTCAACTCCGGCGGTGGGGTCATACACAATGATGCTTTTGTCAATGCCGGCCTGGATAGCGGCCAGCCCCACACCGGGTGCCTGATACATGGTCTCGATCATGTTGTTAATTATTTGCTGGATTGAATCATCTATATTCTCAACAGGTTTTGTGGGTTGTTTGAGAAAACTATCTGGGAATGTAATAATATCCAATATTGTCATAATGTTATACCTAAATACATCCAGTTTAAGTCGAAGGTTGTTTTAGCCTTCTTTCCCATAACTGACTTTCATAATATTGATCCCGGTGGTCACGGCGGAGCCAAGCCCGATCAGGATGACCGGAAACATCTGTACCGCATGGTTGGCCAGGGTATAGCCGGCCGCGTGGCTGGTCGATATGCCGAACAGGGTCAGTGCAAAAATACCGCCGGCTTCCCACAGTCCCCAGAATCCCGGCACGGAGGGAAGTGCGATAAAAAAACAAATAATAATCATGACGGCTGAAATTTCAAGAAACGACAGTGTGATACCGGGACAGCCCAGGGACATGGTGTAGTAGGAAAAAGCAGCAAGACCCCATATCAGCGACGAAAGGCCCAGACACACGCCGATTTTTCCAGGGTGTTTCAGCAATTCGAAACCATCGGATAGATGATCCACGAACTCTGAAAGGGGTGTGCATATTCTCAGCCTGATTTTTTTTCCGACTGCCGGTCCTGCCCAGAATAACATTGCCGGGATGCTTTCGATCAGTTTTTTTACCAATCGTCTGGATTTTTCAATTGTCAGTATAACAATCCCGGCAATCAGGATGATGCTGAGTTGCCCCATGCCCATACCAACGGATATGAGAGTTCCCCGATTTAAATGAAATTTTCCGAAGACCATGTCAAGGTCAGGGTCTATTTCAATCTTGGTCAGTACAAGTGCAAAAAAAATAATCAAAAATATAAAGTCAAATATTCTTTCGGCTGCCACCGTTGCCAGACCTGTGGAAAAGGGAATCCGTTCATTTTTCTGCAAAATAACCGGTCGGGCCACTTCGCCCACACGGCCGGGTAGTATGCAGTTGATCATAAAGCCGATCATCATGGGATGAAATGCCTGCCGGAAACCTATTTTTCGAGTCGACCCCACGATGATCTGCCAGCGCCAAGCTCTTAATACAAAGCATAAAACAACGATCAGAACCGAGATGGCCACCCAAAAGCGGTCAATGGCTCCCATATAGGATCTCAGTTCATCAAACGGTACGTTTTTAAAGGAAAAATAAAGTGCCGCAAAAGATAAGACGATCCCCAGTGACAGAGAAATAACGACTTTTTTTTTCATATAAAACCAAAATGGCATTGCAATCGCAGATGTAACATTTTTCCCTTTGCCCTGGCAATGCAGTTTTTGCAATGATTTTCAGACATTTAGAGAATATTTCGCGCCTTGATAATATCTTTTTTGATTTGTTCCGAAAGTTCAGCAATATTTGCAAATTTGATTTCATCCCGAATGCGTTGGATAAAATTGACGCGGATTTTCTTTTTGTACAGTTCCTGGTCAAAATCGAGAATATGAACCTCAACGGTGAGAATATGATCATCAAAGGTGGGACTGTATCCGATATTGGCAACGCCCTTGAGCCTTTCGCCGTTGAATTGTACAGTAACCGCATAGACGCCGATCTTTGGACACAGTTCATCATGCAGGTTGATGTTTGCGGTGGGAAACCCGAGCAGTTTTCCGCCTCGGTTGCGGCCTTTGACAACCGTTCCGCGGATTTGGTAAAACCGGCCCAGGAGTTTGCGTGCTTCGGCCACCTTGCCGGCCATCACGAATTTGCGAATACCGGTGCTGCTGATCCTGTCCGGAAGAGCGTTCGCCAACTTGATCCAGTCAGGAATAATGACTTCAAAATCAAGCTCTGAGGCCAGGGTTTTGAGCATTTCAAGGTTGCCTTCCCGTTTTTTGCCGAATGTATAGTCCCGGCCCACAACAATGGCTCTGGCCCCGATCCGGTTTACAATGATATCCTTAATAAATGATCCGGCCGTAATATCTGCAAATTCCGGTGTAAACGGTACGCAGATCAAGACATCTATGCCCGAGCTTTCAATCAGTTCTATTTTCTGCTCATACAGGGTTATCAGCGGTGGATGTCCGTTTGGTTTTAAAACCCGGATGGGGTGGGGCTCAAAAGTCATGGCTACCGAAGTGCCTTGGATACTGTCGGCCTTTTCTATCACTTCATGAAAAAGTGACTGGTGCCCCAAGTGCATACCGTCAAAATTTCCTATGGTAATGACAGCATTTTTAAAAGGTTTGGTTATGTCTTCAATTCGTTCGATAAGGTTCATATCAATAGTATCCATGAAATTATTGCCGGAAAGATATCCACGGCGCTTATTTTTGCTTGACCTGAAAGAGATTTTGTTTTTTTTAGTTTTTCAGGAAGAAACAGTTATATTCTTGGGCGGAACAGTTTAAAATAAAATAAAACAATAATTAAAAAATGCAATAAATTGGCTTGACATCAAAATTAAAATCACATATGTAAATCACCTTCTGAGGGAAAGCAATATCTAATTTCACTCAGGTAAAACATGCCGAAGTGGCGGAATTGGTAGACGCGCTAGGTTCAGGGTCTAGTCAGAGCATTCTGGTGGGAGTTCGAGTCTCCCCTTCGGCACCATTAAACAAAACAAGGGGTTACGCTAAATTGTTAAACCAAAGCGTAACCCCTTTTTTTGTATTCAGCGACCGTTTTGGTGGCCGTTTGAGAAAATAGGGTGAAAATTTGAAGGTTGAACACCAAGGTGCAATGTGATACCAAAAGAGGCAAAAAAGAAAAGATATGCAGATATTTTTTTTCCTGTTTTTATATCTCCAAACGCTTCAAATTAGCTGTAGATAGCTACCTTAGTCGCAGACTGAGTGATATTTGTTTTTGCCAAAACATCTCTATTATGAAAGCGATTAATGAATATATGGGATTTATTTTAAGGATGGAGGATTACAATGACTGAGATTAATAATTCAGCGCCCATTATTGTTACTGGCGGAAGTGGATTTATTGCCGGTTGGATAATAAAGCAGTTGCTTGATGACGGCCGAATTGTTCATTCAACAGTTCGTAACCCTGGAAATAAACAAAGTGTAGGTCATTTAGAAATCATCGCGGATCAGGCGCCTGGTATGCTAAAAGATTTGGGGTTAAAATATAGACCCGTAGAAGATACGATTGTCGATCATTTTCAACAGCTTATCGACGATAAATTGTTGTGATATATTTTACATGTGAAACGCCAAAAATAGAGCGATGGCAATGCCGACTGAAGACATTTAGATTATATTCTAAATTATTTCAATAAAATAGATAATTGTACGTCTCTCACTCAATCTTGAAGCGGTTGATATATGGCTTTCCGGCAAAGTAACTTGCTCCAGGGTTTTTTTGATTTTGTCAGGAGCTTAAAATCAACCTCAACACATGATCGTGCTTTTATCCAGGCACCCCCCCAAATTATACATAAACTCAGCGCCACTGAAGCAATTAAAAAGTGATAAGGAGG